>DATGLL010000162.1:0-10495 GCA_035294145.1 Candidatus Dormiibacterota bacterium | reverse complement strand
TCAGCACCTTTACGATGGGACGGTGCACATCCCCAACTGCAATCTGGCGTTTGGCAAGTCGGCCTGAAGGCCAGTCAATCTCCGAACAAATCCATGAGGTTGGCATAGGACGTCTCACTGTTTGAGATCTCTTCCCACCCTCCCGTTTCACTCTTCTGTGCCCTACAGATCCTGGACTAGAGAAGCGAGGGTCCAGATTGGTCCCATCCTCATGACGATTGACGTATCGAGTGGCTCCTGCAACTGATCGGCATCCGTCGTCCTCGGGCCGGGGCGCACTGGTACTTCACGGGACCACCGTCGCAACTTGTACAGCCAGGACAAGGCCATCCAGAAGGCAGGCACGTTTCAATCCCCTACTTCACGGGGCTACCGCTGCAACTTGCCCCACGAGATCGACCGCCTCAAGGAGGTCCTGGTTTCAATCCCCTACTTCACGGGGCTACCGCTGCAACATTGACCACGGCCGGGAAGTCGTCCACGACATGGACGGGTTTCAATCCCCTACTTCACGGGGCTACCGCTGCAACAGAAGGACCAGGACATTGGCTTGGGCCTGGAGGATTGTGTTTCAATCCCCTACTTCACGGGGCTACCGCTGCAACTGGTCTTCATTTATGAAGACGGACACTCACGGCACGCGTTTCAATCCCCTACTTCACGGGGCTACCGCTGCAACCGCATTCTGAACTCGTCCGGCCCTCCTTGGCAAGCCCCTTCAGAGCCTCTGTCGTCATTTTGTCGTTGGGCCCGAATTGGGAAGGGGTGGTCAACCTCCCCCCTCCGAGGCCGTTTTTGGGGTTGACCACCCTATCGGCGCGTTCAGCTCATAAAACATGATGGCCATATTTCCGATAAAGGCCCCTATATCGTATGCAGAAATGATGGAAATATCATATTGACGACAGATGATTTCCTGTCGATCTGTGCTCGGTTGATGGCTCCACGAACTCGAGCCGGCGATGTGAAGACGGGCCGGAGGTCGACCACCGCACTTGCGTGAAGGTATGGTATTTCTTGTTATCGATATTGTGCGATTTATCCTCCTCGAGAGCCGCTCAGACGCAGATCTTCCGGTAGCCGCAGTCTCGGCAGTGGGAGGCCGGTGCCCGGGGCGGCATCTCCTCCGTCTCGACCACTTGCCGCAGGCTCTCCATGACCCCTCGTACCTGCCGTTTCGCCTCCTCTGTGATCTCCACCTCATGGACACCCCCGTCGCCCAGGTAGTGCAGGTAACCACGGTCCACCCGTTGTCCCGTCCTTTCCTCCAGCAGTAGGGCATAGGCGGCCAACTGGAGCAGGTGGCCGGGATAAGGGCGAGCGGGGGTGGTGGTGCTCTTCACCTCATAGGGAAGCAGGGTTCCCTCCTCGGTCGCCATCGCGTCCATCCTTCCCCGTAGGCCGAGACGTCTCGAGATCACCTCCTGAGACAGGAACTCAAGTCGGGGCGATGGTCCGTGGCCCTCGTTCCGTTCCGCTCGCCGCCGTCGCGTCCACTCCTCGTGGACACGACGCCCATGCTCGGTCTTGATCGTCCCTCGTGGGCGAAGGCCAAGCACGAAAGAGAACCAGGTGATGCGAGGGCAGTAGAGGTGGTTGAGCAGGTCCGTTACCGCCAGGTGTCCTTCCGAGTCCACGATGATCCTCCTCACAGCACCTCGAACCGGTCCCTGCGTCGGTCGGGGAACCGGTTCACCTCACCCAAGAAGCGGGCAGCGGCGAAGCAGGAGTCGCAGAGGGGGAGCACGTACACCCGGTCCGTGGGGCGTGAGCGCTGGTCCCTCTGCAGCAGGTCGGTGACGACGATCTCCAGCATGCCCCGCCGGTTGGCGCTCAGGTCGCCGGCGAAGGCTGAGTATTGCACCCGGACCAGGCCAAAGTCCTTCAGGGCCTCTGCAACCCGGGCCCTGAGTCGGTCGTCGCCGATGTCGTAGATGGCCAGGAGCCTCATGTCCAACGGTGCACGTATGGCTGATACGCCGTGGTCCGGCCCAGTAGGAAGGCAGCCATCTGACGTGCCTCGAGCACGAGGAGGTTCCGCCAACTCACCTGCGTCCCTTGGTAGGTGAGAGTGTCGTGCAAGCGCTCCATCACCTGCGCCGCCACTTGCCGTCGGCCCGTTTGCCCCAGCAGCACGGCGCCGTCGCCCTGCTGCTCGCCGTGCTCGAGGCCGAGCTGCCGGCGTCGCACCAGGGTCAGCACCGCCCGATCCACGATCGGGGGCCGGAACGGCTCCATCAGGTCGAGGGAGAGGGAGGGCTTACCCCAACGGTCGGTGTGCAGGAAGCCGAGGCTGGGCTCGAAGCCGCAGATGGCCAGGGCTCGCTCGACCTGGGCGCGCAGGATGGCGTAGCCATAGGAGAGGGCAGCGTTGACGACGTCGCGGGGCGGGCGGCGGTTCCGCCTTCGGAAGCCGAGCTCAGCAGGGACGACCTCGGCCAGGCCGCGAACGTAGTGCAGCCCGGCCCGACCCTCCAGCGCGAAGAGCCCAGGACGGGCCTCGGCCAGCGACGGCGGAGGTGCCGGCCGTCGCTCGAGCAGCCGGGAGATGGCGCGGCGGGCCTCGACGGTGGCCGCGGCGTCGAGCGCTCGCAGCAGGTGCAGCTGGTTGCGGCACTTGGCCAGCACAAGGCCAGTGGCCACGATCACTCCGCGGTGGTCCATGGCGGCCTCCAGCTGCGCCCGCTTGAGCAGGGCAGCGCCTCCCATCGTTGAGGGGACGAACCGCCCCAGCAGCTGACCCCGCTGGTCGAGCACGGCCACGTCGGTGTGGGTCTCCACGGCCAGGGCAAGGGCGTCGGTGCTGATCGACTGCGCCGGCCCGAGCAGGATCTGGCCGACCTCCTCTGCTGCCCACTCCCGGGGCTCGGCACCGCCTGTGACCAGGAAGCGTTGCCGGTGCCGCCGGAGGCTCAGCCCTCGGCTGTCCAGGACCAGGTCCATGGCTCAGCCGGCTGCCCTGGCAGGCTGGATGGCGCCGAGGATCAGCTGCGCCATGGTCAGGGGCGACACCCCGTCGTGGGTCACGACCCCGCGCTGCCCCACCAGTTCCTGCACCTGCCCGGCCCGGCGGGAGCGACGAGGGGTCTGCTCCAACCGCAGCCGAGCCCAGGGGCACCGGACCCAGCGTCCCTCCCGGGCTGCCCGTCCCACCGCCGCGGGCGGCTCGCCCGCCTCCTCCCAGCGGGCGCGGAGCTGCCGTGGCCGCTCCCTGGCCGAGCCCTCCAGCGGCGACTCCCGATGGCCCTGGTTGCGCACACGGGACGGGGTCAGCGCCTCGGCCCGGCCGGCGCATCTCCGCCGACCAACCTCAAGCTCACGATCGGTTGTGCTCACCACATCCACATCAGGTACTGGTCACCGAGAGCTCCCGCGTGACGGAGGCGGCCCCGGCCGAGTTGGTGCCGAACGCGTCACGCGGGACGCCGTAAGGACGCCTTCGGGTTCTACATGCTCTGGCGCCGGCTGGGTCAAGGAGCGTTGGGCGAGCTCAATGGTCAGCTCCTGAGCCCCACCCGGGGAGCCCTCCCGGTTCCGGGGCCAGGCGAGGACCGACCCGCCCGTGGACGCCGTCCTGGTGAGCTGTAGCGACGCCCGCCCTTGGGCCAGCTCGGGGCGCATGGACGGCGCATGGATGTGGTCTCCGCTCCGGCGGAGATGGAGGCGGGAGCCGGTCGCCCTCTTACACGGGCGGAGCCGCCCAGGCGGGGCTGGGCTGACGTTTACACGGGGGCGAGGCCAGGAGGCAAGGGCGGGGGTTACGTGAGCGGGTGACCTGTCGCCGACCTGCTTCGCGTTGGGGGGCGGTCCTCTCCGATCAGTCCATGACCTCGACCGTGATCAGTTCGATCGTCTCAAGATCGACGCTGGCCAGGAACCCTTCGCCCGATTCTAGGGTTACTGCCGGCTGCGGTGGAGCGAAGCAACGGATGAGGATGTCCTCGTCCTTCCGATAGATCACCTCGCGGGCCGTTGCCTTACCCATCCCACCTTCCCTCGGCTGACCGGAAGGAGGGTAATGTATGCGGCTTTGACACAACCACCTTTGACACAACCACAATGAGCTTCCTCCCTTCAACCACCACCGCAAGGCACATGGTTACCCCACGTCCCTCTGGTAAGACGCTTCCCTTCCGCAGGGATCGTTCTGCCTCCAAAGGGCCGGCCTCGAGGACATCCCACGGCGCCATCATGGAGTTTCGACCGTCCGAAAGAGACCAATTCCAGGACGTGGGCATCCCGAGCGAGCTCCCACCGCTTCCCGGAGCCGATGACGTGACGCCGGGGCGACATCGGCGGGCCATCCGATGTCGGTGGATGCCCGGGCGGCACGGTTCCCTTCTGCCCGGACGACCTGCTCAGAGGTCCGGGATGAGGCTCGGGAGGCTCCCGGTGACGATGGGTCCGTCACACGGCCGCCGCTGATGCCCATATCAAGATGTGGAGGGCATGAGGAGCAACGTCACGTACGAGGGGAGGGCGACCTGGCCCGCCAAGGTCTCCGGGCGAGGCATGGCGACGAGGTCCCCGGGTCACGTCGGGCTCCGCCCTGGCCCGATGGGTGGGTCGGCCGATGTCCCGCCCGGCGGGAGGTGGGCTCGGTGAGCGAGCCGGCGGGATGGGAGGACGTGGCCCTGGTGGCCTTCGAGACCGAGGGCAACCAGCGCTACATCTTCGCCACCAACCGCCTGCGCGAGAACGTGGGGGCGTCCGAGCACATCCACCGTCTGGGGGCGGTCGTCGCCCAGGGAGTGCGGGAGCTGGACGGCCCCGACCTCCTGGGCAACATGGCAGCCAGCCGAGAGATCGATGTCGTGGCGCTCCTGAGCCCGAGCCGGAACCCTCCCATTGAGCAGGGAAAGGCGTTCTTCGAGGTCATCACCGTCGGATCGGGCCAGGCCCTGGTCCTGGCCCGAGGGGTGGCCGAGGGCCGGAAGCTGGTGGCCCATGTGACCGGCACCTTCCTGGAACGTGCCCCGGGGCTGGTGGTGCGCGGCTCCGTGGTCGAGCTGGGGGATGAGCCCCTCCACCGCTGCCTCCGCCGGGCGGTGCGGCGTCGGTCCGAGATCGCGGCCCGGGCCCCGGCGCCCGAGCTTCGTTTCACCCGGCTCCCGATCGTGGCTGACTGTCGTTACAGCGGGTATCCGGCGATGACGATCGACCCCGCGGCCGAGGGCGGGGAGGGGGCGGCGGTGTCGGCCTCCAGCCTGGCCAAGTCCCGGGCGGCGGCGGACGCCCTGGAGCGGCTCCGACGCCAGCTCGGCGACTCCGGGCGGCTCCTGCCCCGCAACGTCACCAAGCTGGAGGAGGGGCTCCGTGGGCGGCGAGGCGAGGCGACCTGGCTGGGCCTGGTCCATGCCGACGGGAACGGCCTCGGCCAGGTCTTCCTCGACTTCCACCACCTGGCGGGGGCCACGGCCCCGGAGGATCGCCGTCGCTACGTGGACACCCTGCGTCGCTTCTCGGCCGGCATCGACCTGGTGGCGGCCTCCGCCTTCCGCGTGGCGGCCCGACGGTTGCTCGAACACCAGGGCCCCGAGGACGAGGCCCTTCCCCTTCTCCCCCTGATCGTCGGCGGTGACGACCTGACCGTGCTGCTCGACGGTCGCCAGGCCCTGGCCTTCGCCCACGACTACCTGGCCGCGTTGCTGCGCTGGCCCGAGGGCCTCGACCGCGCCCTGGAGGCGGCGGTGAGCACGGTCCGCGAGGTCCTGGGGCGGGCGGCGGAGCGGCATGGCCGTCGGGCCATGCTCACCGCCTGCGCCGGGGTGGCGGTGGTCAAACCTCACTATCCCTTCCACGCCGCCTACGAGCTGGCCGAGGACCTGCTCCGGTCGGCCAAGCGCCGCAAGCCTGAGTCGGCGCTCGACTTCCAGGTGCTCTACGACAGCACCGACGCCCGGCTCGCGGCCGTCCGGGGGCGACTGCACCGTTCCCTGCCGGACCCGAGGTCGCTCCGGCTCCACGCCCGCCCCTACACCCTTGGGGAGTTCGGTCGCTTCCTGGGGCGGTTGCAGCAGATCCGCGAGCGCGGCGAGCGGGCCATCCCCCGCTCGGTCCTGGCCCGGCTGCGCGAGGCCGTGACCCAGGGCAAGGAGGTGGCCGATGCCCGGCTCACGCTGGAGCTGGCCCGCCACGGGGAGACCTTCCTCGGGGAGCTGTACCCGGGGTCGCTCTTCTCCTCCGACGGCGAGGGTCATCCCCCGGTCACCGACCTGCTCGACCTGCTAGAGGCGGCCGAGGTCTGGGATCTCCCGAGGGAGGGAGGAGGCCATGGCTGAGGCCCTCACGATCGAGATCGAGTTCGTCTCGGACTGGCAGGTGGGCACCGGCACCCGCGCGCCCACGGTCGACGTCCTGGTCGCCCGCGACGGCGACGGCCTCCCCTGCGTGCCGGCCAAGACGCTCACCGGCATCTGGCGGGACGCCTGCGAGGTCGCCGCCCGAGCCCTGGACGATGGCGCCGCCGGGGCCTGGGCGAGATGGGTGCGCCATCTGTTCGGTGACCAGGCCGCGGAGCCGCGTCCCGGGGCCGCCCCGCCGAGCCCGGCAGCGCTGCGCGTCTCCCCGGCCAGGTTTGGGCCGGCGATCCGGGAGCGGCTGCGCCGGGCCTGGTCCGGCGAGGGGCCGGAGCCGCCCGACCTCAGATGGCTCCGGGCAGCTTTCACCTTTGTCAAGCCCGGGGTCCGGATCGACGAGCACAGCGGGCGGGCCATGGACGACTTCCTGCGCTTCGAGGAGGTGGCCCGGGCCGGGGCCGTGCTGAGCGCCTCGGTGGAGCTGCCTGAGGGGCTGGACGAGGAGGGCCGGGAGACGGCGCTGGCGCTGCTGGCGGCTGGGGCCGCCCTGATCGAGCGCCTGGGCGGGGGCCGGCGCCGGGGGCTGGGGCGCTGCCGGGCCAGGCTCCTCCAGGGGACGACCGAGGTGGACGCGCTCCGCCTCCTGGAGCGCGTCGAGGTGCCCCCAGAACCGGCGTCGCCGGAGCCCTCGCCGGCCATCGTCCATCTCCTCTCGGGGAGCGGGGACTGGATCGGGCAGGACCTGCGTCTGGTGCTGCGGAGGCCGGTGGTGGCGGCGGCCCAGGTGGTGGGCAATGTGACCGAGACCCTCGACCACGTCCCCGGGGCTGTGCTCCTGGCCTGGTTCTCGGGCGAGCTGAGGCGTCTGGGCGTCGACCCCTCCCCCTGGGTCCGAGAGGGCCTGGTCCGGCTCCTGCCCGCGGTCCCGGAGGTGGAGGGGCGCCGGGGGCTGCCCATCCCGCTCTGTCTCCGCCGGCCCAAGGAGGGGGGCAGGGAGGGGGAGATCGAGGCCCACAACGCCCTCCTCGAGTCCGACCTGAAGGACGAGGCAGGGACGGTCGTCCAGACCAAGCAGCTCCGGACCGGCTACCTCGCCCCCCTCGGGGACGGCTCCTTCCGCTGCCGGGACCTCTCGCCCACCTCGCACACCAGCAACACCATCGCCGACGACCTGCAGCGGCCCACCGCCGAGGTGGGGGGCCTGTACACCTATCAGGCCATCCCGGCGGGCACCGTGCTGCGCTCGCGGCTGCTCCTCGACCGGTCGGTGGCGGAGGCGCTGGACCGGCTCGCGCCGGCCTGGCGCCGGAGTCTGGTGGAGCGTCCCGCCCGGCTGGGCCGCTCCCGCAAGGACGACTTCGGGGAGGCGGAGGCGAGCTGGGCGGGCGAGCCTGAGGCGGAGCCGGTGGAGACGCCCGTCGGGGGCGACCGCGACCGGCTCACGGTGTGGCTAGAGACCGACCTCTGCCTGCGCGACCGGCGTGGCCGGCCCGCCACCTCGGTCGAGGAGCTGGCCCGCGCTCTGGGCGAGGCGCTCCGGGTCCGGCTCCGGCCCCAGCCGGAGGCCACCTTCCTCCGCGTCCGGCGCCTGGAGAGCTTCCACACCGTTTGGGGCCTGCCCCGGCCGAGCCTGGTCCTGCTGGCCGCAGGGGGCTGCGCGCGCTTCCAGGTGGAGGGCTGGCTCGACCCCGATCGTCTCCGGGCGGTGCTGGCCGCGGGGCTGGGGGAGCGCAGGGCCGAGGGCCTCGGCCGGGTGCGCTTCGACGACCCGGTGCTGGCCCAGCCTCGCGTGACCTTGAGGGAGGCGAAGGACGAGGCCCTCGGGGCTCCGCCTCCGGAGCTCGGGGGCACGCGGGACGGTCCACCTCCCGACCTCGACCCCAGGGAGCGCCACTTCGCCCGGGCGGTGGAGGAGGCGGCCTGGCGGGCGCACCTCGCGCAGCGGGCACAAGAGCTGGCCAGAGACCCCGACTGGCGCCGCCGGACGCTCGGCATAGGGGCCCCCGGCGGCCCTAGCCCGAGCCAGGTGGGAGGGCTCCGGAGCCAGCTGGCCAACCTCACCGACTTCACCAGCGGCGAGCGCGTCCGCGGCTGGTTGAGGTCGCTCCGAGAGCGACAGAAGGTGATGTTCGAGTCCGTGGCCCAACTGCTCGAGAACCCCAACCGGGTCTGGGCCGAGCTGGGATTAGGGCCGGAGCCCCTTCTCACCGGCGAGGACCCCCGGGACCGGCTCTGGGGGGAGGCGCTGCGGACGCTGGTGGACGCCGCCGCTCGGGCCGAGTCCAGGACCGGTGCCGAGGCGATGGGCCAGGGGGTGAGCGATGGCAGGGCGTGACCTGAGCCTTCGGGCCCGCTGGGAGGGCGTCCTGGAGTGCCGCTCGGCCCTGCACGTCGGTGGTCTGGCCAGCGGCGTGGTCGACCTGCCCCTGGCCCGCGACGGGCTGGGCCGGTACCACGTGCCGGGCAGCAGCCTCGCCGGCGCGCTCCGTGCCTGGGCTGCCACCCGGGCCGGCTGGCCCACGGAGGCCGTGACCCGGCTCTTCGGCGGGGCGGAGGGCTCGGGGGTCGGGGCCAGCCGGCTGCTGGTCGAGGACGCGCGAGTGGAGGGGGTGCCGGTGGTGGAGGTGCGCGACGGGGTCGGGATCGACCGTCGGCGTGGCACCGCGGCGGAGATGGTGAAGTTCGATCGCATGGTGCTCCCCCGTGGCACCCGGCTCCGGCTCCAGCTGAGCCTGGAGCTGCCCGGTGGCGCCACGGACGACCTGGGGAAGGTGCGCCAGCTCCTCGGGGCGCTGGCCGCGGGCGAGATCGGGATCGGCGCGGCGCGCTCGGCCGGCCTGGGCCAGGTGGTGCTGGTCGAGGTCCGTGAGCGCCTGGAGCGCCTCGACTCGCGCTCTGGCCTCCTCCAGTTCCTCCGGGGCGGAGGGTGGACCACCCCGGTCCTGCCCTCGCGGTCCGGTCCTCCCGACCTCTCGATCGAGATCGACTGGGAGCCGGACCAGCCGGTGATGATGGCCTCGGGCCTGGTCGGCGGCAGCGCCGACGTGGTGCCGCTGACCAGCGGGCTCGGGGTCCGACGCCCGGTGCTCACCGGCACCGCCCTCAAGGGTGTCCTTCGCTCCCGGGCGGAGCGGATCGTCCGCACCCTGCTGGGTCGAGAGGCGCAGGGGCGGCTGCTGGAGCAGGTGCGGGTGCCCCTGGTCGAGCACCTCTTCGGGTCGGACGGCGTGAGCGCGGAGGTGCCCGGGCCGCCGACCGGGTCGGGCCAGGGGGCCGCCGACGGGGACGAGCGCCTGGGCCGGGGCGCGGTCCTGGTCCACGAGTGCTACGCCGAGGTCGGCATCCCGGCCGCGAGCTGGGAGGCGATGCTCGCCGCCGACACCCCCGACCGGCTGCGGGAGGCGATGCCGGCCGAGCTGAGGACGACGTGGTCGCAGGCCTTCCACGTCGGCATCGACCGCTGGACCGGGGGGGCGGCGGATCAGCTCCTATTCAGCGCCGTCGAGCCCTGGGACCTGAGCTGGGACCGGCTCCGGATCGAGGTCGATCGGAGCCGGCTGCCGGAGGAGGTGCGGGCGCCCTGCCTGGCCCTGCTCCTCCTGGTGGTGCGGGACCTGGCCCTGGGCCGGGTCCCTCTGGGCTGGGCGACCCGGCGGGGCTACGGCGCGATCGTGGTCCGGGGGGTGCGGGTGGCGACGCCGGCCGAGGAGGCGAGGGCCGACCGGGCGGGGATCCGCGCCCACGGCCTGGCCGAGCTGTTGCCTGTGCTGCGGGCCGACCGGGTGGCGGAGGGTTGGAGCGAGTGGGTCAAAGCAAGGCGACGATGAGCGAGCCCCTGATCGAGCTGCGCTGGCGGCGGGCCGAGGGCCTCTCCCTGGCCGAGGCGCTGGAGGCCGGGGCCAGCCTCCTGACCGCCGGGGGGCCGGCCTTGGCCCTGATCCTCACCCCCCGCCGTTGCCACCTGGCCCGCCTGGAGAGGGGGCGTCCGGTCGCCCCCGGCCTCGACGGCGGCGAGCTGGACTCCGCCTTCGAGGCCCGCGCCTTCGGCTCCGCCGGAGAGCTGCGGTGGGTGCACACCGGGGGCGAGCTGGGCATCGCCCACCTGCTCGGCGAGCGGCAGCTTCCCCGGCTGGGGGAGGGCGACGAGGAGGGCGTGGTCCGCGCCCTGCGCCGACTCCCCAGCCGCTACCTCCTCT
>DATGLL010000161.1:0-3981 GCA_035294145.1 Candidatus Dormiibacterota bacterium | reverse complement strand
CGACGGGGCACGACGCCGAGGTCCTGAGCGGGCTGCGCTGGCAGGCGAACCTGGGCGATGCCGAGGCGCAACGAGCCCTCAGCGAGGCGCTCGACGTGGAGCGGGTCACCCGCCAGTTCTATCTCGGCCTCCGCCCCCATTTCGAGGCCCTGGAGCGGGAGGTGATGGCGGCGGCGGCAGGGCCCCTTCTACGCCGGCGTGCTCGAGCCGCTCTTCCACGACGTGCTGGCCGTGCCCGGGGACCGCCGCGCTGCGGCCACGGCCTCGATCCCCTTCCTCAACGGCGGCCTGTTCGAGCGGCGCTACGGGGAGGTCAGCCTCGACCTGCCGGATGCGCTGTTCGACCTGGACACCGGGTTGCTCGGCTACCTGAACCACTGGACCTTCACCGTGGCCGAGGAGACCGCCGACGAGCAGGAGGTGGCGGTCGACCCCGAGATGCTGGGCCGCGTCTTCGAGTCGCTCCTGCCCGATGCCGAGCGAGAGCAGAAGGGCACCTACTACACCCCCCGGCCGGTGGTCCAGTTCATGTGCCGGGAGGCGCTGATCGCCCGGCTGGCCAGGGAGGGCCTGGGCGAGGACCTGCTGCGGGAGCTGCTGACGGACGAGGACCCGGCTCACGTCCTGCGTGGGCAGCGCCAGGCAAGGGAGCTGGCGCGAGAGCTGGACGGCCGGCTGGCCGAGCTGACCGTGCTCGACCCGGCGGTCGGCTCGGGGGCGTTCCTGCTCGGGATGATGGGCGAGATCACGCGGCTGCGGGCGGCGGCCCACGAGGTCGTCCACGGCGTGCCGGCCACCACCGAGCAGCTCCACGCCTGGAAGCTGCACGCCATCGAGCGGACCCTGTTCGGGGTGGACATCGAGGCGACCGCGGTGGAGCTGTGCCGGCTCCGGCTGTGGCTCTCGCTCGCGGTCGAGCTCGACCCCTCCCGGCCCGCCCCGCCCTTGCCCAACCTCGAGTTCCGCACCGTCTGCGCCAACAGCCTGGTGGACTTCGTCGAGGGCGTCGAGCTGCAGGACACCAGACGAGCGGCGCGGAGCCCGGACATGTTCCTCGGCCTCGACGTGGACGAGGTGGTGCGGCTCCGGGCCGAGTACTTCGGCGCCGCCCATCCCGAGCGCAAGGCGGCCCTGCGCAACCGGCTGCTGGACGCCGAGAACCGGCTCCTGGACGAGCTGCTCGGGGACCGCTTCGGCAAGCCCCGTCGCGAGGCCGAGGCCAAAGAGAAGGCCAAGCGGATCACGCAGCTCAAGGAGCAGCTGCGCTCACCGGATCGGGTTTACCCAATCTTCATACCTGCCTTCTCCGCGCCCGAGGTCTGGGGGCAGGGCGGCTGGGACGTGGTGATCATGAACCCGCCGTACGTGGGGCGGAAGCAGCTCGCCGAGCGGTACCGCGAGCAGCCGCAGGTGGTCGACGCGGTCCAGCGCCACTTCGGCGCCACCAACGACCTGATGGTCCTGTTCGGGGAGCGGGCGCTGCAGCTGGCGCGCCCCGGCGGCGTGATCGCGATGATCTTCAACGACTCGATCTTCACCTCCACCGACGCCGAGGCCTTCCGACGCAGGCTGGTGGACCAGACCACGCTTCGTGTCCTCGCTCGGACCAAGTGCTTCGAGGGCCAGGTGGTGAACGGCGGCGTCATCGTGGCGCGCACCGATCCGCCCTCCGGCGCCCCGGTTCGCTGGGTCGAGGGCTACCGCCGGCCGACCGAGGACTTCGCCGGCGCCTCCCTTCCGGTCGAAGGCGCGCCCGGCGAGCCCACCCCGGCAGGGGCGATGGAGGTCTTCCGCTCGCCGCTGGAGGCCTACCAGGTCCTGCCCCACCGGCCGCTCTACCGACCCTCTGGGGAGGCGTTGCGGCTCCGGGAGCGCTATGCCGGCTCGGTCCGATGGTCGGAGTTCGCCGATCCCGGCCCGAAGGGCTGGGCGATCCTGTCGAACCCCCGGGCGCTGGAGAGGCGGGTCGAGGAGCTGCGCGAGGTCGGCCTGTACCCCCAGCTCCGGCCCGGGGACTGGGTGCTGCTCGGCCTCGTGACCGAGGGGGGGCAGGGGCTTGCCACCGCCGACGATCGGCGCTTCCTGGCCGCCGTCGAGGGCACCGAGGCGGCGGAGGAGCACCGGCGCTTCCAGGAGCGGCTCGAGCGCCTGACCCTGGACAGCCGCCTCGCCTCCGAGTACCGGACGCTGCTTCGCGACCACGGCGACCGCGAGCGGGCGCTGCTGGCACTGTGGCAGGCGCACGGAGGGAAGCGGCCCTGCCCGTTGCCCTGGCCACGGACGGGCACCTTCCGGATCGTGCCCCGTGAGCGCGTCCACACCGGGCCGGTGTCGGTCGAGGAGCGCCGCTCCGGGATCGCTGGACCGGCCTGTTTCATCCCCTTCGAGAAGGGGGACCAGTCCCAGGAGCTGGAGGACGAGGAGGGCCGGGTCACCCGCATCGGCGCGGCCTGGGTGCGCGACAACCCGCTCGTGATCGACTGGTCGCAGGAGGCCGTGGCGCTGCTGCGCCGGCGCGCTGCCGGCGCCGAATCGGCCCAGAAGCCCTACTTTCGCAACGAGCACCTCTGGTTCCAGGCCGGGGTGACCTGGAATAGCCTGGCGAGGTATCTCCGCGCTCGGCTGGCTCCGGAGGGATCGATCTTCGGGCACATGGCCCCGCTTCTGCGACCGCTGCCCTGGGTGGGCTGGCTGTCGCCCCTCTCGTTGCTGGCCCTCCTCAACTCCGATGTGACCGACTTCCTGCTCAGGACCTTCCTGGGCAGCCTCATGCACATCGAGGTGGGGGACCTGCGCCGGCTGGTCGTGCCCGTGCTCTCTCCGGCCCAGAAGGCGGACTTGGAACGCTTCGCCGAGCGCGCCATCGCGGCCCGGCGCGGCCAGTCCGACGAGCCGCTGGCGACGATCGAGGCCGAGCTGGACGCCTACGTCCGGGACCTCTACGGGGTGCCCCGCACGGCCGACCTGTGGGTGGTGCGGTGAACCCGATCCGCTCCGCCCCGCTGACCGACAACACCTTCCTGCCCAAGGTCGCCGATCGCCTGCAGGCCGAGCTGGAGGCTAAGGACGGTCAACTCGACATCGTCACCGGATACCTCGCCCCCTCGGCCTTCGCCGTGCTGGCGGGCGTCCTCGACCGCGCGAGGCCGACCCGCATCCTGCTGGGCAAGGACCACCAGCTGGAGGCGCTCAGCCGCGAGCGTCAGGAGGCGGATCTCCAGGCGCTCTTCGCCGAGGCCTTGCGCACGGCCTCGATCCCGGAGCGGCTGCCGACCCCGGATCAGGCATCGGAGGTGGCTCAGGCCCTGGGCTTCCTGCGCCGCGATGACGTCGCGCTGAAGGTCTGGACGGACGGCTTCCTGCATGCCAAGGCGTACATCCTGCCCGACACCGTGGGCGTCGGCTCGGCAAACCTCACCGCCGGCGGCCTGGTCCACAACCGTGAGCTGGCCATGTGGCGGGAGGACCGCTCGGTGGTCGAGCAGTTGCGCGCTTGGTTCGAGCGCTACTGGGAGGACGAGGCTGCCGTCGACGCCAAGGCGCGATTGATCGAGACCCTGGAGCGAACCACCTTTGGTGGCTTCGAGTTCACCCCCTACCAGGTCCTGATCCGGGCCCTGGCCTCCCGGTACGGCATCGAGCGGCCGCCCTCTCTGGAGGCGGCGACCTTCCAGCTGGAGTGGTTCCAGGAAGACGCCGTCTTCCGCCTGATCCGGATGATCGACCATGGCGCCCACGGCGCCCTGCTGGCCGATGCCGTCGCCCTGGGCGTCATCCATCACTTCCTCTACCGGTCGACGCGCGGAGCCGGCTCGGGGCCACCGGTCCTGATCCTGGTGCCGGCCTCCATGGCGCCGGTCTGGAACGAGGTGCTGGAGCAGCACGGGCTGGCCTGGGCCTGCCGGGTCGTCAACCTCCAGCGGCTCAGCTCCGACGCCGATGTCCGTGGGTATCAAGGGGCGAGCCTCGTGGTCATCGACG
>DATGLL010000160.1:0-3385 GCA_035294145.1 Candidatus Dormiibacterota bacterium | reverse complement strand
CCAGGGCTGGCCGGCCGGGCCGGGCACGTGCGTCAGCTGATGGCCGACCGCCGCCTGGCCGCTCGCGCCCACACCCGCCTCGAGGGGGAGGACGCCCCCGAGATCCGCAACTGGACCTGGCCCCACGCCTGATGCGGATCCTGGTCGTGAACGCCGGCTCGAGCAGCCTCAAGCTGCGGACGCTGACGGCCGACGACCAGCTGACCGCCAGCCGCGACCTCCCGGCGCCGCGTGGCCTGGCCGAGGAGGCCACGCTGACGGCGGCGATCCGGGAGATGGGCCCGGTCGACGCCGTCGGCCATCGCATCGTGCACGGGGGAACCGAGTTCTCCGGCCCGGTCCTGATCGACGACGAGGTCGAGCGCCGGCTGGCCGCCCTCACCGACCTCGCCCCCCTCCACCAGCCCCCGTCGCTGATGGCGCTGCGGACCGCCCGCGCCCTCCTGCCCCAGGTCCCCGCGGTCGCCTGCTTCGACACCGCCTTCCACGCCTCCATGCCGGCCGCGGCCGCCACCTACGCCCTGCCGTCGGAGTGGCGCAAGCGATGGGACCTACGACGCTTCGGCTTCCACGGCCTCTCCCACGCCCACGCCGCGCGGCGGGCGGCGGAGCTGGTCGGTCGCCCCCTCGATCGGCTCCGCGTCGTCACCTGCCACCTGGGGGCGGGCGCCTCGCTGGCCGCCGTCCATGGCGGCCGCTCGGTCGACACCACCATGGGCTTCACCCCCCTGGAGGGGCTGATCATGGCCACCCGCTCTGGGAGCGTCGACCCCGGTCTCGTGCTCTGGCTCGAGGAGCACGTGGGCACACCTCCAGCCGAGCTGGCCGCCACCCTGGAGCACCGCTCCGGCCTGCTCGGCCTGGCGGGCACGGCCGACATGCGCGAGGTGCTCTCCCGGAGCCGGGCTGGCGATCCCGCCGCCGAGCTCGCCCTTGAGGTCTACGTCCACCGCCTGCGGAGCGGGATCGCGTCCATGGCCGCGGCCATGGACGGCCTCGACCTGCTCGTCTTCACCGGTGGGGTGGGCGAACACGCCCCTGAGGTGCGGGCTCGGGCCGCGGACGGCCTCAGCTTCCTGGGCGTGGCCCTGGACCAGAGCCGCAACGCCGCCACCAGCCGCGACGGTGAGATCACTGCCGCCGGGGCGCGGGTGCGGACGCTGGTGGTGGAGGCCCGGGAGGATCTCGAGATCGCCCGTCAGGTACGGGCCACACTGGGCTCGGCCTCAGCCTAACTTTGACCGCCAGAGGGCCCGAGATGGCCCCCTGAGCGGCCTGGTTGGACCCTCCCTGCATTCGCAGGGACGCGGTGAGGCCGACCTCGGAGCTCCACCCCCGTTGTGGGGCAAATGGCCGGTTGATTGCTCTCGATCGCATCGAGAGACCCGTTGTGGAACAACCCGTCCATGCACCTACGCCGGCAGGTACGTGGTCCGCGGCCACCGCATCTACTGGGACCTGGTCGAAGGTGTCCGCGACCGCCGCACCGGCAAGGTCACCCAGAAGCTGGAGGACCACCCCGGCCAGCGCCTGGCCTGGGCCAGGGCCGGGCCTCGACCCGGGCCCTCCTGGAGGCGCTTGAGAGGCTCCACGTGGTCGACTACCGGCTGCCGGTGGTGACCTCCGACGGGCTCGGGGGTCCACCCGCCCGACCCCGCTCGAGGTGCTCAACCGGCTCGGTTTCCAGCTCCCCAAGCAGCTCGCCGCCTGACCCCTCAGCCGGCGCTCGAACTCGACGCTGCGGCGCGCCCCTCGGGTTCCAACTCGGATTCGAGGGCTGCCGTCAAAGTTAGGCCGAGGGGACCTCGGCCGGCAAAGGAGGCGGCCGATCGGAGGCGTGGTCGCCTCGCCCCGCCGGAGATGGGGGGGCCGCCGGATCGGTTGAGGGCTCCCCTCAACGGGCCGCCAGGCCGGCTTCGGGCGCGTCGTCCTCGGCGTCGAGGGTCGTTCGCCCCTGGAGGGTCTCCTCCCCCTCGACCTAGCTTGCAAGGATGAAGCAGATCCTGGTGGCGCTTGCCCGACCCCACGAAACCCTCCGCTTGGCCCAGGCCGTGACCCTGGTGGCCGAGCCTCGAAGCCAGGTGGAGGTGGTCCACGTGCTCGAAGCCCACTCCGCCGAGGCCCCCCTCCGGGCCCGCACCATGCTGTCAGAGGCGGTGGAGCAGCTCCAAGCCCGCGGCTTCACCGCCGAAAGCCATCTCGTCCCCTTCGGCCCGAACGGCGCCGCCTCCGAGCTGGCCCGTCGGGCCCGGCAGTACCGTCCGGACCTGATCGTGATGGGCTCTCGAGGCCTCAGCCACCTGAGCGCCGTGCTCCACGGCAGCGTCAGCCGTGCCATCCTGTCCGACACTGACGTCCCCGCCCTGGTCGTCCCCGAGACCGCCCACCTCCCCCATCATCCCCTCCGCCGTCTGGCCCTGGCCATCGGCCACGACGAGGAGCTCGAACCCATCCTCCACCAGCTCCTCCAGCTTCCCCGCCCCGAAATCGTCCTCGTCCTCCACGCCCTCCGCCGGGTCGCCCTCCACACCGCCCCCAGCCCTTACCTCGAGATCCCCGAGACCTCGCGTCAGCTCACCACCACCGCCCTCCGTTGGCTCCGTCGCCAGGGCCTCCAGGCCCAAAGCCGAGAGCTCGCCACCGGCGACCTCTCCCTCGCCATCGCCCGAGCCGCCGAGGACTGGGAGGCCGACCTGATCCTGGTCGGCTCTCGCCGTCTTGCCGACCTCCAGGCCCTCCTCTTCGGGAGCGTCTCCCACGCCCTCATCCGTCACAGTCACCTC
Organism: Candidatus Dormiibacterota bacterium; assembly: GCA_035294145.1. Classification (GTDB taxonomy): domain Bacteria; phylum Chloroflexota; class Dormibacteria; order Dormibacterales; family Dormibacteraceae; genus CADDZO01. Next base: position 602 of record DATGLL010000160.1, on the reverse strand, counting down.
CCCGTCCTCATCGCCGCCCGACTCCACCCTCGGCCCACGTCCAGCTGAGCGGGCCACCAGCCCAGCGGAGGGCCAGGCGAGAGGTGACGTCCAGGAGGACGCCCGGTGGGAGAATGCAACGGGCCACGAGCGACAGCAGCGAGCGCCTGAGGTCGACGCCGCCAGGTCACGACGCACGGCGTGGCGCGGGGCATCGAGCGAACGGTGCCGCCGATCGCGACCCCGAGAGACACGCGAGGTCACCCAGCGGCACCCGGCCCGGATCCGGGGACCACCACGAGACGGGTCGAGGCGACGAGCCCGAGGTAGCAGGTCGGGATCGAGACCGGCCCTCTGGCCTACGCCAGACCGAGCCGGAGCTCAGGACAGCCGGGGGCTGGCCACCACGTGGACCGTTGGCCTCAGCCGGGTGTTGCCGATCTCCCGGCGCTCACGCCACGGGGGAGCTGGATACGGATGGTGGTGCCCTTGTGGGGCAGGCTGGAGATGCGCACGCTCCCGCCCAAGGCCTCGGCCCGCTCGCGCAGGTTGCGCAGCCCCTGGCCCCCGGGCCGGGCCTGCCCCGGGTCGAAGCCCACCCCGTCGTCCTCCACCGACAGCAC
>DATGLL010000159.1:0-2617 GCA_035294145.1 Candidatus Dormiibacterota bacterium | reverse complement strand
GACAGGGTGCAGGGTTACTCCCTGGGGATGAAGCAGCGGCTGGGGCTGGCGGTCGCCATGCTCCACGATCCCGAGCTTCTGATCCTGGACGAGCCTGCGAACGGCCTCGACCCGGCCGGCATCGTGGAGGTGCGGAGCCTGCTGCGCAGGCTGGTGGGCCAGGGTAAGACGATCTTTTTCTCCAGCCACGTGCTGGCCGAGGTCCAACAGACCTGCGACCGGGTTGCGATCCTGCACCAGGGGGAGCTGATAAAGGTGGCCCCAATGGGTGAGCTGCTCCATGGCAGCGGGGAGTTCAAGGTTCGGGTCGCCAATCCCATCGATGCGCTGGCCGTGATCAGACGGCAACCCTGGGGCCGGGCCGCCCGTGAGCTGGACGGCATGATCCTGACGGCGTCGCCGAGCGGGCGGGGGCGGGAACTCACGGAGTTTCTGGTGGCGGCAGGGTTCACGCCCGATGCAGTGATCGAGCGGGCGCAGGACCTGGAAGAGATCTTCCTGCAACTGACCGGAGGCGAGTCGAGATGAGCGAGGCCGTTTGCCGTCCGCATTTCGCCCGGCTCGTTCGGGGGGAGCTGAGGAAGCTCTCACGCCAGCGGACCAACTGGCTGATGGTGGGCCTGGCGGTTGTCGCCGGGGTGATCGCAGGCTTGGTGTTGAGCACCTCCTCGGGCATCTGGCACGCCGAGGGCGCTTACCGAGACGCGATTCAGACCGATCCTGCCTACTGGATCCACGGCCTGGTCGTCGTGAGCGGGCTCATCATTCGCATCATCGGGGGCGCCCTCCTCCTCTTCGCCTCCGCTCGCCTGGTGGGCGTGGAGTATTCCGCCGGACCCATCCGGGTGGTGCTGGCTCGGGGCGTTGGCCGGGTGCAGCTGCTGGCCGCGAAGCTCCTCGCCCTGGCGATCTTCGCCTTGGCGGTCTTCGCCGGCCTCCTCGTGCTGGCCGTGCCCTTCGGCCTGGCGCAGGTCGCCGCCCAACATGGAAGCCTGTCCCACCTTCTCCCGGTCCTGGCTGGGAGCGAGCGGCACGACCTGTGGGTTCACCTGCTGACGATTCTCATCAGCTTCGGCGTCTGCATCCTGATCGGTGCCGCCGGCGCCGCGACAACCCGCTCGCTGCCCCTGGGGATGGTCGTCGCGGTGACGTTCTTCCCGCTCGACAACCTCGTGGCCGGCGATCGGGACTACAACATCTACCAGCTGAGCCCGAACTTGAACACCCTGGGCGGGACGATGAGCCACATGCGGGAGGGCATCTTCACCCGGTTGGCGGCGCCCGTCGACACCACGCACAGCCTGGTCGTGATCGGCGTCTACTGTGCGGCGTTCCTGCTGGCCGCGTTCCTTTCGACCTGGCGTCGGGACGTCCTGGAGTAGCACCCATGCCCCAACGGTTCTTCTCCTGCCTCGTGGGCGGCGAACTGCGAAAGGTTGTGCGCCAACGCTCCAACTGGGTGGTGCCGCTGGCGGCGGTCGGGGTCGGGATAGTGGCCAGCGCCGCCGTCGCCGAGCAGGCCGACCTGCTTCACGAAGGATCCTTCTCGTCTGCGATTGACATCTACCGCGTGTTCGCCGCCGCCTCGATCGGCACCTTGATGCTCGCGCTGTCGGCTCGGCTGGTGGCGATGGAATACCAGCTGGGAACCATCCGGGTGATCCTGGCGCAAGGCGTGGGTCGGCTGCGGCTGCTGCTCGCCAAGCTGGCCGCGTTGGGGCTGGTGGCCCTCCCCAGCCTCGCCGTGCTGACGGTCACCGGGATCGTCTTCGTCACCATCCACCTCCACCAACGACCTGCAGCCGTCGTCTGGCGTGAGGTCTGGACAGGAGCGCTGACGGTCGTCTTGAGCACGATGGCCTGCGGTCTCCTAGGAGCAGCCGCCGGGGCGGTGGGCCGCTCGATGACGTTTGCGGCGGCAGTCGCCGCCGGCTTCTTCCCGGTCGACAACATCCTCGGCTACCTGCTGCCCGTTCTCGGAAACGCGACCGGGGAGCGGGTGTGGAGCGATCTCACGACCTACCAGCTCGGCCTCGCGCTGAACCACCTTCCCACGGTGTTGATGGGCCGGCGCGCCGGTGAGCTGATCGCCCCTGCTCGCCCCGTGGACGCCACCCACACCCTGCTCGTGATCGCCGTCTACGTCGCGGTCTTCGTGGCTGGCGGGGCGCTGCTCACCTGGCGCCGTGACACCCTGGAATGACCGGTTACGAGGCGGTTCGTAGGATGTGCCGGTATCCCGGCCCCTCTACGCTCGCGGGGGCGTCGGGGTGTCGACTGCCCGACCCGACCTAAGTGGTGCATCCGCCACGTCTCTGCGGCCTTTGCCGGAAGGGTTGACAACAGCTGACGCGCCTATACACTACAATCCACTTCCATCAACTTGAAGCAGTGGGCGCGCGAGCAAGGCATCCACCCCGTGACCGCCTCCCGCTGGTTCCAGTCGGGCAAGCTCCCCGTCCCGGCCCGGCGAGTTGGTCACCTGATCTTGGTGGACGCCCCGGCGCGGTCCCCGGCCGGCGTGACCGCCCGCTCGCGTGTCCTCTGCGGATCAGCGTCCCGATCTGGATCGGCAGGTGGCGCGTGTCGCCACTTGGGCAGCCCAGGAGGGGCTCGC
>DATGLL010000158.1:0-28838 GCA_035294145.1 Candidatus Dormiibacterota bacterium | reverse complement strand
CGATCCAGATCGGGACGCTGATCCGCAGAGGACACGCGAGCGGGCGGTCACACCGGCCGGGGACCGCGCCGGGGCGTCCACCAAGATCAGGTGACCAACTCGCCGGGCCGGGACGGGGAGCTTGCCCGACTGGAACCAGCGGGAGGCGGTCACGGGGTGGATGCCTTGCTCACGCGCCCACTGCTTCAAGTTCATGGAAGTGGATTGTAGTGCATAGGATCGTCAGCTGTTGTCAACCCCTCACCGTGACCGCGAAGGTCGAGCGCGACGGCGCGATGATGCTGCCCGAGATGTGGGGGCGAAGAGGTCAGGTGACGTCGGCTGCAGAGCAGACCGTGGAGCAAGGGGACGGAGAGCGTCCCCGCGCCTTGCTCCTCGTGGGCGATCTGGAGGCCATCGTCCGGACGACCCTAGACGCTGGCTCCGATGGACCGGGGCTCGCTGGATGTCGGGGCGGACCAAAGGGCGATCAGCTGCTCGGTCGTGGTCAGGTCCTCGGGGGCGAGCAGGGCCTTGAACGTGGGCAGGCAGGCCTCGGTCATCGCCGGGGTGTTGTTGCCGATGGCATCCTGCGCCACGATCACGAAGAAGTCCTTCTCGATGGCGTCGCGCACGGTCGACTCCACGCAACCCGAGGCCGCCACCCCAACGGTGACGATCGAGCGGATGTCATGGGCCCTCAGCAGGTTCTCGAGGTTCGTCCCCTGAAAGCAGCTCCGCCGGGTCTTCTCGAAGACCACGTCCCCTGGCTGCGGCGTCAGCTCGTCGATGATGCGGTGGCCCCACGTCCCACGCATGCACTGGATGGGCTCGAAGCCGTAGCGAAGGTTGTCGGCCAACCAGACCGGTGATGCCAGTGAGCCGTCGGGGAGCTGCGTGACCATGCTGTAGAAGACCAGAACACCGGCCCGACGGGCCGCGTCGGCGAGCCGGCGGATGGGCCCGATGACGGCCTGGAAGCCCTCCAACATGGCCGTGCCGAAGGCTTTCCCGCAGACCCCCTCGTCGTGGACGAAATCGTTCTGCATGTCGACGATCAAGAGCGCCGTTCGTTGCGGGGGTAGGACCTTCTCATCGAGCTGGTCGAGCAGGATGTGGCCCATGTACCTACGTGCCATGACTCCTCCTAAGGGGTGATCGACCGTTCGGCACGGTGGTGATCCCGTCGGGTCGGCTGGGGCGAGCCGATCGCTGACACGGTTCCATACGTCGGGCTGGTGGAGGCCCGGCATCCCACGGCTCCAGGTGCGGGGCGGCCAGGGGGCATTGATGCACGATGGCGCACGTCCCTGGGCCAAGGTCGCTCGGGCGTCGCGGTGACGTTGTCGAGACCACCGCGCTCGGCCACGGAGCGATGCAGCGCCGGGGGAAGGCAGGCGGCCCCTGTCACCCAAGCCACCTCCCGGTCGGCCTGAGGGGGGGCCGTTCAGGTGCATCTCGCCGGCCTCCGCTGGACCGCCCGGGGCGACCCCCGAGCCTCCGCCCAGGGCGAGCGGCGTCCCCGCGCCGTTCGCGTCCTCATGCGTGCCTGGCTGCGGGTTCTGGGTCCGCCGGCACCCCGGGCAGCCCTACGACCCCGCTGCTCCGCGCCGTGGGCGCCCTCGCCACGGCACCGGGGTTGGCTTGGTCACGGCCGTCGCCATCCCCTGACCTCCGCCGACGCCCGTCGTCTCCAACCCGATGCTCCCGCCCAAGGTTCGGAGGTCGTTGAGCAGGGGGGGCACGATGCGGGCTCCGGCGGCGCCGGGCACGGAGCCCAGGGGGCCGGCGAGAAGGGCGACGGCTCGGCCAAGGCGTGTCTCCGCTCGGAGGCGCCGATCGCGGCCCCGACGGTTCGCCCCCTCGGGGGAGCGGCGACGATGTCGGGCGGGCGTCCTCCTTGAGTTGCAATCATTTCAATGATAGCGGCACGGTATGCTGCCTTGGGGCTGGACGTGGCAAGCCCGCAAGGCGCTGGCCGGGACGTCGTGGCCATTGCGTCAATGGGCCGATCGTCCGCGGTGGCGTGGTCGTCGCCGGCGGACGACGGTCCCACCGCCTCGCCGCTCGCCGGCGGAGGGCTGGTGATGATGCGGCGTTTCGATCCCGCCCCCTGCTCCAGCTCATCGGGCGTCATCGCGTCACTCGAGCATGATCACGTGAGGCGGACGGCCCCGATCGACGACATCCGGCCGGCTGAGGCTGCACCGGCCCGAGACGGCCACGTCCCATCGATGCAGGGGCGAGGGCCCGGGCTCAGGGCAGGATGTCCCGATCTTTCAGGGCCTGCTCGACACGTGTCGCCCAGTCGCTGAAGTCATGCATGGTCTCACCCAGGGTCTGGGTCGCTTGGTGAAGCCTCTCGACGGCATCCGCTCCGGCTCCTACTCGGCCGTCGAGGAGCTCAGTGACCCCGCGCAGCTCCTCCACCCTGGCCCGAATGGCCTCGGTGCGACGCCGAAGGTCCTCCACGGCCACTAGGGTCGTGTCGGCCAGCTCCGGCACGGTGAGGGGACCGAGCGTGATCGCGAAGTCCCCCCACAACGTCCGTTGGACGACAGCGCTGGCCACGAAGGCGCTCAAGAGCACCAGGATCAGCTCCAGGAGCGGCAATGCGGCGCCGGCCAGGAGCTGGTCTTGGACCCCGGCGGGTTGGACGACCGTCTCGGTCTGCCGTCGACCGTCGGGCAGGATCGTGCTGGTCTCCGTGATCGTGCAGGGTGGAGGCACCGGCTGACACTTGGCTGCCGTGGTCGAGGCCGACGTCGCTCGCACGGCTGGCACCACCACCAGCCAGACACCGATCACGAGCACGACCGCGAAGGTCCCAACGGCAGCCAGGGTGGGAACACGCAGGTCGAAGACGGGTTCCTGTTGCCTCACGGGGAGGATAGGGTAGGGGAGGTACGGTTGGGTGGCTTGCCGTGCCCCCCGTACACTATACGCATGGCGCCTCAGCTCCCGGAGAACTTCTTCGAAGAGATGCGCGAAGTGGCGGATCCTCTCCAACGGTTCCGGGGCGATGAGCGTGAGTCGGAGAGGGAGGCGCCGGAGGCAACCGGCTCGCCTGCCCAAGTCCCACCCCCCAGGCGTCTGGCTCCACTGGTCTTCAACGACGGCCTGCCGCAGGTCCTGGATCGTCTCAGCTGGTTGGCGAAACGCCGCCGCACCCGATCCTGAGCCCGAGCGGCGCGCCTCCGCTCGGATCGTCGGCGCGCGTCGAGAGCGCCCCTCCTCGGTCTTGTCCCGACGTTCCGTTCGTCCAGGCCGACCCCCACGACGGCAGCGGAGGCAGCAGGGTGGGAGGGCGGACGGTTCCTGCCCCCTGGTCGGGCCCAACCGTTGCGCCGCACGGCCACTCGGGACGGGCTACCTCATCCGCTTTGGCCAGGCCATGTCGTCCCCGCCGCCACCAATGGGGGGGAGGGCCCGACATCGAGGAGGACACGACCCGCCCGAGAGCAGGGAGCCGCCCAGCAGGCGCTCGACGCGGCGGGGCTGGAGGCCGAGGGCTCGCCAGACGCGGGAGATGGAGCGCGTCGACCCGTGGGTGGCGTCCTCGGGGCCTCCTCCGGGGGCGTCACGACACCGCCTTTCGATCTCGCCTGCGGCCATCGGTCGCTGGGCGTGCCCATCTCACAGGGCGCTGACGGCGGCCGAGGCGGCCGGGCGCGGGCCTCTCAGAATCGGTTGAGCCGCCAGCCCCCGTCGATCGGGATCGTGACCCCGGTGACCATGTCGAAGGCCGGGCTCAGCATCGATGCGATCAGCTCGGCCACCTCACGGCGGGTGACGAGGCGTCCCAGCGGGGTGTGCTGGATCGCCCTTTCCGCGAAGGTCGGGTCGTAGGCCGCGATGTCGGCTGCGCTCTCCGCGATCTGCCCTGGCGCGACCGCGTTCACCGTCACCTCCGGCCCCAGCTCGAGGGCGAGCTCCTCGGTGAGGACGATCACCGCCTGCTTGGCCAGGCCATAGATGGAGTGGTTGCGCAGGTAGGCCGAGCCCGCGGACACGTTCACGATCCGTCCCCAGCCTCGCTCTCGCATCCCTGGCGCGACCAGCCGGCTCGTGAGGTAGCAGGCCTTGACGTTGGTGCCCCAGATCCGGTCCCACTCCTCCACGGGGAGCTCGGTGTACGGGGTCATGGAGAAGGGCCCCGCGTTGTTGACCAGGACGTCGATCCCTCCTCCCAGCCGCTCAACGGCCTCGGCCACCACCCTCGGGACGGAGTCGGGATCCGACACGTCTCCGCCGACGGCCACATGGCGGCGCCCGGTGGCCGCCTCAAGTTCGCGGACCAGGGCGGCGGCCGCGTCCCGGGAGGTGTGGTACTGGACGCAGACGGTCGCGCCCCGAGTGGCCAGCACGGTGGCGATGGCCGCGCCCAGGTTTCGCGACGACGCCGTCACCAGCGCTCGGCGCCCGTCGAGATAGGACTCCGCCAACGCTTCCTCAACGGCCGTGGCCGGGCATCTCGAGGTCGCGGACGACGCTGGCCCTGACGTTCTGCATCATGCTGACGGCGCGATCCATCAGCTCCCTCCCCCGTGGCTCTCCTTCGGCCATCTCGGGCCACCGGTCGAAGGATCCCATGCTCTCCAGCTCGGTCAGAAGCCAGAACTGGGCAGGGCCAAGCGAGTACTGGGTGACGAACACCTTGACGTTGAAGCCGCGGGAGCGCCAGTAGGGGAGCAGCTCCTCCTTGAAGAACGCCTCCAGCACCCCCGGGGCGACCTTGGACTCGAAGGTCTCGACGTGCCACATGCCTCCGGACATCATCCACGCTCCTCCTTGCCTCCAACCGGCGCCCTGGTTTCCCCTGCCGTCGCCCCCGTCCGGGCGGGATCCTCGGCGAGCAGGGGCAACACCTCCGCGGTGATGCGCCGGACCGCGCCGGAGGCATCGCTCAGGGGGACCGGGAGCAGGGCAACCACGTCCGCCCCCGCCGCCGCCAGCTGGCGGATTCGGTCGGCGCAGTGCGGGCCCGGGCCCGCCGCCGCCATCGTGTCAACCACCTCATCGCCGACCCGCTCGACCGGGATCCGACCCTTGAGGTACTCACGGTTGAGCTCGGCCACGACCTCGTCGGGGATCCTCGCCTCCCGCGTCAACGGGTTCGCGCCTCCGGCGGAGAGGTACTCCGCCACCAGCGGCCGGACGAGATCCCGCCCCGCCTCTTCGGTGTCGGCGAGGGCGACGAGCAAGTAGGCGACGACCAGGTGCGGCTGCTGCGTGCGTGATGCGACCTCCTGCCCCTCACGGATCCTGGCTCGGGCCCACCGGACGTAGTCGGGGCCGGCGAGCACGGAGAGCACCGTCCCGTCGGCCACCTCGCCGGCGAGCCGGAGCGCCTTTGGCCCCACGGCTCCGAGGAGGACCGGGGTGGGGGTGGTCGGGAACTGCAGCTGCACCGCATCGAGCGTGAAGGCACGCCCCTCGAAGCTCACGCGCTCGCCGGCGAGCAGGCGGCGGACCAACTCCACGCCCTCGCGCATCACGGTCAGCGGGGATCGGTGGTCGAAGCCCATCTGGCGCATCCAGGCGCTTACCCCGGCTCCGATCCCAGCCAGCACCCGGCCACCCGACAGCTCCTGGAGGGCGCCGATCTCCATCGCGGTCAGCGCGGGGTGACGGGGGAGCGGCGTCATGATCCCGAGACCGATGCGCAGACGACCGGTCGCCGCGGCCACCGCGGCCGCCATGGTCGCGCCGCCCCGGTAGAAGTAGTCCTCTCCGAGCCAGATGGAGTCCCATCCGGCTGATTCCGCGGCAACGGCGCTGGCCACGATCTCCTTCATGGGGACGTTGCCGCTCAAGCAGAGCCCGACCCTCATGGTTCCCCCTCCAGTAGTTCCCGAACCCTCACCCGGGCGGCGAGCTCTTTCGCCTCGGCCCAGCCAGGGATGGTCTCGTAGTCGCCGGTTCCTGCCAGCGCCGCCGCACCTAGGGCGCCACCGAGCGTCGCGCACTGTTCGAGGTCGAGCCCCCGCAGGTGGCCGGCCACGAAGCCGGCGTTGAATGCGTCCCCCGCCCCGACCGAGTCCACGACCCTGCCCACGTCGGCGGGGGGGACGACCACGATCCGTTCGTCGGAGGCCACCAGGGCACCAGCCGCGCCCCGCTTGATGACCACGATGTGGATCCGGCGCCGGTGCAGCTCGCGCAACAGCCGCCGCCAGTCGGTCTCCCCGGTCAGGAGCTGGATCTCACGCTCGCCGGTCAGCAGGAGATCGAGGTCGCGCAGCACGGGGCCGAGGCTCCGCCGCGCCTCGTCCACCCCCCAGAGCTTCGGCCGCAGGTTGGGATCGAAGCTGATCAGGAGGCCGTGCCGGCGCGCCAGCGCCACCGCGTGCAACGTCGCCTCCGGCAAGCGCCCGGACACGGCCAAGGAGATGCCGGTGAAGTGGAGCAATCGGGAACGGCGGACGAGGCCCTCGGGGACGTCCTCGGGCGCCAGCCGAGAGGCGGCCGACCCCGTTCGGTAGTAGTACACCATCACCCGCTCGGCGGCCAGGCGCTCCTTGAAGTAGATGCCGGTCGGTGAGGTCTCGTCCTCGACGGCGTGGACCTCGACCCCCTCGGAGGTCATGCATCGGCGGATCAGACGGCCGAAGGGGTCTGCCCCCAGGCGTGAGACCCACGCCGCGCGCAAGCCCAGCCGCGCCAGCGCGATGGCGAAATTCGACTCCGCTCCGGCGACCCGCTGCCGGTAGCCGGGAACGGCGTCCAGCGGCCCGTCCTCGGTGGGGTCGAGCAGGACCATCGACTCGCCGATGGTGATCGCGTCGATCATCGCCCGCGCGCCAGCGGCCCGGCTGCCCTGGCCCGAAGCCGCATCGCGTTCCCAGGCAGGTAGGCAACCGGGATCTCTTCCCAGAGGACGATCCGCACCGCCTCGGCATCTGCCCCCGCCCCCACTGCCTGGGCGAAGGCCTCCTGGCGCACCTCCTCGCGGACGTCCTCGGCGCTCCTGGACTCGAGCGCCACGATCCGGTCGACGCTGCCGCTCACCTCGGAGATCGCCGCTCCGATGGCGTTGGCGACGGCGAAGTCGGCGGGCCTCACCACCTCCAGGTTCCCGCCCAGACAGGAGGGCAAGAGCACGCTTCCCCCGCCCACCCCGATGACCGGCAACGGCTCGGAGGATGGCCGCATCCGATCGATCCCGCGATCGAGCAACTCGGTCGCCAGTCGGTAGGCCGCCTCGGCCACCTCCGACGGGATCCGGGGCCGGCGGACTGGCACGTCCAGCTCGGCCCTGCCCAGGGCCAGCACGACGTCGGTGAAGGTGACCTGGCTCCCGCCGAAGGCCAGCCCCTCACCGAGCAAGCGGGAGCCGACGCTGTCTGGGCCCAAGGTGATCCTCCCACCGTCCTGCCTGACCACGGTCCCGCCGCCGAGGGGTAGGCTCACCACGTCCGGCATCCGGAAGTTGGTCCGAACGCCGGCCATCTCGACCATGAAAGGCGCCTCCCGCGGGAAGCCGTCGACCAGGACCCCGATGTCGGTGGTGGTGCCCCCGACGTCCACCACCAGGGCCTCGGCGACGCCGGAGAGGAAGGCGGCGCCCCGCATGCTGTTGGCAGGGCCAGAGGCCAGCATCAGGCTTGGGTACCGTCGGGCGTAGGCAAGCGCCATGAGCGTCCCGTCGTTCTGGGTGAAGTAGCAAGCCTCGGCGCCGCAGGCAGCCCTCACCGCCTCCTCGAAGGACCGGGTGGCGACCTCGGCGACGTCGGTCAACGCCGCGTTGAGCACGGTCGCGTTCTCACGCTCGAGCAGCCCCACGGAGCCGATCTCGGAGGAGATGGAGACCGGATGCTCGGGGCCCGCCACCTCCGCGCAGATCTCGGCGGCCCGCCGTTCGTGCTGGGGGTTCACGGCTGAGAACACGCCTACGATCGCCAGCGGCAGGTTCCGTTCGGCGGCCTCCGCTGCCGCCCGGCGCACGCCCGCCTCGTCGAGCGGGGCGAGCTCGTGACCCCTGTAGTCATGGCCGCCGGCGACCAGCGTCACCGGCCCACCCACGACGCTCCTGAGGTCGGGCGGCCAGTCGGCGAGCGGAGGCACGGCGGTCGTCGCCGGCGCGCCGAGGCGCACGATCGCCACCCGACGCAGCCCCCGCCGCTGGACGACGGCGTTGGTGCACTGCGTGGTGCCCAACATGGCGGCGGTCACCGGCTCCCGAGGTGGCGGGGTCAGGACTCGGGCCAGGGCGGCGCGGACCCCGGACACGACGTCCGGGCTGGTGGGCACCTTGGCCCGTGCGAGCACGCGATCCGAGGCGTCCACCAGGACCGCGTCCGTGTTCGTCCCCCCGACGTCGACCCCGATGCGCAGGCTCATGGGTGCGCCAGCCTCCGCTCGAAGGGCACGTAATCGAGGTCGAGGCCGAAGCAGCGCGGCCCTGCCTTGGCCAACCCCCTCGGCTCACGCCACAGCGGGGCGCAAGGAAGCGCGAGCACGAGCACGCGCATCCCGAAGCGGAGGCGCTCGGTGGTCACGGGGTGGGCGGACTCCTCCTCGAGCAACGTGATCAGGTCGGGCACGGAGGCAAGGACGGCCCCGTCCACGATCGCGATCAGGTTCTCGTTCTGGAAGGTCACCTGGCAGCGGCTGCCGGCCCACCGATCCAGGCCCTCGATGCTGACCGCCCCCCGGACGAAGCCGCTCGCCGTCTCCCGGCGCAGATCGACGATCTTCCCGTGGAAGAGGAGCGCTCCCCCCAGGCGCCGGGTCAGGCCCTCGATCGCCTGCTGGCTCTGCCGGCCTGCCCGCCGCAGGTCGGCGCCGATTTGGAGGGCGAGGGTCAGCGTCCCCCGAACGGCAGCGAGCTTGAGGTCCCGGCCGCGCACCGGGTACTGGGCGATGACCGAGGCGCCACCCTCGGCGACCACGAGCGCCCGGCCCAGCCGCTCCGCCCACTCCGCCGACACCGAGCGCAGCAGGGTCACGTTGCCGAGCTCGTCGGCGACCGCCATCGGGGTCGCCGGCAGCCCGTAGGCCGCGAACGACACCATCTGGACCTCCGGGAAGGCACGGCCCATGCCGTCACCGTCGACCACCGGCAGCCCCAGGTCAGCGGCGACGGCGAAGGGGATGGTGCTGTTGATGCCCCCCGCCTCGATGCACATGACGGCGTCGGCCCGGGCGCCGCACGCCTGCTCGACAGCTCGGAACGCTGCCAGCAGCTCCTCCCTGCCGGGGATCTTCTCGACGATGACGGAGGGGGCGCCCATCATGGCCGCGGCGATGATCAGCGCATCGTCGGCCATCTCGTCGACGTCGACGAGCTCAACCGGCCCACGATCGAGGATCCGCTGCTGGGCCCAGAGCTTCCCAACGTAGGGATCGCCCCCGCCCCCCGTGCCGAGAACAGCGGCGCCGATGGCGAGGTCCTCCAGCTCCTCGGACCCGATGTGGCGTCGCGTCATCCGGTGGCTCCCGAACCGGTCGGGCACGCCGAGGGGAAGGGCGAGAGCCGTCGACCGGGGCCGGAGATGGCGATCCAAGAGGTGATGAACAGCATGTGGCCTCCGAGACTCATGGGACGTCGCCGGGGACGATCGGTCATGCCGGCGTGCTGGTCTCCCCGAGGGGCTCCATCCGGGCGAGACGACAGGCCGCCCGGTGACCGGCACCGACCTCGTAGAGGGGCTGTGGCCGCTCGCATTCCCCGGTCGCCAGCTGGCAGCGCGGGCGGAACGGGCAGCCCGTGGGGATCGCGGTCGGGCTTGGGGGCTCGCCGAGGATCGGCAGCCGCTGTCGCTTGGCGGCGGGGTCGGGGATCGGTATCGCGGAGAGAAGGACCCTGGTGTAGACGTGGGTGGGGTTGTCGAAGATGGATCCCGTCCGGCCTTCCTCCACGATCCGACCGAGGTACATCACCAGCAGGCGGTCGCAGAGGTGACGGACGGTGCTGAGATCGTGGGAGATGAGGAGGTAGGTCAGGCCCTCTTCTCGCTGCAGCTTCCTGAGCAGCCGGAGCAGGCTGGCGCGGATCGACATGTCGACCGATGCCGTCGGCTCGTCGAGCACGACGAACCGGGGTCGGGTCGCGATCGCCCGGGCGATCGCGACCCGCTGCCGCTGGCCGCCGCTGAGCTGGCCGGGACGGCGCCCCAGGACCGAGCTCGGAAGCTCGACCTCGTCGAGCACCTGCGAGAGCCTTCGCTCGGGCTCGCCGACGCGGTGGAGGGCGAGCGGCTCGAGGATGAGCTGCCGCACCGTCCAGCTCGGGTTGAGCGCGGTCGTCGGGTCCTGGAACACGATCTGAACGTCCTTTCGCAGCCGGCGCAGTCGGCGCTCCCCCCAGTGCGTGTAGTCCTGCCCGTCGAACAGGAGCCGACCTGAGGTCGGCGTCAGCAGCCTGACGATCGACCGTGCCAGGGTCGACTTGCCGCAGCCGCTCTCCCCGACCAGCCCCACCGTCTCCCCAGTGCCAATCGTCAGGCTCACGCCGTTGAGCGCGCGCACCGTCCGCCCGCGATCGCGGAACTCGCACACCAGGTCGGCGACCTCGAGGAGCGGCGCGGTCACGACGCCTCCTCGCGCTGCCGGGCCCCGGCCTTCACCTCGAGCGAGAGCGGCGCCAGCTCGGCATGCCGGCGGCAGGCGACGCGGTGGCCCAGAGCGACCGGCTCCAGACGGACAGGCTGGGAGAGGCAGGCGGCCTCGGCGTGTGGGCAACGCCCTGCGTAGCGGCAGCCAGCGCTCGGCAGCTCCTCGGCACGTGCCCCCGGCACGAGCGAGGCGAGCTCGATGGGGCGGTCGGCGCGCACCAGGGTCGCCATCAGGTGGGCGGTGTACGGATGCCGAGGACGGTGGAAGAGCTCGCCGGTTGGGGCGTCCTCGACCACGCTGCCGCCGTACATGACGGCCACCCTCTGGCAGTTCTCGGCAATGACTCCCAGGTCGTGGGACACGAGCAGGATCGCCATCCCGGTCTCCTGCTGCAGCCCCTGCATCAGCTCGAGGATCTCCGCCTGCACGGTCACATCCAGGCCCGTCGTCGGCTCGTCGGCGATCAAGAGCCGGGGACGGACGGCCAGCATCATCGCGATCAGCACGCGCTGGCACATGCCGCCGCTCAGCTGGTGCGGGTAGGCGTGCGCCCGCGCCTCCGGGTCGGAGATGCGGACCTTGCGCAACAGGTCGAGCGCCGCTCGCTCCGGCTTGCGCTCGTATCCTCCCCGGCGGACCGCGCGCGCGATCTGGGCGCCGACCGTCATCAGGGGGTTGAGCGCGCTGCGCGGGCTCTGGAAGATCATCCCGATCTGTGCGCCGCGCACCCGGCGCAACTCGTCCGGAGGCAGGCGGAGCAGGTCGCGGCCCTCCAGCAGGGCCCGGCCGCCGACGACCCGTGCGCCGGGGGGGAGCAGGCCGAGCAGCGCCAGCGCGGTCATCGTCTTGCCCGACCCGCTCTCGCCGACGAGCCCCATCCAGCCCTGGGCTGGGATGGTCAGGTCGATGCGGTCGAGCACGGGACGCGGGTCACCGTCGAAGGCGACGGTCAGATCCTCGACGACGAGCAGGGGATGGGTCATCGGCGGGGACGGAACCGAGCCTGGATCGCCTCACCGAGCAGGTTGAAGGAGAGAACGGCGAGGGTGATGGCCAAGCCGGGGAAGACCGACGTCCACCACTCCCCGGAGACGATGTTGGAGGCGCCCTCACCGACCTCGACGCCCCACTCGGGGGTGGGCGGCTTGATGCCCAGACCAAGGAAGCTGAGGCCCGAGGCGTCGAGGATGGACCACCCCATGGTGAGGGAGGCCTGAACGAGCGCTGGCATGATGCAGTTCGGGAGGAGGTGGAGGAACACGACGCGCCAGCTCGGGTTGCCGATCGCGCGGGCGTTGTCCGCATAGTCGGCACGGCGTGCGCTCAGGATCTCCCCACGGGTTAGCCGAACGAAGTACGGCGTGTAGGCCACGGCGATCGCGATCACCACGTTGCGGACGCTGTTGCCGAGGACGACGGTGATGGCGAGCGCGAGGACGAACGCGGGGAACGACAGGATGACGTCCACGACGCGGAGCACGACGTCGTCGATCCAGCCGCCGTGATAGCCGGCCAGGGCGCCGACCAGGATCCCGACGACGAAGGAGGCGCCGGTCACCGAAGCCGCGATCGTGAGGTCGAGGCCGGCGCCCGCCATCACCCGTGAGAGGACGTCACGGCCGTAGGTGTCGGTCCCCATCAGGTGCCCGGGGCCGGGCGGCAGCAGCTGACTGGCCGGGTCGGTGGCGAGCGGGTCGTGAGGTGGCGCCAGGGTGCCCCACGCCCAGAGCACGATCAGGGCGGCCAGGATGCTCAGGCCCGCCAGCGCCGAGACGCTGAGCCGTCGCCGGCGGGGCAGGAGGCCGACGACAGGGAGGGTTCGAGCCTCCTGGGCGGCCATCTCAGGCATACCTGATGCGGGGATCGACGAACGCGTAGAGCACGTCGATCACCAGGTTGAGGGTGACGTAGATGGTCGCGACGAGCAGGATGAAGCCTTGAACCGCGGCGAGGTCGTTGGACAGCATCGCGTTCCAGGCGTAGAGGCCGACGCCGGGCCAGTTGTAGATGCGCTCGACCAGGACGCTGCCCGCCAAGAGGTAGCCGAGCACGATGCTGACGATGGTGAGCAGCCGGACACCCACGTTGCGCAGCAAGTCCTCACGGATGATCTGCCATTCGGAGAGCCCGAGGGCACGCGCCGTTCGAATGTAGTCCGTGCCCATGACGTCGATCGTGGCCGACCGGGCGATCCTCAGGATGGGGGCGACCTCGACCACGACGAGGGTGAGCACCGGCATGAGGAGATGCGCGACGGCGTCGAGGAACGTGCCCACGTTGCCAGTGAGCAGGCTGTCGACCGTGTAGAGGCCGGTGATGGTCGGGGGAGGCGTGACGAAGGGGCTCAGGCGGCCGTCAGGTGCCGGCACAACCTTGAGGACCGCGTAGAAGAGGAACAGGACAACGAGACCCAGCCAGAAGAGCGGCAGGCTGGTGCCGAAGATAGCGATCTCGCTGACCACGACGTCGCGCGCCGAGCCTGGGCGCAGCCCCGCCCAGATGCCGAGCGGCACGCCGACCAGGACCGAGATCACCGTGCTCCAGAGTGCGAGCTCGACGGTGGCGGGAAGTCGCGTCCGGAGGTCGCTCGTGACTGCCTGACCGGTGTTGTAGCTGGTCCCGAGATCGAGGTGCAGGAGGCCGAGGAGGTAATCTCGGAACTGCACCGGCAGGGGCCGGTCGAGCCCCATCTGGTGCTCCATGGCCGCCACCGCCCTGGGGTTCCCGTACTGGGCCGCCTTCACCAACGCCGGGTTGCCCGGCAGGTAGTGGGTGAGCAGGAAGACGAGAACCAGGACCCCGAAGAGGGTCACCAGGCCAAGACCGACTCGTCGGACGACGAAGCTCGCCACCGTGCCCCAGGAGGATGCGTCTAGCCCTTGCTGAGCTGCCAGAACCTCAGGTACTGGTCCGGATAGACGTTCATGCCCCTAACGTTGTCGCGGGCGGCGACGACGAAGTCGCGCTGGTAGAGGAGGATGAGCGGGACCTCGCGGTCGAAGATCCTCTGCACCTGCCGGCTCAGGTCGGCTCGCTGGGATTGGTTCGTGTTGTACATCCCCTGGGCGATGAGCGCATCCACCTGGGGGTTGGCGTAGTGTGAGAGGTTGGTGAACTGGTTCTGCGACTGGAGTAGCCAGAACATCTGATAAAAGGGATCGTTCACCCATGAGTACCAGTACTCGATGAACATCGGCAGCTGGTCGGCGGCCTGCTTGGCTCGATAGTCGGCATCGGAGAGCTTCTGCACATCGACCTGGATGCCGATCTTGGCCAGCTGCGACTGGATCCAGACCGCGGTGTCGGCGTCCTCCGCGCGCGACACCGAGACGGCCAAGGTCGACCGGAACCCATCGGACAAGCCGGCTTCGGCGAGCAGGGATCTTGCCTTCTGCAGGTCGGTCGAGTAGGTCCAACCGCTGTCATCCGAGGTGGGCATGCCGGCAGGCACCACGCTCTTGAGCGGCTGGCCGAACCCGTAGAGGACGTCCTTGATCAAGGTCTGGTAAGGAAGCGCGTACGCGATCGCCTGGCGGACCCGCACATCGTTGAAGGGCTTCACGTGCGAGTTCAAGACCATGTAGTTGGTGTTTCGGCTGGGGAACGTCCACAGCTTCACGCCCTTCACCCTGCGCAGCTGGTCGAGGTTCTTCGCCGGTAGGCCGAAGGCGAGGTCCAGGTCGCCTCGCTCCAGGAGGAGCAGCCGGTCGTCGGCGGCCGGGATGTACTTGACCAGCACGCCGGCGTTCTGGACCTTCCCGCGATTCCAGTATCTCGGGTTGGGCTGCAGGAAGTACTGGCTCCCTGATTGCCAGGGCGTGCCCTTCACGTAAGGTCCGGTGCCGAGGATGTTCGTCCGGTAGTACTTGTTCGCCCACCTGTCGTCGGAGGTGGCGTGCTGCTCAGAGACCGTCGGGTCCATGACGTCCAGGACGGTCAGAGGGAGCAGCTTGGTGGCCATCGGGTTGGGACGCTCGAGCACCATCTCGAAGGTCGAGTCGTCGATCGCCCGCAGCTGCGAGGCGTCCTTGACGGTCAGCAGGCTCATGACCAGCGAGGCGTAGCCGGGGCCAAGGAGGGCCCGCTGGTACGAGTACTCGAAGGCTTTGGCCGTGACCGGGTCTCCGTTCGAGAACGTGACATGCGGTCTGACCTTGAAGGTGTACGTGGTCCCGTCCGGCGAGAGCGTGAAGCTAGAGGCGAGGATGCCCTGCAACTGGTTGGTGGCTTCCAGGATGCCGTCGGCGCTTGGCTGGGTGACGTTGTCGACTGGCATCTCATAGGTCTGGATGACGATCTCGTAGGCGGCGTCCGACTTGAAATCGTTTGGATCCAGATCATCGATGTCGGTGTCGACGCCGATCACCAGGGGCGTCTTCCTGCCACCGGCAGATGGGCTCGAGCTTCCGCAGGCCTCGAGCACGGTCAATACCGCTGAGGTGGACAGTCCGAGCAGTGTGGCCTGTGCGATGAACTGTCTGCGGCTGATCCGGCCGCTCCTCATCGCTTCTACCAGCCGATCGACTTCACGCATTCGAGGCCCCCCCTCAGAAAATCCTCACGAACGGGTCACGGCGTACGGGCTGGATGCACAGCCGAGGCGACGCGAGATCTCCTGGGCTCCGCGGACGACGTACACCGCCAGGTCGGCCATCCGCTCTTCGGTGAAGCGAAAAGCGGGGCCCGCGATGCTGATCCCGGCCACGACGTTGGCGTTGTGATCGAAGACGGGGGCACCGACGCACCGCACCCCCTCTTCGTTCTCTTCCATGTCGGTCGAGAACCCGCGCAGCCGGATCCGCTGGAGCTCTTCGCGAAGGCCTCGTGGGTCGGTGATCGTGGCCGGCGTGCGCCGCTCGAGCCCGGCCTCGAGCACGGCCTCGAGCTCACGCTCGGGCAGGAAGGCGAGGATCGCCTTCCCGAGGCCGGTGCTGTAGAGCGGCATCCGCTCTCCGACACGCGATCGCATCTGAAAGGCCCGCTGGCACTCGACCTTCTCCAGGTAGACGACGTGCCCGCCGCGCGCGACGCCGAGGTGCACCGTCTCCTGGACGTGCTCGACGAGGTCCCTCAGGATGGGAAGCGCCTCCTCGCGAACGTCCAGGCGACGCAGGACCGTCATCCCCAGCTCGACCAGGCCGATCCCCAGCCGGTAGCGCTCGGAATCGGGATCCTGCTCGACGAGATCGCGCTCCATCAAGGCTGCGAGCAGGCGATAGGTGGTGCTCTTCTCTAACCCCGTCCGCTGCGCGATCTCGGTCAGCCTCAGGCCGCGGGGAGACGCCTCCTCCTTCAGCACCCAGAGGATCGCCGAGGCCCGGGCCAGGGTGAGATTTTTAGGAACTTGGTTGCGCATAGCAGAACAATTTCGAATAATTTAGAACCAAGTTTCATGAAGGTCAAGCGAAGGATCGGGGAGGTCGCCGAGCGGCTGGAGCACGCCCGGGTGGTCGGGATCGTGCGGCTCGCGGACGCCAGGACGGTCGTGGCGGCCTGCACCGAGGCCGTCGCCCGAGGGTTGCGCGCGGTCGAGGTGCCGTCCACCGTGCCCGGAGCCGGTCGTGCGATCTCCGAGCTGCGCTCCCAGCTCGAGGGCACGGTCCTGGTGGGAGCGGGCACGATCCGGACCCGTGCCCAGCTGGAGGAGGCGATCGCCGCCGGCGCCGAGTTCCTGGTTGCGCCCGGCTTGAACCCCGAGCTGGTCGAGGCCACGGCCGCGGCCGGCCTCCTTTTCCTCCCGGGCGTCTACACGGCCTCGGAGGTGGACCGGGCGCTGGGGCTCGGCCTGCGCTTCCTCAAGCTCTTCCCGGCCGAGCCCGCCGGCCCTGGCTACCTGGCAGCGCTCCTGCAGCCCTTCCCTGAGGCGCGCTTCGTCCCCACCGGGGGGATCGGCCCCGGGAACGCGGCTGCGTTCCTTCGCGCCGGGGCCGTTGCCCTGGGCATGGGCTCCTCGATCTTCCCCCCGAAGCTGATCGCGGCCGAGGGCCTCCAGGTGGTGCGGGGGCTGGTGGACGAGGCGATGGCGGCGGTGGGTCGAGGAGAGGGGTGACGGCGCCTCCCGTCGACGCCGCGGGCTTCGTCGACGCCCACGAGTTGGCCCACGCGCTCCACACGCTGCAGGAGCGAGGCCCCGAGGTCACCGTCCTCGCCGGCGGGACCGACGTCATGGTCCAGTACCTGCGCGGCGAGATCCGACCTCTGACCCTGCTGCACGTTCGCCGCCTGGCCGAGCTCAAGGGCATGGGGTTCGGCGCTCGCACCTCGATCGGGGCGCTGACCACCCACTGGGAGCTGGCCACCGACGCTCGCGTGCTTCGCGCTCACCCGGCCCTGGCCGAGGCGGCGGCGACCGTCGGCGGGCGCCAGACCCAGAACGTGGGGACGATCGCCGGCAACGTCGTCAACGCCTCGCCGGCCGCCGATCTCCTCCCCGCCCTCCTGGTCGCCGATGCCGTGGTGGAGCTGATCAGCGCCGCCGGAGGGCGGCGGCTCCCGATCGCCGACTTCGTCGTCGGCCGCCGCTCGACCCTCCGGCGGCCGGACGAGCTGGTGAGCGGGCTCTCGTTGGAGCCGCTCCCGCCCAGGGGCGCGGAGACCTACCTGAAGCTCGGCCGCCGGCGGGCGATGGAGGTGGCGATCGTCGGCCTCGCCCTCCGGCTCGCCTTCGAGGCGGACGGCCGCGTGAGGGAGGCCCGGATCGCCGTGGGCTCGGTCGGGCCCAGGCCCTTCCGCGCCCACGACGCCGAGGAGCCCCTGATCGGTTCGCGCCTCGAGGAGGACGCGATCCGGGAGGCGGGCGAGCGGCTGCGCCGTGCCGCCGCCCCCATCGACGACCCACGCGCCACGGCGGCCTATCGCCGGCGCGTGCTGCGTCCGTTGCTCGAGCGGGCGATAGCGACCTGTCGCGAGCGATGGGCAGCCTCTCCGCACATCGAGGTCGAGCATGGAACTCCGCCTGCTGGTCAACGGGATCGAGCACGTCCTCGACGTGCCTCCACACCGGACCCTCCTGGACGTGCTCCGTGAGGACCTCCGGCTGACGGGCACCAAGCGGGGGTGCGACGAGGGGGAGTGCGGTGCCTGCACCGTGCTCGTGGATGGGCAGGCCGTCGACGCCTGTATCCTCGCCGCCCTGTCCGTGAACGGGGCGTGCGTCGAGACGGTCGAGGGGCTCGCCGCGCCGGACGGGGAGCTGGGACGCCTCCAGCGCGCCTTCGTCGAGGCGGGAGCGGTGCAGTGCGGGTTCTGCACCCCCGGGCTCCTGATGACCCTCACCGCCTTCCTGCGCGAGCGTCGCCCGGTGACGTCGGATGAGATCCGGGAGGCGATCGCGGGCAACATCTGTCGCTGCACCGGCTACGCGCAGATCGTCGAGGCGGTGCAGATGGCGCTGGCGTCGCGATGACCGGCCTGATCGGGACCCGCGTCCCGCGCACCGACGCTGAGACCAAGGTCCGCGGAAGCGCCGTCTACGGGGTCGACCACCGCGAGGACGGGATGCTCCACGCGAGGTTGCTCCGCGCCCCGGTGCCCGCAGGCCGGATCGTCGGTCTCGAGATCGACGCGGCGGCGCGCCTGCCGGGGGTGCGCGGGGTCTTCACCGCCGCCGACGCCCCCGTCTCGCGCACCGGCACGGTCATCAGGGACCAGCCCCTCTTCGCCTCGACGGTCGTCCGATACGAGGGGGAGCCCATCGCGGGCGTGGTGGCAGAGACCGAGGAGCAAGCCAGGCGAGCCCTGGCGGCGATCCGTCTCGAGATCGAGCCCCTCCCCCCGGTCGACGACCTCGAGCAGGCGCTGGCGCCCGGCTGCCGGCTGGTCCACCCGACGTGGGAGCAGTACGAGTGCGTCTCAGACCTCCCCCGCGGCGGGAACCTGGCCGCCGAGATGCTCTCTGACCCCGACCCCGAGGCCTTGGCCCGGGCTTTCGACGAGGCCGACCTGGTGGTGGAGGGCGAGTATCGGGCGCAGCGTCAGTACCAGGCCTACATCGAGCCCAAGAGCGCCGTGGGCCGTTACGAGGACGGCAGGTTCGTTGTCCATACCGCCAGCCAGTTCCCGTTCAACGTGCGAGACCAGGTGGCGCAATTCCTCGGCGTGCGTGTGTCTGACGTTCGCGTCGTCGGGCACCACATCGGGGGAGGGTTCGGGGCCAAGCTCGATGCCTCCCTCGAGCCCTACGCTGCCCTCTTCGCCTGGAAGGTTGGGCGGCCGGTCAAGCTTGTCAACGGGCGGACCGAAGACCTCCTCAGCTGCCGCTCGCGAGAGAACGCGATCGTCCGCATCCGGACTGCGCTGGCTCGGGACGGGCGCGTCCTCGGCCGCGACATCGACGTGCTGATGGACTGCGGCGCGTACAGCGGCGAGGTCCCGCTCATGGCCAGCCTGCCGATGCATGTATTCGGACAGGTGTACCGGACAGGGGTGACCCGTGTTCGCTGCCGGGTCGTCTACACCAACACGACCCCGACCGGTGCCTTCCGGGGCGTGAGTGGCGTCTACCTCTACTTCGCCCTCGAACGTCACATGGACGAATGCGCGCGGCGGCTGGGGATCGACCGGCGCGACCTCCGCCTGAAGAGCCTGATCAGCGACGGCGCCACCACGCTCGTGGGTCAGGTGCTGGAGGACGCCGGCATCCTGCGCGAGGCGTTCGAGCGCGTGGAGCGTGTGGCCCCCTGGGCGGAGCTGACCCGCCGTCGTGGATCCAAGGGGAGGCTGCACGGGGTTGGCATCGCCGCCGCCACGTGGCTCACCAACCCTGGGCCGGGGACGGCGACCCTCAAGCTCAACGAGGACGGAACCGTGGGCCTCGTCTCCGGCGCGACCGACAATGGCTCCGGCGCCGTCACCATGGGGGTGGCCCAGGTCGTGGCCGAGGAGTTGGGCATCCGGCCTGGTGACGTGGTCATCCATCTGCCGGACACCGACGCTGCCGGATACGATGCTGGCTCCCAGGGATCGCGGACCACCCACGTCGTCGGGCGCGCGGCCCTCGCCGCCGCGACGGAGGTGCGCCAGAAGATCCTGGCCACTGCGGCCAGCATCCTGGAGGCGGATGCCGCGGACCTGGAGCTCGCCGAGGGCACGGTCCGCGTCAAGGGGGCGCCCTCGCGGGCGGTGACGCTGCCGAGGATCGCGGCTGAGGCGATGAGGTCCTCGGGCCCGATCGTCGGCACCGGCTCCTATGTGACCCCTGTGCCCGCCTATGATCCGAGCTGTGCCCGTGGCCTGCTCTTCCCGGTCTTCCCCACGCCCACCTACCACGTCCATCTGGCGGAGGTCGAGGTCGATCCCGGGACCGGCCAGGTCCATGTGCTGCGTTATGTGGTGGCGCAGGAGGTCGGCCGGGCCATCAACCCGACCGGCATTCGCGGGCAGGTCCAGGGTGGGGTGGCCCAGGGCCTTGGCTACGTCCTCTACGAGGGGCTCGAGATCGAGGGCGGTCGCTACCGGCAGCGGACGCTCGAGACCTACCGACTGCCGCTCGCCGTCGACGTTCCCGAGATCGAGATCCTGCTGCTTGAACACGGGCATCCAGCTGGGCCGCACGGCGCCCGCGGCGTGGCGGAGCCGCCGATCGTGCCGGTGGCCGCCGCGATCGGGAACGCGGTCGCCGACGCGATCGGCAGGCCGATCGACCGTATCCCCATCCGACCCGACGACATCCTTGAGGCGCTTGAGCACCGGTCGTCGGGGTGAGGCCAGGACCTGATCGCGATCCGGGCTGAGTTGCTGTCGCATGGCGGCCATCCTCCCCCCGGCTCCCCTGAGAGCGATCGACCGGCCTGTCGCTCGGTCAGGTACGGCGGCATCTGGGTCCTCCGCCGTCACGCTGCCGCGCGCTGCTGCGGCGTGGCTGGCTTCAGCGCCCGAGCTGTGAAGGCGACGGGGAGGATCGGCCGCTTCTGACCGCCGTGTGAGTCCCCAGGGCTCCAACGCCTGCCGCTGGGAGTCTGTCATCGGACTGGTTCCGTCAAAAGCCCCCCGCCTCACCGGCTCGAGCCCACCCAACCCACACCCCAGGTCCCCGGCCGTGCCCCGGGCGTACTTGAGCCCAGCCCGCCGGCCACCGGGCTTCCTCCCCATCCCCCAGACAGATGGGTCGGAGCATGTCGGTGGTCGATCGTCCCAGGTGAACTCGTGCTCTCGGCCAGGAGCCAGTGAGCGAACCAGGGCCTCATCTCGGAGGGGACGCCGGAGCCGTGGGCCCACTCCCCCAGCTGGAGCGCCGGGGGTGGGTCTGGGCACGGCACGAGCCAGCGCAGCAGCATCCGGCCGCGCAGCTGGGACTGCCTTGTCACAAGGCCCGCTCTGGTGGTGCTTCCCAAGCATGACATGGACGTCCATCGTCGTGCCCCATCGAGAGTGGCGCGCATTGCTGGTGCTGGTCGCGTTGGTGCTATCGAACTACCTCGTGCAGATCCCGTATGCGCTCCATCTCTACGGATCGTCGGTGAACGGCCGGGGCGTCCTCCTGCTCAGCATCACCCTCGTATGGTTCGTGAC
Source organism: Candidatus Dormiibacterota bacterium (assembly GCA_035294145.1). GTDB lineage: Bacteria > Chloroflexota > Dormibacteria > Dormibacterales > Dormibacteraceae > CADDZO01. Next base: position 7,790 of record DATGLL010000158.1, on the reverse strand, counting down.
CGGAGTGGCACTCCTGCTCCGCAACCGGCGAGCGGGTCTCTGGCTGCTGCTGTCCTACCTGATCGCCGAGTTCCTCTTCTACTTCCGCAACGAGATCCTGCTCATCCCCGCTGGCTACGGCTTGCCGTATCACCTGACGCACCTGCGGGATCCGTTGCTGTGGGTGGCGTTCCTGATCGGTGACCTAAACTTCTTCGCTGCCGGTTTCTTCATCTGGTACCTGCTCTCGGCGCGCGCCCGATCTCGCCCGAGGCACGAAGCCTGAACGTGGTAGGGCGGTCCGAGCGCTGCCCGGACCGCTTCAGGTCACGTCAAGTCATCTATGAAGCGCACCCGCTCATCAAGGCCGTTCAGGCCATGGCGGGCTCCGCCGGACAGCCGGGGGAAGGTGGCCGTTGCCACTTCACCGCCTCCAGCTCGGAACGAGGGCTGGCCGTCGTTTCGAGCGCCGCAGCGGTACCGAGACCTCTCCCGGGGTTGCTGGGAGGGTCAGCCGCCGGGCCCCGACGACCAGGTGATCTCGGCCGATGAGCGGGCCTCGATCCAGGTCCGCGAGCGCCGCGGCGCGACCCGGCGCCCGACCACGTTCGACTTGGATCCTCTGGCCTCGGGCTGCCTCGACCAGGAGGTTCAAGGTCCAGGTGGTTGGTCCCTCAGGCTCCGCCGCCACCGATGCTCGGCTGCCGGGTCACCCATCTGGAGGGTGGCCGTCCCGGCCAGGGCGATGATCGCCCCCGTCGCTCCCGCCTCAGCCGAGGCGTACGGCCCGGGCCGGGCGGCTCCCCACCCCCTCCCGGCGCCCTGCAGGGGAGCATCACCCTCGACCGGCTGGTGGGACCTCCCATGGCCCTGGGCCGAGCCCCGCCTTGTGGAGCGACCGCTCAAGGTCAGCGAGCTCCTCCTGCGGCAGGGGCAGGTAGGGCTCGCGCAGGTGCCCCCCGTCGCGCCCGATCGCTCGCAGCGCTGCCTTCAGCGACCGCGGATTGCCGTAGCGGGCGATCGCTGTGCTGAGCTCCAGCAGGCGTCGGTACTGGCGCTCCGCGGCGACGAGATCGCCGGCCTCGAGCGCCGACCAGATCGCGGGCACGAGATCGGGCGCGACGTTGGCCTCCATGCAGAGCACCCCATCCACCCCCATGGCGTGCGCCTGGAGGATGCTGGAGACCACGCCGGTCAGCACCAGCCTCCGTTCCCCGATGGCGTGCACGTACTGCCCCAGGAGGCTGGGGTTGGCGTCGACCAGGAGGACCGCCTCCAGGTGGGGGTAGGCCTCGACCAGGGTCGCCACGGTCGGCAGGGGGAGGGAGTAGCCGGCGAGGAAGGCGTTGTTGGCGAGGATGACCGGGCAATCAACGGCCTCTATGAGCCGTCGGTAGTACCGTTCGACCTCCTGGGGACGAGGAGGGTGCGGGCTGGGGCGGGGAGGGAGGACGTAGACGGCATCCACGCCGCGCTCGACGGCCCCCCGGGCCAGCGCCTCGATGCCGGCGGTGGCGCCGGCGAGCCCGATCCCGGCCGCGCAGACCGGCACGACCCCGTGCAGCTCCTCGACTGCGATCTCGTAGATCCGCAGCTTCTCGGCGCTGGTCAACAGGTCGCCCTCCCCGCTGCCCTGGCTGCAGACGAAGACGCCGACCCCTCCCGCGCTGAGGAAGCGGAGATGGGAGCGGAGGAGGGCTTCGTCGAGCCCCCCCTCGGGGTCGAAGGGCGTGATGCTCATGGCGTAGACGGCGCGTTCAGCGATTCTCATCGAGGGCTGGCCTCCGCGAAGTGGCAAGCGACCTGGTGGTGCCCGGCCTCGGGCGCGAGCCGGGGGTGCAGCTCGAGGCAGCGCGTGCGTTCCGGGCGCGCCAGGGGCCCGACCGGGCAGCGCGTGTGGAATCGACAGCCTGCGGGCGGATGCCGCGGGTCGGGGGGATCGCCGGAGAGCGGCGCTGGCTCGCGCCGGCCGCGCAAGCTCGGGATGCTCTTCAAGAGGGCCACCGTGTAGGGGTGGCAGGGCCGCGTGAAGAGGTCCTCGGTGTCCGCGTGCTCCACCACCCGGCCCAGGTACATGACGAGGACCTCGTCGCTCATCAAGCGCACGACCGAGAGGTCGTGGGAGATGAAGAGGTAGGAGAGGCTGAGGTGGCGCTGAAGGTCCTGGAGCAGGTTGAGCACCGTCGCCTGCACCGACACGTCGAGGGCAGAGGTGACCTCGTCGAGGATGAGCACGTCCGCGCCGACGGCGAGCGCGCGACCGATCGCGATCCGCTGGCGCTGGCCGCCGGAGAACTGATGCGGGTAGCGGGAGAGCGCGTCGGACGGCAGGCCCACCAGCTCGAGCAGATGTGCGCTCTCGGCCATGCGGCGCCGTCGGGAGCGAAACTCGCCGCCGCGCGCCTGCAACGCCTCGTCCAGGAGGGTGCCCACCGACATCCGAGGGTTCAGCGAGGAGAAGGGGTCCTGGAAGACCATCTGGACCCGCCGCCGGTAGCGGGCCGAGTTGCGCGCCGCCTGGCTGGTGCAGTCGGCCCCATCGAGCGTCACCCGGCCGGCGACGATGGGCACCAGCCCGACCAGGGCCCGGGCCACGGTCGACTTGCCGCACCCCGACTCCCCGACCAACCCCAGCGTCCGCCCACGCTGGAGCGCCAGGTCGACGTCCTCGACCGCGGTCAAGGCTCGAGCACCGGCTCCGTAGCGGACGGTGAGCCCGCGGGCCTCAAGGATGCTCATCTCACCGCCTCGACCTCGGCCATCCAGCAGGCGACGCGTTGCCCGCCGGGATGGGCGACGAGCGGGGGCAGCTCCCGGCGACAGCGGTCCTGGGCGAGCGGGCAGCGGGGATGGAAGGGACAGCCGGGCGGGCGGGCGATGGGGTCGGGCGGCTGCCCGGGGATGGCGGTCAACGGGGCGCCACGGGGACGCTCGAGGTCAGGCACGGCCGCCAGCAGGGATCGTGTGTAGGGGTGGAGAGCGTCGCTGAGGAGACGCTCCGAGGCAAGGTCTTCGACGATCCGCCCGGCGTACATCACGAGCACCCGGCTGCAGCTCTGGCGCACCAAGGCCAGGTTGTGCGAGATCAAGAGGACGGCCGCGCCGTGCTCGCGGTTCACCCGGGCAAGGAGGTCCATGATCTGGGCCTGGATGGTCACGTCCAGCGCGGTCGTGGGCTCATCGCAGATCAGCAGCTTGGGGCTGTTCATGAGCCCCATCGCGATCATCGCCCGCTGTCGCATCCCCCCCGAGAGCTCGTGCGGGTACTGGCGCAGGATGCGCCGGGGAGCCGGGACGTTGACCTCGGAGAGGCGCGCCACCGCCGCCTCGGCGGCGGCGCGGAGGTCCAGGTGACGATGCCGGCGGGCGCCTTCGGTGAGCTGCCTGCCCATCGTCAACGCCGGGTTGAAGGAGGACATCGGGTCCTGGAAGACGAAGGCCAGCTCGGTCCCCAAGAAGCGCGCGAGCGGCTTGGGGGGCATCGCGGCCAGTCGCCGGCCGAGCAGGCTGACCTCGCCCTCGACAGCGGCGCCCGCGGGGAGGAGGCGGGCGATCGCCAGCGCGGTCATGGTCTTGCCGCTGCCCGACTCTCCGACCAGCCCCACCATCTCCCCCGGCCCGATTGAGAAGGAGACGCCAGAGACGATCTCGGCGTCGCCGATCCGAACGTGCAGATCCTCGACGAGCAAGGTCGGATCGGGCGCGCCGCCCCGGGCGGGAAGGCGGTGAGGTGGCTCCGAGGGGCCCGGCCGGCCGTTGGCCCGCTCGGGTGGCGCCGCCGTCCACACCCGAGGGTTGGCGGCGTGGGCCACCGCCTCCCCGGCGTAGGCAAAGGCGAGGGCGGCGACGGCGATGAAGGCGGCCGGGCCGAGGGCAGCGGCCGGGGTCTCGTAGAAGGAGTCGACGCCCTCGCTGAGCAGCCGTCCCCAATCGAAGTTCGGCGGCTGCACCCCGATCCCAAGGAAGCTGAGCCCGGAGAAGGCGACGATCATGAAGCTCACGCCCACAGAGAAGGACGTGACCATCGTCTCCGCCATGTTCGGGATCAGGTAGCGGAGGACCAGGCGCGGCCAGCCCACCCCGACCACGCGTGCGGCCGCCAGGTAGTCGCGGCCGGCGATCGAGAGCGCGAGCGTGCTGACGATGCGCGCGGCACGGAACGCCTCTGGGACCGCCAGGCCCACGGCGAGGCCGACGAGACCGAGGCGTGGGCCGAGGATCGTGATCAGGTAGATCGTGACCAGCAGGCCAGGGAAGGCAATCATGGTGTCGATCACGCGCATCGGGATCGGGCGCCAGCGTGGTCCGACCAGGGCGGTGAGCGCCCCGACCGGGACGCCGATCAGGTAGGCCAGGGCTTCGGCGAGCAGGCCCATGCCGATGGAGAGACGGGTCGCCACGAGCAGACGGGCGAGGAGGTCGCGCCCGAGCCGATCCGTGCCCAGCGGGTGCGCAAGGCTCGGGGGCGCGGAGATGGCCCTGAAATCGAACTGATTGGCGGTGTGCCCGAGGAGAACCGGTGCCAGGACGGCGATGACGAGGAGGAGGAGCAGGACGGCGATGGCGAGCATCGCGCTGGGGGCGGTGCGCAAGGCGCGCAGGAAGGCCATGGCTCAGCCCTCGGTGGCCAGCGTGCGTGGATCGAAGACGCCCAGCAGGATGTCGACGATGGTGTTGACCACGACCACAGTCATTCCCAGCACGAGCACGTCGGCCTGGATGACGGGGTAATCATGGGCCTGGATGGCCCCGATCAGGGAGCTGCCCATGCCCACCCGGACGAAGATCTGCTCGATGAAGATCGTGCCTGCGATCAAGCTTGAGAAGAGCAGGCCCCCGACGGTCAGGGCGGTGGTCAGGACGTTGGGCAGGACGTGCCTCACGTAGATCGTCAGCAGGGGCAGGCGTTTGCTCTCAGCGGTTCGGACGTAGTCTTGAGCGAGCGCGTCCAGCACCTGGAGACGGACGATGCGGGCCAGGGCGAGCGTTGGGCCGAGCGACAAGGACGCCACCGGCAGCACCAGCGCCTGCCAGCCCCGGCCACCGGCCACCGGCAGGAGCCTCAGCTGGAGGGCGAAGAGGAAGATCAAGAGCGTCGCCAGCAGGTACTGCGGCATGGTGCCGAGGACGGCGGTGAGGGTCGTCCAGGCAACCTCCAGGCGGGGTCGGCGGCCGCTGGCCGTGAGGTGAGCGGCGACCATCCCGAGCGGGACGCTGAGCAGCAGGACCACGGCCAGGGCGAGGCCGGCGAGTTCGGCGGTCGGACCGATGCGCTCCCGGATGAGGTCGCCCACCGGTTGCTTGGTCGCGAAGGAGGTGCCGAAGTCGCCGTGGAGGGCGCGGACGACGTACTCGGCGAGCTGCTGTGGCCAGGGCCGATCGACGCCGAGGAGATGATCGATCTGCCGATACTGCTCGGGTGTCCCGTTCTGGCCGAGGACCACGACCGCAGGATCGCCTGGGATCAGGCGCACCATGGCAAAGGTCGCGAGGAGCAAGAAGGCCAGGACGACCACCAGGCCGAGGAGGCGACGACCCAGGAAGCCCATCCACCGGCCAGTGAGCATGACCCTTACTCGATGCCGACGACCTTCATCCGTCGGAGATCCCCGAGCGCGAAGGACGCCCGTGAGGCGATGCCGGCCAGCCGACGGCCGACGGCCTCGAACCCGAGCTCGTTCATCTGCGAGATCGGCGCCATCAGCGAGGCCACCCCCTCGAACCCGCGCTCACTGGTCACGCCGGCGGCGACCGCCCCGACGCCGAGCGCGAACTCCTCGTGGTCGGTGGCGTACCCGCGTTCCCGCGTGCGCTCCACCTGGGCGCGGTACGCGGCCAGGTCGGTGATGCTGTGGGGGGTGAAGCGGGTCAACGAGGTCGGCTCTGCCTGCGACCATGCGTAGTACGCCTTCCCCCACGAGCCGGCGTCGATCGGCACCCGGCCGCCGAAGGCGACCTCCAGCTCCCCGTCCCCGTGCTGATGCACGTTGAGGATCAGGTGGTGGTTCTCCCAGGGGACGGCGATCGCGGCTGTCACCGAGAACTCTTGAGCGACCTCCGTCAGCTCGTTCCAGATGCCGCGGGAGATGGGGGCCGAGCGCGCGAACGCCGCGCCCAGGTAGTAGATGGCGGGACCGAGCCGGTAGCGCTTGTCGGCCTCCTGGATCACCGCGCCCTGCGCCTGCAGCTCGCTCAGGATGGCGTACGCCGTGCTGACGGCGATGTGGACGGAGCGGGCGACCTCGCTCACGCTGAGCGGGGTTGGGCTCCGGCGAAGGAGCCGGAGGACGCTGAAGGCTTTGGCAACCGCTCCCGGCAATTTCGTCCCCTCGTACGATTTTTCATGAAAAACGACAAATTATTTTCGGCTATCAGCAGTTTAGATTCGGTAATAGAGCTGGTCAACCGGGATAATCGAGAACGGTGGGTTCGCCTCCACGTGCTCCTACGTCGAGCCGCCGACCGGATGATGCCGTCTAGTGGGTCCTGGCGGACGCTGAGGACGAGGGTGCGGTCGACGACCTCGGACCGGCGTCGCTCGAGCACGCGGAGGGATCGGAGGCAGTGTCGCCGGATCGGACCAGCAGAGGCGCGGTGCCGTGGGGTGGGGCGGAGACGTGGCGGGAGGGAGAGCTGGCGGACCTCGGCGGTCCCGTCGATGATCGTGGCGGCGGCAAGGATGGCGCCCCCACCGAGGTCTGGCCATGCCGGGGGCCCGATGAGGTCGGCCAGGCTCGGCTGAGGGGTAAGCACGTGCCTCGGCTGCCCCTGTCACACCTGAGCGCGGACGGCGGGCAGACCTGGGACATCCGAGCGGGCGCGGTAGATGCTCCTGCCCGCGGCCAGGTACAGCTCATAGGGGTCTTCGTTACCGAAGCAGAGCGTCACGGCGAAGTCCTCGGGTGGCGTAAGCCGGTCGACGAGCGCCCCCGTCGTGTCGAAGACATCAAAAGAGCCATTGGGCCCGGTCGCCACCCAGACCCGACCGGCGGCGTCCACCGCCAGGCCATCGGCGTTGCCCCGCTCGAGGTCCACGAAACGACGATGGGCCCGGGTCGCGACCTCGATCACGTGCACGCGGGCACCGACGTAGTCGGCGACGTACAGCGTTCGCCCGTCGGGCGAGAAGGCCATCCCGTTCGGATAGGCGATGCCCGTGATGAGTTGCTCGGCGCCATCGCGGTGGACTCGCCAGACCTCTCCCGGCTGGCCCCCCTCTGGCTCCCTCCAGTCCATCCGCAGCGCGCCCACCAACACCGAGCCATCGACGTCGGTGGTGAGGTCGTTCAGACCCAGGGCGCCGTCCGCGGCGAAGAGTTCGCGTACCTCGCCATCACGGACGTGCACCAGGGTGCGGCCGGAGATCACGATCCCTCCCTCGGCGTGGAGCGCCAGGCCACCGACGCCACGGCGCTTGGGAACCACGGTCTCCACCATCCCTTTCCGCCAGCGATAGACGCCGCCGGCCGCGGCATCGCTGAAGTAGAGTGCGTCGCCGTCGCTCCGCAGCGCCTCCGGAAGCTGCAGCCCGGTGATCAGTGCGCGCAGGGGAGACCCCTCCCGCGCCATGGTGGGCCGAGGGCGCTGCTCGTGGACGCCATGGGCCCGCAGCGGCCGATCCAGGCTGACGCCTCCGCCTCGCCGTCACCGTCCATGGAGGGCGTACGGGACGTCAACGCCCTGAGACGACGCCGGTGCCGTTGCCGCCGAGTACGCAATAGCACTCACGCGGCACCCCTCACGGGGTTGCCCTTGCGGGCTTCGCGCTTCCTCGCCGCGTGCCCGGGAGGCCCGGGTCTTACCGCGGCTCT
>DATGLL010000157.1:0-12036 GCA_035294145.1 Candidatus Dormiibacterota bacterium | reverse complement strand
CGGCGTGGAGGGACGTCATGCGGCGTTGCCCCACCGAGTCTGAGGCGGCGAACCGAGCCTGGGCCTCGGCCACGGTCTCTGGGCTCATCCGATCGAGCAGCCGTTGGGCCGCCGACCAGGCCTCCTCCTCGGTGTCGCGGGTGATGACGTGGAGGCGGATGCCGAAGCGCAGCCTCCGGCCGGCGTCCGCTGCCAGCTCGCGCATCCGCTGCAGGCGCTCGGCGACCATGGTCGGTGGCTCGCCCCAGAGCAGGTAGACGTCCACATGCCGGGCGGCGACGCGCTCGGCGGCGGGAGAGGCACCACCGAAGTACAGCCTCGGCACCGGTACCGGTGGATCCCCCACCGTCGCACCCTGGACGTGGTAGTACTTGCCCTTGAAGTCGAACGGCTGGCCTGTCCACGCTGCGCGCAGGATCGTGAGGAACTCGTCCGTCCGTTCGTACCGTGCGTCGTGGTCGAGCCAGTCGCCGAAGCGACGCTGCTCCATCGGGTCGCCGCCCGTGACGATGTTGAGCAAGAGCCGGCCGCCGGTCAGGCGCTGGTAGGTGGCGGCCTGGTGGGCGGCCAGGGTTGGTGCGACGAACCCGGGCCGGAAGGCGACCAGGAACTTGAGGCGCTCCGTCTCCCGACTGAGGGCGGCGGTGACGAGCCAGGCGTCCTCGCAGTGCAGCCCGGTGGGCGTGAGCGCGCCCACGAAGCCCATCTGCTCGGCCGCCCGTGCCACCTGGGCGAGGTAGCCGAGCCGCGGTGGCCGCTGTCCTCCCGGGCCCCGACGGGGGCCGGGCGTCCCCAGCGGACCGCCGACCACCTCGCGGCCGTCTCCGCTGGTAGGCAGGAACCAGTGAAGGGTGAGTGGCATAGGGAGAGGACCTCCTTTCGGGAAGGGACCGGTCAGCTCTGCACCACGCTTCGGTTGAAGCGGCCGTCCAGGATCCTTGCGACGTCCACCCTGGGTAGGAGGCCGGCGTCCGTGAAGGCGTCGGCGGCCGCCTGCTCGGCTCGTCGGACGGTGTCGTCAACCGGGACATAGGTCGCCACGCTGTTGCGCTCGGTCTGGAGCGACTCGGCTGGCGACAGCCCGCTGACCCGGGCGTAGAGCGCCGCCCACTGGGTGACGTGAGCGTTGGCCCAGGCGCGGGCCAGGGCGGAGCGATGCAGGAAGTCGGAGATGGCGGCCGAGGTGGCCCGACGCTGGAGCGACGTGACGCTCGACACCAGGAAGCTGTACCCAGGGTCCAGCTGCACCCCGCTGAGCAGGATGCGTCCCCCCGCGCTGAGCGCGGCGGCGACGAAGGGGTACCAGACCGCCCAGGCGTCGATCTGGTGCGAGGCGAAGGCGGACTGGGCGGCCGGGGGCTGGAGGTAGATGGGGTCGATCTGGCCCCAGCTGAGGCCGGCCTGCCTCAGCGCCAGCAACAGGGTCAGGTGGGCGCTCGAGCCCTGGGCCACGGCCACCTTCCTCCCTTTCAGCTGGGCGACCGAGCGGATGTCGGAGCCAGCGGGGACGAGGATCGCGTCCCGGTCGCCGTGCGTGGTCGAGGCCGCCACGATGCGGATCTGGGCGCCGGCCCCACCTGCGGCCTCGGAGAAGATGGGGGGCGTGTCCCCGACGCTTCCGAGGTCGAGGGCGCCCCCGGACAGCGCCTGGAGCAACGGTGGCCCGGAGGTGAACTCGGCCCATTGCACCCGGTAGGGCAGGTGGTCGAGCTGGCCTGAGGCTCGCATCATCGTCTCCAGCCGCCGCTCCTGGTCGCCGACGCGAAGCGTCACCGCCGCGAGGTCCGCCGAGGCCGGGGAGGGTGAGCCGCTGGCGGGCGTGGAGGAGCAGCCCCCGATGACGAGCGCCATGACGAGCCCGAGCCCCAGGGCGACGCCGCGCCCCCACCTGACGTGTCGCCGTGTCTGCATTCACCCAACCTCCTCGTCGTTCACCTCCAGCCGTGCGAGGATCGCCTCGCGGAGGCGGAGGATGGCGGGGTCGCTCCGCCGTCGCGGCCGGGCGGATGGCACGGCAAGCTCGGACGCGATCCTGCCCTCCACCAACACCAGGACGCGGTCGGCGAGGGTCAAGGCCTCGTCCACGTCGTGGGTCACGAGCAAGATCGTTGGACGGTGCCTCATCCAGAGCTGCCGCACCAGGGCGTGCATGCGGAGCCGGGTCAGGGCGTCGAGGGCGCCGAAGGGTTCGTCGAGGAGCAACAGCTCCGGGGCTCGGACCAGCGCCCGGGCGAGGGCAACCCGTTGCGCCTGGCCGCCCGACAGCTGACGGGGCCAGGCGCGGGCGCGATCCGCCAGGCCCACCTCGGCCAGCAGGTCGGCGGCCCGGGCCTCCCCGCGGGGGAGCCCGAGGGCGACGTTGTCCACGACCCGCAGCCAGGGGAGGAGGCGGTGCTCCTGGAAGACGATGGCCCGTCGCCTCGGCACCACCACGTGGCCCGTCGCCCCTGGGTCGATGCCCGCGAGGATCCGTAGCAGCGTCGTCTTCCCCGAGCCGCTGGCGCCGAGCAGGGCGACGAGCTCGCCAGGGCGTAGCCGCAGGTCGACCCCCTGCAGCACGGGCCGATCGTCGAAGCTCCGCCGCAGGCCCTCGACCTCGACCACGTACCCCGACCCGCTGGGCACCTCCGGCGTCGCCATCAGCTCTCGCGCCATGCCAGCGCCCTCCTCTCCAGGAAGCGGACCAGGGCATCGCTGGCCAGGCCGAGCAGCGCGTAGAGCACCAGGCCGACCACGATGATGTCGGTGCGGAGGAAGTCCTCGGCGTTCTGCATCATGGCCCCGATGCCCGTGGTGGCGTTGATCTGCTCGCACACCACGAGCACGAGCCAAGCGACCCCCATGGCGTATCGGAGGCCGACCAGGAGCGATGCCATGGCGCCCGGCAGCACCACCCGGCGGATCAGCTGCCACCGCGATAGCTCCAGCGTCCGAGCGGCCTCGATCAGCTTGTGGTCGGCGCCAAGGATCCCTGCGTGCAGGTTGAGGTAGACGGGGAAGGCGGTGGCGAACGCGATCATCGCCACCTTGGCCGTCTCGCCGATGCCGAACCAGACGACGAACATGGGGACGAGGGCCAGCGCCGGCAGCGTGCGAAGCATCTGCATCACGGGGTCCACCACGTCACCGCCCAGCCGGGTCAGGCCTGCCACCAACGCCAGCCCGCCTCCCACCCCGATGCCGAGCCCGAGCCCGGTCGCGACCCGTCCGAGCGAGGAGAGCAGGTTCTCCTGCAGCTGCCCGGATTGGATCAGCGCGAGCGTGGTCGCACCGACCGACCAGAGGCTGGGGAAGTACCGCACCGGGATGAGCCCGCTGGTTGAGCCGATGGCCCAGATGGCCAAGAGGACGAGGGGGGCCAGGGCGCGTCGCCATCGGGAGGGCTGCCACCGCCGACTGGGCCGCGCCGGGCGGCGGGTCGCCAGCTGGACGAGGGCACCGACCTCGAGGGTCATGGACGCACCTCGCGGGTGTTCCTGAGCATGCCAAACCACTCCTTGCTCAGAGCTCATCGGTCAGGGGATCGTCCGGAGGGTGAAGGCCGACGGGGACGGGATGAGGCCCCCGTCGGCCGGCCTCGCTCGGGGTCAGCCCCGAGGGAGGCCGAAGGGCGGACGGCGACAGCGGTCGCTGGAGACGAGGCGGTAGTCGACCTCTCGACGCCAGGTGAGGAAGGTCGGGGCGAGAATCTCCATTTTTTTAGTTGAGTTTGGCCCCCGCTCCCTCGTGTTGTCAAGAGGGGCGACCCGGCCCGGGCCATCGCCCGAGGCGGGGCCGGAGGCGGGTAGGCTCTGGACGTGAGCATCGTCGAGGTCCCCGGGGTCCGGGTTGGCCATTGGACCGACGCCGCCGCGCGCACTGGCTGCACGGTGGTGCTCTTCCCCTCGGAGGGGGCGGTGGCCGGCGTGGACGTTCGCGGCTCCGCCCCCGCCACCCGGGAGACCGACCTGCTGCGCCCGGGCAGCCTGGTCGAGCGGGTGCACGCGATCTGCCTCTGCGGGGGGTCGGCCTTCGGCCTGGGGGCGGCGGATGGGGTCATGCGCTACCTCCGCGAGCGGGAGGTGGGCTTCCCCGCTGGCCGTCATCGGGTCCCGATCGTGCCCGCGGCGGCCGTCTTCGACCTCGGCGTGGGGGCGGCCGAGGTCTTCCCCGGGCCGGACCAGGGCTACGCCGCGTGTCGGGACGCGGAGCGGACCGGGCCGCCGGCCGAGGGCGCGGTGGGGGCTGGCACCGGCGCCACCGTGGGCAAGCTCCTGGGGCCGGAGCGGGGGAGCCGTGGCGGCGTCGGCACCGCCGTGGTGCGGCTGCCGGGCGGCCCCACGGTGGGGGCGCTGGCCGTGGTCAACGCCCTGGGCGACGTGGTCGATCGCGAGGGACGGGTGGTGGCCGGGGCGCGGGACGACGCCGGCGGCTTCGCCGACGCCTGGCGGACGTTGCTGGAGGGGAGGTCGACCCGGCCGACCTTCGGCAACACGACCTTGGGGGTGGTGGTCACCGACGCAGCGCTGGGCAAGGCCCAGTGCCGGAAGCTGGCCGAGCTCGCCCAGGACGCGCTGGCCCTCGCCATCCGGCCGGCTCACACCCTGTTCGACGGCGACGCCGTCTTCGCGGCCAGCGTCGGCCGGGCGGCCGCCGAGCTCACGGGCCTGGGCGCCGCCGCGGTCGAGGCCATGCGCACCGCGATCGAGCGGGCGGTGGTGGCCGGTGGCTGAGACCCCGGGTCGCAGTCGCGGGGCGGCCTTCCAGGAGATGGTCCGCCGTCTCCACGAGCGGCACCTGCTCGAGGTCCCGGGCGTGCGCGAGCTGTGGCTGATCCGCCACGCCGACGCCTACTGGGGGCTGGAGACGCTGGAGGACGGCCCGATCGACCCGCCCCTGTCTGAGCGAGGGCGGGGGCAGGCGGCGCGGCTTGCCGCCCGCCTCCGGCCGGTGAGGCTGCACGCGATCTGGTCCAGCGACCTCCGACGGGCGCGGGAGACGGCGGCGGCGGTGGCGGCGGGGAGAGGCCTGGAGGTCCGGGTCGACCCTCGGCTGCGCGAGGTGCGCACCGACTGGGACGAGGGGCGGGAGCCCCGGGCGGTGCCCCCGGGCACGTACCCCTTCCCCGAGCCGGCGGAGGCGGTGGTGGCCCGGATGCGCTCGGCGATGGAGGAGATCGTGGAGGGCCTGGCCGGCATCCCCGACGACCCGGCCCGGGCGGCCGTGGTCACCCACAACGCGGCCATCGCCATCTACGTGTCGAGCCTGCTGGGGCTGAGCTGGGGCCAGCTCCCGGTGCTGCCCTACTTCACCAGCGTGACCGTGGTGGCGGTGGCCGAGGGACGGTTCGTGGTGCGCTCGATCGCCGACGCGACCCATCTGTCGGCGGCCGACAGCTGAGGCCCAGGCCAGGTCGGGCTCGGGCGAAGGGGTCGGACGTTGATCCCGGGAGCCTGAGGGGGCCCGGCCGTGGCTCCAGATGGTCAGGCCCCGCGCCCCCGCCTCGCCGCCAGCGCGATGGCCAGGCGGCGATCGACCTGGCGAGGTGCTCGCCCGTGGGCTCGGTTGGAGCCTCCGTGAGGGGTGCCGCCCGAGGGGACGGTCGCTCCCTCGGCGGCGACGGTGATCGGGCTCATGTGGCGCTGGCGGGAGGTGACCTCGGCGATCCCGTCGCGGCCTCTGCCCCCTCCCCATGGCCGAGGCCAGGGCCTTCGCCGAGGGGGCAGCGATGGTCAGCCCTGATGCCCGGGCCGGGTACGTCGGCTACCCATGGCCCCCCCTCGGCTCCTAGGATGAGCTCATCGAGGAACGACCCCCGAGGCGATGGGCGCCGCGGCCCCGGTCCGATGCCCGGGAGGACGTCCCCCTCCTCGGCGGCTTGGCCGCGGACGGCGACCTCAACCGGGGGCCACCCGGGGGCCACCGCCGGTCGCCCTGCCCGTCCTCCTGGCGCTGGCCCTCGTCGGCGTCCTGGAGCGGTGGCTGAGCGGAGGCACGATGTCGCGAGCGAGATGGAACCGGCGCCAGTTCCTGGGCGCCTCCCTCAAGGGTGGGGCGGGCCTGGTCCTGCTCGCGGGGGCTGGCTACGTGGGGTACCGTTGGCCGCGGCCCTCGGCGTCGCCGTCGGTGGGCGCAGCCCCGGCTGGCCAGGTCTACTCCTTCGTGTCCCGTCCCGACCTCCAGCCGCCCCGGGTCACCCTGACCGGCAGGCCGGGAGCCAGGGGGCCGGGCACGCCCCGGTACCTCCTCCTGGCCCCGAAGGGGTACTCGACCGGCGGCCCCGGGCAGCGGGGGCTGATGATCGTCGACCGCCGTGGCGAGCTGGTGTGGTTCCAACCCTCCAGCAGCTTCACCATGGGGCTCGACGTCCAGAGCTTCCAGGGCCAACCTCACCTCACCTGGTGGGAGGGGAGCATCGTCAGCGGGTACGGCCAGGGGGTGGGCGTGATCGCTGACGCCGGCTACCGCCGGGTGGCCACCGTGCGGGCCCAGAACGGGCTTGAGGCCGACCTGCACGAGTTCGCGCTCACCTCTCAGGGCACCGCCCTGATCACCGCCTACCCGACGGTCGAGGCCGACCTCTCGGGCCTTGGCGGGCCGAGGGCGGGCCAGGTGCTGGAGGGGGTGGTCCAGGAGATCGAGGTGGCCACCGGCAGGCTGCTCTTCGAGTGGCGCAGCCTCCAGCACGTCCCCGTCGAGGAGACCTACCAGAGGCTGGACGCCTCCGGTGGGGGCCCCTTCGACTACTTCCACGTCAACTCGGTGGCCATGGCCCCCGACGGCGCCCTGCTGATCTCGGCCCGCAACACCTGGACCGTGTACAAGGTCTCGCGCCCGAGCGGGGAGGTGGTCTGGCGCCTGGGGGGCAAGCGCTCGGACTTCGCCCTCGGCCCTGGCGTCCGCTTCTCCTGGCAGCACCACGTCCGCCCCCATGGGACGGATCGGATCTCGATCTTCGACAACGGCGCCTCGCCGGCCGTGGAAAGGCAGTCCCGCGCCATCCTGCTCTCCGTCGATGAGCAGGCTCGCCGGGCCACCCTGGAGCGGCAGTACACGCATCCGGCCGAGCTGCTGGTCCCGAACCAGGGCAGCTTCGAGCTGCTCGCCAACGGCGGTGCCCTGGTCGGCTGGGGCGCCCAGCCCTACGTCTCGGAGTTCGACGAGAACGGAGAGCTGGTGCTCGACGGGCGGCTGCCCGCCGACGATCAGTCCTACCGCGCCTTCGCCCGGGACTGGGTCGGCCGGCCGCCGGAGCCTCCCGACCTCGCCATCGGCTCCAACGCGGTGGGAGGCTCCACCGTCTACGCGAGCTGGAACGGCGCCACCCAGGTGACCAGGTGGCAGGTGCTGGCCGGGGAGAGCCCAGGGGCCTTGAGCCCGGTGGCCCAGGAGCCCCGGAGCGGCTTCGAGACGGCCATCTCGGTCAACTCCTCGGGCCCCTACTTCGCGGTCGTGGCCCTGGATCGGTCGGGCGTCGAGCTGGGGCGCTCGCAGCCACAGCGGGCCTGATGGTCGAGGAGGGCAGCAGCTCAAGCCCTGATGTGTAATGATGTAAGCATGAATACACAATCTGCGGAGTGGATCTCAGGTTGGTTCGCTGGGCGGCTCCCGGCGGGCTGGTTCGTGGGGGCGCCGTCAGTCACCACCGACGGCCGGCAGATCCTCGTGGTGGGGACGCTGGCCGGGCCGGAGCTGCCCGAGGGCGCCACGGCCGAGTTCAAGGCGGCGGCCGAGGCGGGGCGGATCGCCCGCTTCCGTGAGGCGACCAGGCCAGAGCGGGTCGCCATCGCCCGCGAGGCGCAGCGGCGCTTCGACCTCCCCGTCACCTGGGGGGCGACCTGTGGCGAGACCACGATCACGTTCACCCCGGGTGGCTCGGGGATGCCCGGGGTCGGAGGGCCGGCGCTGCGGGCGGCCCTGCGCCGCCGGCGCGCCTGGCGACGTCGCCCCCATGCGCCGTGGCCTGGGCCGTGGGGATGGGGGCCAGCCCCCTGGGCCTGGCGGGCCGAGGACGTGCGGGCCTTCTGAGCGGGGCGTGAGCTCGTCCTCCCGGCCCCAGCCGTCGCCCGAGGAGGAGGCGCTCGACGCCTACTCGGCCATCGTGACCCGGGTGGCCGAGCGCCTGCTCCCCTCGGTGGCCAGCCTCCGCGTCGGCGCCCGCGGCTTCGCGGGCGTGGGATCGGCGGTGGCGCTGACGCCCGACCTGCTGGTCACCTCGGCGCACGTGGTGGGCCGGGCGGCGCGTGCGACGGCCGCCTTCGCGGACGGCGTCGAGCGAGAGGTGGAGCTGGCCGGGGTCGACCCCCCCTCCGACCTGGCCCTGGTGCGGGTCCCGGGCGGCGGCCTCAGCCCGGTGGCGATCGGCGACGCCGACCGCCTGCGGGTGGGGCAGCTGGTGGTGGCGGTGGGGAGCCCTCTCGGCTACGCCGGCTCGGTCACGGCCGGGGTGGTCAGCGCGCTCGGCCGCTCGCTCTCGACCGGCGGGGAGCGCGGGGGGGTGGTCATCGAGGACGTCATCCAGACGGATGCGGCCCTCAACCCGGGCAACTCGGGCGGGGCGCTGGCCGATGGCGCCGCCCGGCTGGTGGGCATCAACACCGCCGTGGCCGGGGTCGGCCTCGGCTTGGCGGTGCCCATCAACGCGACCACCCGCCGCATCCTCGACGCCCTCCAGCGTGAGGGGCGCGTGCGGCGCGGGTACCTGGGCATCGCCGGTGGCACCCAGCCCCTCCCTCCGCCCGCTGCCGCCCGTCTCGGCCGGCGGCGGGCGATCGGGGTGGTCGAGGTGGTGCCGGGCAGCCCGGCGGACCGGGCCGGGCTGCGCCCCGGGGACCTGATCGTGAGCGTCGGCGGCCGGCCGGTGAGCAGGACCGGCGATCTCCAGGCCCAGATGGTCGGCGCCAGCGCGGGGTCCCCGCTCGAGGTCGAGGTGCTGCGAGGGGGGCGCCTGGTGCGTCTCACCACGGTCCCCGCCGCCCTGGGCTGAGCCTCCTCGGCGGCCGGGGGCGGACCTTTGGCACCATTAAGAAGACGGCCTCCTGCCCTCCGGTCGGCTGGTGGTGGGCGCGTCCCGGCTCTGGGGGTTCGATGAGCGACATGGACGAGGCACGGAGACGGCTGCTGAAGGCATGGCGGGGCGAGATCGAGGCCCGGTACGTCTACGAGGTGCTGGCCCGGCGGGAGCGTGACCCTCGGCGCTCCGAGATCCTGCGCCGCATCGCCGACGCCGAGGCCGGCCATCGCCGTCGGATCGAGCAGCGGCTGACCGAGCTCGGCGTCCCCATCCCGGACGAGTCCTCGGTTCGCGTCTCACCCTGGCTCAAGCTCCAGGCCCGTCTGGCCCCGGTGGAGCGGCTGCTGCGGGCGCGGGAGGCCGCCGAGGACGACGAGGCCCTGGGGGTGTACGGGACCTCCACCGGCGACCCGGTGACGGATGAGCTCCTCCGCTCCCTCCGTCGCGACGAGCGAGCGCATTCCCGGGTGGTGGAGGAGATGGCCGATGATCGGAGGCCGGCGGAGTCGGTCGGCGAGGCGAGTGCCGGCGCTCGCCTCCACCGCATCCTCGAGCGGGAGACCTGGCACCGGCGGGGTGGGAGCTGGATCTCTGACGCCATCTACGGGGCCAACGACGGCCTGGCGGCGGTGTTCGGGATCGTGGCCGGGGTCTCGGGGGCCACCGGCGGCTCGAGCTTCGTCCTCACCGCTGGCCTGGCGGGGGCGGTCGCCTCCGCGGTGTCGATGGGCGTGGGGGCCTGGCTGGCCGCGCGCTCGGAGGCCGAGATGGCGGTCGCCAACCTGGCCCAGGAGCGCCGGGAGCTGGAGGAGCATCCCGGCGAGGAGCGGGAGGAGCTGTCGCTCTTCTACCAGCTGAAGGGCCTGAGCAAGGAGGACGCCGACCAGCTGGTCGACAAGCTGGCCCGCAGCCCTGAGGTCATGCTCCAGAGCCTGGTGGCCGAGGAGCTGGGTGGTCAGGACACCGGGGGCAACCCCTGGACGGCGGCCCTGGCCGGCCTGCTCAGCACCGCCGTCGGCGCCATCATCCCCGTGCTCCCCTTCTTCTTCGTGCGGGGGACGGCAGGGGTGCTCTGGGCTGCGGGCATCTCGCTGCTGGCGCACTTCGTGGTGGGGGCGGCCAAGTCGCTGGTGACCCTGCGGACCTGGTGGGGCTCGGGCCTGGAGATGACCGCCGCCGGGGTCCTGGTCGGGGGCGTCACCTATGCCCTGGGGATCGCCTTCAGGGTCGGAACCTGACCCTCCCACCGTGAACGGCCGAGCCTAGAATCATTTACCGCGGTGCTGAGGTCAGACATCGCCTGGCCGGCGCAGCGTCTGGTGCACGCGCCGGCCGTGTTCTGC
Source organism: Candidatus Dormiibacterota bacterium (assembly GCA_035294145.1). Lineage (GTDB taxonomy): Bacteria > Chloroflexota > Dormibacteria > Dormibacterales > Dormibacteraceae > CADDZO01. Next base: position 1,701 of record DATGLL010000157.1, on the reverse strand, counting down.
TCCTAGGCCGCCCAGCGGGCGGCCCGGCCCGTGCGGCCGGCTGGACTCGTCCTCCCGTCCCTCGGGAGCCGCTCCCCTACGCGAGTTCAGGAGGATCATCGATGGCAACCCTGCTCAGGCCCGATCCCACTTTCTACCCCTCGCCCCGTCAGGCGGTCGAGGCGCCGGCGGAGACCCTGGCCTACGTGGTCAGCTTCGACCCTGAGGCACGCGCCCCGGATGCCTTGCTCACGGTCGACGTTGACCCCAGCTCCTCGACCTACGGCCAGGTCATCTCCCGGCTGGACATGCCCAACCGTGGCGACGAGCTGCACCACTTCGGCTGGAACGCGTGCAGCTCGGCCCTGTGCCCGTACGCTCCCCATCCCCACGTGGAGCGCCGATACCTGTTGATCCCGGGGCTGCGCTCCAGCCGCGTCTACGTGGTCGACACCAAGCCCGACCCCAGTCGACCGACCCTGGTCAAGACCATCGAGCCAGACGAGATCGCTGACCGCGCCGGCTACAGCCGGCCTCACACCGTCCATTGCGGCCCCGACGGCATCTACGTCAGCGCCCTGGGCGCCCCGGACGGCGGCGGCCCCGGGGGGATCTTCGTGATCGACCACGACACCTTCGCGGTGAAGGGACGCTTCGAGCTCGACCGGGGGCCCCAGTTCCTCGCCTACGACTTCTGGTGGCACCTGGGCTACGACGTCGCCATCACCAGCGAGTGGGGGACCCCGAACATGGTCGAGGGGGGCGTGGTGGGCGACATCCTCATGAAGGGCGGCTATGGCCACCAGCTCCACGTCTGGGACCTGCCCCGGCGCCGCCATCGTCAGGCCATCGACCTGGGATCCGAGCACCAAATGGTGCTGGAGCTGCGCCCGGCCCACGACCCGACCAAGGCCTACGGGTTCGTCGGGGTGGTGGTCAGCCTCAAGGACCTGAGCGCCTCGGTCTGGACCTGGTACCTGGACGGCGCGCAGTGGGCGGCGAGGAAGGTCATCGAGATCCCCGCCGAGCCTGCCGACCCGGAGCAGCTCCCACCCATCCTCAAGCCCTTCGGCGCGGTGCCGCCGCTGGTGACGGACATCAACCTCTCGCTGGACGATCGCTGGCTCTACGTGTCCTGCTGGGGGACCGGGGAGCTGAAGCGGTACGACGTGAGCGACCCCTTCGCCCCCAAGGAGGTGGCCTCGGTGCGCTTGGGCGGCATCGTGCGCCGGGCCGGGATCGACGGCTCGGGGCCCCTCAACGGCGGGCCGCAGATGGTCGAGCTCAGCCGGGACGGCCGGCGGGTCTACCTGACCAACTCCCTCTACGCCGCCTGGGACGCTCAGTTCTACCCCGATGGCATCAAGAGCTGGTTCGTCAAGCTGGACGCCGATCCCTCAGGAGGGCTCCAGCTCGATCCTCGGTTCTTCCTGAGCCCGGAGCGACGGGTCCACCAGGTGCACCTGCAGGGCGGCGACGCCTCCTCCGACTCCTACTGCTATCCCTGACCGCAGGCCTGGCCGGGGCCATCGTCCCGACGGCGAGGAGCCCGGTGATGGCCGGCCATCACCGGGCTCTGCCCTCAGAGGGCGAAGAAGACGGTCTCGTCCTCGCCCTGGAGGCGGACGTCGAAGTGGTAGACGCCATTCTCGCCACGGGCGATCAGCGTGCGCCGGCGCTCGGGGTCGACCTGCGCGAGCACCGGATCGGCGGCGTTGGCCT
>DATGLL010000156.1:0-10910 GCA_035294145.1 Candidatus Dormiibacterota bacterium | reverse complement strand
GGTCAGGTCCCGTTGCCGCAGGGCCGGGTTGGGCACCCGCTCGATGGCCCCTCGGGACCGGCCACGGTCGCCAACCGGCGCACCCCCACCTCCCCCGACCACCGAGACCGGATCGGGATGGCCGCGTTGGGGGGCTCCCCACGAAGCCGGCCTCGTGGGGCACCCCTGGGGGCCGCCGGACCTCGACCCCGAAGACCACCGGCGCTCCCCGACCCGCCTCAGGGTGGCGGCGAGGATCCGCGCCCGGCCGATCCGAGGCAAGGTGACGTGACGGCGATCGGGCTCGACCCGGATCGCCCCCCATGCTGAAGAGGCAGCGGTCCCGAGGGGCTCCCCCTCCCGGCCCGTGCGCTCGAGCCTGGGGAACCCGACCCGCCATCCGGTGATCTCGCCGTCCCGGGACCTCTGCCAGCGCTAGGGATCACACCCCAGGAAGGTGCCCATCGGCACGACGCCGGAGACTCTCCAGCTCCTGGGGTGAGGCTCCCAAGGCTGAGCATGGCCATCGCCTGGGCCGGCCCGGCCCCCGTCTCGGGGCGGCAGGGCGCACCCACAGGCCGCTCAGGCACCGCTTGGCACACTCACCTCGTAGTCGGCCTCCGCGAGCCGGGTTCGCCCTGCTGCCCCCAAGAGCCGAGCGATGAGGGAGCCGCCGATGACCACGATCAGGTTGGCGATGAAGGCGGCCAGGGCGATGTAGACCTGGTCATGGGTCAGGCCAAAGAGCGAGATGGTGGAGGCGGCGAAATGCACCTGGACCAGCCAGTAGGTGCCCAGCCCGATGCCGACCGCCCAACCGGCGGCCACCGCCCAACGGTCCAGCCACCGGAGGTAGAGGGAGAGGAACACGGCGGGGAGCGTTTGCAGGATCCAGACCCCGCCCGCGAGCTGGAAGTTGATCACGTAGGTGGTCGGCACCAGCAGGATGAAGAGCAGCGCCCCGAGCTTGACCACGCCCGAGAAGACCTTGGAGACGTTCGTCTCCTCGTTGGCGCTCGCCGTGGGCCGGAAGAGCTCGCGGTAGAGGTTGCGGCTGAAGAGATTGGCGGCGGCGATCGACATCACCGAGGCCGGCACCAACGCCCCGATCGCGATTGCGGCGAAGGCGTAGCCGGTGAAGGGACCGGGGAACATGGCCGCGAACAGCTGCGGGACGGCGCTGTTGGGGCCGTAGGCCTTGGAGGGATGGATGCCGGCGGCGATCGCCACGTACCCCAGGATTGCGATCAGCCCCAGCAGGAAGGAGTAGGCGGGAAGGAAGGCCGCGTTGCGCTTGATCACGTCCTGATCCTTGGAGGCAAGGACGCTGGTCACCGCGTGCGGATACAGGAAGAGCGCCAGCGCGGAGCCAAAGGCGAGCGTGGAGTAGGGCACGTACGAGGCTCTGGGGAGGATGGCGAGCTTGGTCGGCACGTGGGCGAAGATCGCGCCGTAGCCGCCCAGCCGGATGGGGAGGTAGATGACAGCGACCAGGATCGTGGACCAGATCAGGACGTCCTTGGCAAAGGCGATCATGGCAGGGGCCCGCAAGCCGCTCAGGTAGGTGAAGAAGGCCAGGATCAGGAAGGCGATGACCAGGGCGAGCTCGACCGGCACCCCCATTTGGGCCAGGACCACCTGGATGCCGAACATCTGGAGGGCGATGTACGGAATGGTTGCGACGATGCCGGTGATCGCGATGAGCACGCTCAGCAGCCGGCTATCGAAGCGATCACCGACGTAGTCGGAGGGCGTGACGTGGCCGCGATGACGACCGACGCGCCATAGCCGGGGCATCACCACGTACACCAGGGGGTAGACGATGATGGTGTAAGGGATCGCGAAGAGGCCGATCGCCCCCTTGCCGAAGACCAGGGCCGGGACGGCGATGAAGGTGTAGGCGGTGTAGAGGTCCCCGCCCATCAGGAACCAGTTGATGACCGTCCCCAAGCTGCGACCAGCCAGCCCCCATTGGTCGAGGGTCCGGAGGTCAGCGCGACGCCAACGGTTGGCCCAAAAGCCGGCCAACGACACCCCCATGAACAGGATGGCGAAGACGGCAAGCTGATCGCCGTGGATCATCTGCGCACCCCCTCCAGCGCGTAGACACCGAGCGTGACGATCACCCCCAGCACGACCATGGCGAACTGGTACCAGACGAAGAACGGGATGCCCGCCAGCTCCGGCTGCAGGCGCGAGTACCAATCCGGATAGAGCACGGAGACGAACGGGACGATGAGCAGCAACAGCGCCCACTTCCTCGAACGCATGTCCTCACCCCTTCTCGTGGGTTTGCTTTGGGGGGCATGAGGTCGGTGGCCCTTCCCGCCCGCGGTCGCTCAGCTCCCCCTCTCCCGTAACCTCTTCCATTGTGAGCGAGGGGGCAGCGGTCTGACACGCGCGTCGCGGCGTCCACGCCGAGCCATCTCAGGAGGAGGCGTCCTCCTGGCCGTGAGACGAGCCTTCCCCGCCGTGCCGCCCTCCGGGCTCCTTCCGTTGCCGCTGAGTAAGCGATAGTCTCATGTGGCACCCCTCACGGGGTTCCCCTTGCGGGGTTCGCGCTTCCTCGCCGCGCGCCCGGGAGGCTCGGGTCTTACCGGGACCCCACGAGGCCGGCCTCGTGGAGTCCCCGGGCGAGCGATACCTCGCCAGGTTGATCGCGGCGTGGTCATCGCGCCGATGGCGCGCCCCACCGCCGTCGCACGTCCCAACGCTCGGCCCAACCGAGGTCCTGGATCGAGCCGCAACGGCGACACGTCCTCGACTGGGGAAGCACCGGTCGGCCTCCACCAGCTCCGAGCCGTGCCAGGTGGTCTTGGAGCGGAGCTGCTGGCGGATCTCGGCCAGGGCCCCGTCGGCCAGCCCCCGGCGCCGCGCCCGCGCCCCGGCAAGCCCCTGCTGGCGGAGCCTCCCGGCGGCGTCCAGCCCCTCCCCCACGATCCGGCCGTGGGTCGTGGCCAGTCGGGAGGTGGGCCTGGAGCCGCGCTCGGTGCCGTTCCTTGCGCCGGCAGCGGGCCGAGTCGCGTCGGCTGCGGGAGATGGCCCGCGAGAGCCGACGCAGCACGGTCAGGTCCCGGGCCAGCAGGGCCGGGTTGGGCAACAGTTCGTCGCCCCGATCGGCGCCGGTCAGCCGGTTGTCACCGCCTCCCCGGTGACGGCCCCCACCGGGCCCAGGTGCCGCTCGAACCAGTCCACCACCCGGCGCAACCGCTCCACCCGTCGGTCCGGCCGCCCGCTCCGCGACAAGTCGTGCGATTCCCCGGGGAAGCGCACCAGCTCCACCTCCCGGCCCAACAACCGCAGGGCCGCGAACAGCTCCTCCGCCTGCGAGATCGGGCAGCGCAGGTCCTGCTCACCGTGCAGGAGCAGCAGCGGGGTTCGGATCTCCCGTGCGTAGCGCAACGGCGAGCGCCGCCAGAGCTCGTCCGCGTCCGGCCAAGGTGGCGGTCCCATCTCGACCGTGTTCCAGAGCACGATGTCGTCCTGGCCGTAGTCGCTGACCAGGTTCGAGAGCGACCGCATCGCCACCGCAGCCGCGAAGCGATCGGTGTGGCCCACGATCCAATTGGTCATGAAGCCCCCGTAAGAGCCTCCAGCCACCCCCAGCCGAGACTCGTCGACGCATCCCGTCCGCTCGATCAGCTGGTCCAGGGCGGTCATCAAGTCCTCGTAGTCGGCCCCTCCCCAGTCGCGCACCACCGCCCGCTTGAAGCGCTCCCCGTAGCCGTCGGAGCCCCGGGGGTTGACATAGAAGACCAGGAACCCCATGCCGGCGAGGATCTGGAACTCATGGAAGAAGGTCCATCCGTACTGTCCATGAGGGCCGCCGTGGATCTCCATCACCAGCGGGTAGCGGCGGCCGGGATCGAAGCCCGGAGGGCGGAGCAGCCAGCCCTCGATCTGGAGACCGTCCCGGGCAGTGAACAGGTGCCGCTCCGGCTGGGCCACGTAGCGCTCCCGCAGCCAGGGGTTGGCATCGGTCAGCTGCCGCTCCTGCCCATCATGGGCCAGCACCACCTCGCCCGGAGCGTTGGGGTCGGCAACGCACGCTCCGACCAGCTTCCCACGCAGGTCGAAGTCGTAGATGACGCGCCGTCGGGCGGGAAGCTCCACTCTCCAGCGCCCCTCCAGGTCGACCGAGCACAGCTCAGCCACCCCCGGGCCAGTGGCCAGGAACCAGATCCGGTCCCCTGTCACCGACCAGACCAGACGCGAGCCGTGCCCTGCCCGCATATCGGTATAGGGGGGCGCGCCCCCAGCAGCCCGATCCAGGTCCGCGGTCAGGCAGCGCGGCTCCCCCCCGGCCGCGGGCACGACCCACACTCGCTCGTGGCGACCGCCGCCCTCGTCCAGAGGGGCCACGAAGGCGATGAGGTCGCCGCGCGGCGACCACACCGGCGAGGACAGCATCAGGCCACCGCAGACCTCCCGCAAGCCCCCGCCGGCGCCACGGCCGGGCCAGGCCTCAACCAGGTAGAGCCGACGCGTGCGGCGCAGGTCGGCGTCCGGTTCGGCGTCACCAGCCACCACGATCGTCCGGCCGTCGGGGGCCCAGTCGAACCCCTCCACCGACCAGGCCCCGGTCGTGAGCTGGCGGGGCTCGCCGCCCGAGGCCGGCACCACGAAGAGATGGGCATGGCGACCGTCCACGAACCCCACCCCATCGTGCTTGTCGTCGAGCCGACGCACCACCCGCGCCACGGGAGGACGCCTCACCTGCTCCTCCTCCCCAACCGGGCGGGGGTCCTCCACCACTGCCTCGGGATCGGTCAGCGTCCGGGCCAGGACCGCCAGATGGTCGCCGTCCGGGGCCCAGCGGGCGGCCAGGACGCCATCAGGGAAATCGGTCAGACGACGGCTGCGACCACCGGCCAGCTCGGCGACGAAGAGCTGATCCCGGGCTCCCCGTCGAGCCAGGAAGGCGATGCGACCGCCGTCCGGCGACCACTCCGGCGAGTGATCCCGAGCCGACCCTGCCTCCACCTCCCACGGTGAGCCTCCCTCGAGGTCGGCCACGACCACCCGTCCCCGGTTGCGACGGGCCTCGACATCGGCCCAGCCAACCTGATAGGCGACTCGATCACCGCCTGGGCTGAGCCGTACGTGGTCGACCCAGCGGAACCGGGCCAGGTCCTCCGGCGTCAACGGTGCAGGCACGAATGCCTATTCAATCACGAGTCCGAGCCCGTCGGCGCCCGGAGCGCAGTAGGCTCTTGGCATGGGTCGGGCGACGCTCGCCGGGCTGGTGGCAGGCATCGTCGGGGTCGCGGCCATGGAGTTCGCAGCCCTGCTTGGGCTCCCATCGCTGCCAGCGCTGGTCCAGGAGCCGCTGCTCTCGCACCTCCCGGGTCCGCTCTTCGGCTTCTTGATCGACCGGCTCCAGCACGCCGGCAAGGTCCTGGAGGAGGTCGGGCTCCTGCTCGCCATGCTGGCGACCCTCACCGGCCTGGGCGCAGCCGCGGAGCCACTGGCCCGCAAGACCTCGGTCGGGGCGGCGACGCTGGCCCTGGCCGCGGTGCCCTGGCTTCTGGTCTGCCTGGTCCTGCTGCCCATGACCGGTCAAGGCGTGCTCGGGCTGGGTGGAGGGACCCTGCTCATCCCGATCGCCTGGGCGCTGGTGTTCGCCCTCGACGCAGTCACCTGGCGAGCCCTGCGCGAGGAGGTCGATCCGACCGGCACGGTCGATCCAGGACGCCGCCGGCTGCTCCAGCTCCTGCCCATTGGCATCGCCGCCGGTGGCCTGGCGCTGATCGGGGCGATCCGAGCCCCGGACTGGCTGGGGCAGGTACTCGCGCCCGCCGAGTCCGAGCAGGGTGAACCGGTGCCCGCGATCACCCCGGTCCAGCGCTTCTACGTGGTCAGCAAGAACCTCCAAGACCCGACCGTCCCCATCTCGGGATGGGCGCTGGAGGTGACCGGCCTGACCGGCCGTCCCCTCCACCTGACCTATGCCGAGCTGACGGCGATCCCGTCGGTCACCGAGGCCGTCACCTTGGAGTGCATCAGCAACGACGTGGGCGGCCCTCTGATGAGCACCGGACGCTTCACCGGCGTGCCGCTCAGGGACCTGCTGGTGATGGCGGAGCCTGGCCCAGGGGCGCGAGCGGTCAACTTCTGGGCCCGGGACGGGTACACAGAGACCCTCCCCTTGATGACGGCCCTGGCAGAGCCGTTCATCTTGGTGGCCTACCGGTTGAACGGCATCCCCCTGCCGGTGGCCCACGGCTTCCCGGCCCGGATGGTGATCCCCGGCCGCTACGGCATGAAGGGGCCCAAGTGGCTGGACCGGATCGAGGTCGCCGACGCGCCTCGTCAGGGCTTCTGGGAGCAGCAGGGATGGGACTCTCAGGCCGTGGTCAAGACCACCTCCCGGATCGACGTTCCCCCCAACGGGGCCATCCTGCGTCTCGGCACTGTCTTTCTCGCCGGGGTCGCCTTCGCCGGCACCAGGGGGATCCAGGCGGTAGAGTGGAGCGCCGATGGCGGGCGCTCATGGTCCCCGGCCGAGCTGGAGGCCCCCCCATCCCCGCTCACCTGGAGACGTTGGCGGGCACGCTGGACCCCTGGCCAGCCGGGCGAGTACACGCTCGTGGTCCGGGCCCGGGATGGTCGAGGGGACGTGCAGACCCCGGACCGGGCACCAACCTTCCCGGCCGGGGCCACCGGCTACGACGTCATCAGCGTCAGCGTCGCCTGAGCGACCGGCCCCCCGGGCTCAGCGGTGGATGGGACGCAGGAGCGTCCAGCCTGCCTTGAGGGTGTCCCACACCATCCGCACCCCGCCCTCCTTGCGAAGCATGCGGAGGATCTTCGCCTGCTTGTCCCACTTGGAGACACCGTCAACGCGAAAGAACTCGTCCAGAGCCCGATCCAACAGCCCCGGGTAGGTTCCCAGCATCTGGGGGTTGTGCTCCAAGAGGGGCACGGCCCGATCGTACTTGCGCATGTCGGCCATGATCCAGCTCCGGTCGAGGCGCATCCGATACTCGCTAAGCGAGCGGGCGCTGAAGTCCCCCTTCTCCTTGGCATGGATCACCACCTCCCCGGCGATCCGCCCGCTCTCCATGGCCAGGTTGGAGCCCTCCCGGTGAACCGGGTTGGAGAGACCAGCGGCGTCGCCGCAGACCAGGTAGCCATCGCCGTAGAGGCGGGGGATGCCACGATAGCCTCCCTCAGGGATCATCTTGGCTAGGTACTCGACGGTCTCGCCGCCCTGGAGCAGGGGCCGGATGGCAGGGTGGCCCTTGAAGTGGTTGAGGATGGCGTTGGGCGTCCGCTGCTGGAGCTCCTCGCGGGAGAGTCGGGTGTCGCACAGCTCGCTCAGCAGCGCCCCGCCGCCGACCGAGACCGTGTCCCGGTTGGTGTAGATGAACATGAACCCGGACAGCCCCTTGGTCGCCGAGCCGTAGCACTCGATCGAGGCCCCCTCCCCCGGCTCGCAGTTGAACCGCGACTCGATCACCGCCGGGTCCAGGGCGATCACCTCCTTGACCGCCATGGCGGCCTGGTTGGGCTTGAGCGGGGGCTTGAGGCCAGCCTTCTCAAGCAGCCGGCTGCCCAGGCCGATGCCCTCGCAGACCACCACCACGTCGGCGTAGAGGTCGCCCTCACGGCCGGTCCTGACCCCGATCACCCGGCCGTCCCGCAGGATCAACTCCTCGACCACGGTCTCGGGGATGAGGAAGGCGCCGACCTCCTCCGCCTTGCTCGCGAACCAGGCGTCGAACTTCGCCCGCAGGACCGAGAACGAGTGCGGATGCTCTCGGTTGCGGAGGTTCTTGTAGCCCAGGAGCCTGATCGCTGCCTGATCGGTCATCATCCAGCGCTGTTCCTCGATGATCGGACGCTCCAGCGGGGCCTCCCGCCAGGTCTCGCCCACGATCCGCTCCAGGTAGTACGGGTAGAAGATGCCGCCCATCACGTTCTTGGAGCCGGGCTTCACCCCTCGCTCGATCAGCGCCACCTGCAGGCCGGCCTTGGCCATGGTGTAGGCGGCGGCCGTCCCCGCCGGCCCTGCCCCTACCACGATCGCGTCGAGCTTCTCCACGTCTGCCACTGCGGCACCATCCTAAAGCGTGACCATGACGTGGTACCAGACAGTACCGCTGACGAGGCCCTGGGCATGAAGGTGATCGGCCTGACCGGCGGCATCGGCACCGGCAAGAGCACGGTCTCGGCCATGCTGCGTGCGAGAGGGATCACGGTGGTGGACGCCGACGAGGCGACCAGGGCTGTCCAGGCCCCCGGCTCGGAGGGGCTGGGCCGCATCGTGGAGACGTTCGGCCCCGGGGTCCTCACCCCATCGGGCGAGCTCGATCGGGCCCGACTGGCAGGCATCGTCTTCAAGGACTCCGAGGCCCGGCGACGGCTCAACGCGATCGTCCATCCCCTGGTTCGAGCCTGGATGGCAGCGCGGGTCCGCGAGGCGGCCGAGCGGGGCGAGCCGGTCGTCGTGCTCGACATCCCCCTGCTCTACGAGAGTCGCGGGGAGGAGGGCCTGGACGCGGTGATCGTCGTCTACGCCCCACCCGAACTCCAGGTCCAGCGGCTGGTGGAGTTCCGAGGAATGACGGAGGCCGAGGCCCATGAACGCATCGCGGCCCAGATGCCGATCGAGGAGAAGCGCCATCGGACCCGGCACGTGATCCGGAACGTCGGCAGCCTCGACCAGCTCCGGGCTGAGGTCGAGCGCGTGTGGCGCGAGGTGGTCGCTGACCCGCCGAAGGGGCCAGATCCCAGCCGTGGAGCGGGACCGTGGCCCTCGCACGGTTGAGGGGAGGCAGAGGCCGCCGTCGCCCCGAGCGAGGACGCCCGCCGACGCCGGCAGCGGTCGCCGGGGATAGGGCGTAGCGAGTCCCTGCCTTTGGGCGCTAGACCACACCCGCCGCGCGCAGGTCACCCAGCCGGCCCTCGTCCACCCCAACCGTGGCCAGGATCTCCGCCGTGTGCTCGCCCAACCGTGGCGGGGGCAGGCGCCGCCAGCCCTCCCCAAAGCGCACGGCCGGCGCCACCTCCAGCCCGGTCGGCTGCTCGACGATCAGCTGCCTGGCCTGCACCTGAGGGTGGCTCGGGACCTCGTCCAGCTCGAGCACGGGCTCCACGCACGTCTCGGTCCCGGCCAGCAACCGCCCCCACTCATCCCTGGTCCGGCTGGCGAAGATGGCCGCTAGCTCGCTGCGCAGCCACTCCTGTCGCTCGTCCTCGAGGTAGGGCTCGTCGCCCAACTCGGGGCGGCCGAGCGCGGCGCAGAGCGCCCGCCAGAACTTGGGCTCCAGCGCTCCCACCGCCAGGTAACGGTCGTCCCGGCAACGGTACACGTCGTAGCAGGCGTACCGACCGGTGAGACGGTGCCGGCCTCTGGCCGGGGCCCGGCCCTCGGCATGAGCCTGGGCCAGCGGAGCCGCCAGCCAGGAGAGGGCCCCATCGGTCATGGAAACGTCGAGGAAGCGACCCTCGCCATCCCGGTGCACAGCGACCAGGGCCCCGAGGATTGCCACCGCCGCCGCTTGCCCGCCCCCACCCAGGTCGGCGACCTGGACTGCCAGTGGATGCGGGGCCTCACCGGCCCGCGCGTTCATCGAGAGCCCCCCGGCGATGGCCATGTAGTCGATGTCGTGGCCAGCCCGCCCTGACCAGGGCCCATCCTGGCCGTAGCCGGTGATGGCGCACATCACCAGCCGAGGGTTGAGCTCGTGGAGGACCGACCAGCCCAGGCCGAGGCGGTCCATGACCCCAGGTCGGTTGCCCTCGATCACGACGTCGGCCGAGCGCGCCAGGGCCAAGAAGAGCTCCCGCCCTTCCCTCGCCTTCAGGTTCAGGGTCAGGCTTCGCTTGTTGCGGTTGAGGGCGTTGAAGAGCACGCTCTGCCCCTCCACCAGGGGTGGGTACCAGCGCATGTAGTCGCCGCTGCCCGGCTCCTCGACCTTGATCACATCGGCCCCCATGTCGGCCAGGAGCAGGGAGCAGTAGGCACCCGGCAGGAGCCGGGTCAGGTCCAGCACGCGAATACCGTCCAGCACCACCGGCCTTATTGTCCCCGTTCCCGGCCGGCTGGGAGCCGACCCGTCGGTCGCTCGACGCCGCCGGGAGTCCCTTCTGGCGCAGCCTGCCGGCGGCGTCCAGCCCCTCCCCCACGATCCGGCCGTGGGGTGTGGCCAGCCGGGTGGTGAGCCGAGGGATCCCGTGGCGCCGGAGGGCGGCGATGTGGGCCTGGAGCCGCACTCGACGCCGTTCCTTGCGCCGGCAGCGATTCGAGCCGCGCTGGCTCCGGGAGAGGGACCGGGAGCGCCGACGCGGCACGGTCAGGTTCCGGGCCAGCGGGGCCGGGTTGGGCACCCGCTCGATCACGCCCTCGGCGGTGGCCATGGTGGCCAACCAGCGCACCCCGACATCGACCCCGACCGTCGAGGCCGGATCGGGGTGGCCACGGTGCGGGGCTCCCCACGAGGCCGGCCTGGGGACCCCATCGGAGCGTGCTCCGATGGGGAACCCTCGTGGGGCACCCCTCCGGGCCATCGTGCTGGAGCGCGGCCATCGCCCGGGCCGCACGATGGGCGGCGGCACGCCGGCCGTCGTGCCGGGCACCGAGGCGGCTCAGGAGCTCGCTTACGTCTCGGACCAGGTCCTCGTCGACCTCGGAGGGATCGACCCCCACCAGCCGCTGTCCCTGAGCGGCGAGGGCAGCTTCCACCTCCTCGGCCCCGAACCGCGCGAAGCGGTCCCGAGGCTCCACCACGATCGTGGTCACGGTCGGGTCACGCCGCAAGGCCAGGAACCTCCGACGCGTTCCGTTCAGCGCCGAGCCAACCTCGGTCAGAAGGCGCCCGACGGCGAGCCCCTCCTGGGCCGCCCAAGCGGCACCACCCGCCACCTGCCGGTCCAGATCGGAGCGTTGATCGGCAGCGGACACGCGGGCGGTCACGCCGGGGCGT
>DATGLL010000155.1:0-3840 GCA_035294145.1 Candidatus Dormiibacterota bacterium | reverse complement strand
ACGGCGCCCCTGATCCCAACCTCCCCTCCTGAGCCCCAGGAGGTCAACCCGACGGCCAACCGGTTTGCCCGCCCGGGACCGCCCCCCGCGCCAGCAGGCATCGACCGCGGCCCGACCGACCGATCTCCCCTCGGGGTCGAGATCGGCCCCGAGCCGCTGTGCCGCCCCACTGGCGACGGATGGCCGCCGCTGCTCGGGCACGGGGTCCAGGGCGGGCCAGAGCGCCTGGAGCGCCGCCCGTAAGGCCGGGCCCGGAGGCCGGCCAGGATCTCGGCCATACCTCGCCCCAGATCGTCATCCCCACCAGGCCTGCCTCGTGGCGATGCAGGTCGTCATCGACCTCGGCGGGATCGATCACCGGGAGCCGCCAGCCCCGCGCCGCCAGGGCGTCCCGATAGGCTCCGTGCCGAAGCGGGCGAGGCGGTCCCGGCGCTCGACCACGTGGTGGGCACCGAGGGATCGCAGGTCGGCAGGCATGATGTCTGCCTGGAGGCAGATGGCGTCGCTGAGAACGAGTCGGTGACGTTGACCGAGCTGGGCGCGCCGCCACGCGGGGCCAGCCTCGACGTCGGATGCAGCGTGCAGGCGCTCGGAGCAGAACCCGTTCGTGAGGGAGAGGCCGACCAAGGCGGCCCCGACAGGAGCACAGGAGCAGGCTCTTCAGCTGTCGGCCAGCACCTGCCAGGAACGGGCATCGTGGCTGCGCCGGACGTCCGGTGCGTGCTCGCCAAGCCGCCGCGACGCCTCGGCCAGATCCATGGCCGTCAGCCGCGCGGTCGGCGCGGCTTGGCCCCGTCGGGTGGGGGCGGCACCCTTGCCTCGATTCGGACCCGGGCGTCGACCACGGCAGCCCCGGACGGGCTCACGATCACCGGGTTCAAGTCCACCTCGGCCAGCTCGGGGAGATCCTCGGCCAGTGCCCCCACCCGCAGCACCAGCTCCCGCAGCGAGCTCAGGTCGGCCCGAGGCTGCCCCCGGTAGCCCTCCAGCAGCGGGTAGCTCTTGAGCGCTCGCAGCATCTCGTCCGCCTCGGAGACGCTGAGCGGGGTCAGGCGAACGCTCACGTCCTTCAGCAGCTCGACCGCTACCCCGCCGGCCCCACAGGCCAGCACCGGCCCAAAGAGCGGGTCCTGGACCACCCCCACGATCATCTCCACGCCGGGAGGGAGCATCCGCTGCACGACGAACCCCTCGACCTCGATCCCGGCCGCGGCCAGCCGGGCCCGCATCCGCTCCGCCTCCGCCTGCACCGCCCGTGCTCCCCGGAGCGCGAGCGCGACCGCCCCCGCCTCGGTCTTGTGCACCAAGCCCGGGGCGAAGGCCTTGAGCGCCACCCTCCCACCCAGAGCCCGGGCAGCCTCCCCGGCCCCCTCGGGGCTGGCCGCCAGCCGGCTCTCGGCAAGCGCGATGCCATAGCAGTCCAGGATCGCGGCCACCGCCTCTGGGCGCAGCCAGCCGGCGCCTTCCCCCAGCGCCCGGGCCACGATCGCTCGGGCCTCATCGGTGCGAGCATCCGGCGGACGCCAGGGTGGGGCCTCGGGACGACCTCGCCACTCGGCCCAGGACGCCACCCGTCCCAAGGCCCGGGCCGCGTCCTCGGGGAAGGCGTAGACGGGAAGGCGAGCCACGTCCGGGGCCGGAGTCTGATCGGTGGTGAGGACCCCGAGCACCGGCAGCCGTCCGTGGAGGCTGATGGCCGCCCGGTGCACGGCAGCGGCGATCCCGGCCTCAGGCACCGCCAGCGGAGGGATGAAGATCACGATCAACGCATCCACCTCACCGCTCTCGGCCAGGGTCAGCATGGCGCGCTCATAGTCCTCGGCGCTGGCGCTGGCGATCAGGTCCACCGGGTTAGCAGTCGTGGCCTCGGGGGGAAGGAAGGCTGCCAGCAAGCGTCGGGTGCGCTCCGACAGCGCCGGCACCTCCAACCCGGCGTCAGCACAGGCATCCGCACAGAGGATGCCCAGCCCACCAGCGTTGGTCACGACGCCGACCCGGCGCCCGGCCGGGGGCGGTTGGGTGCTCAACAGAGAGGCCACCTGGAAGAGCTCGCCCAGGGTGTCGGCACGAATCACCCCGGACTGGCGGAAGAGCGCTTCCACGGTGACGTCGGAGGCGGCCAGGAGTGCCCCGGTGTGGGAGGAGGTGGCTCGTGCCCCGGCCGCTGAGCGCCCCCCTTTCACCGCCAGGATCGGCTTGCGTCGCCCGATCCGGCGAGCCAGACGGGAGAATCGACGCGGGTTCCCGAAGGACTCCAGGTAGAGCATGATCAGGTCGGTCTCCGGGTCCGACTCCCAGTACTCGAGCAGGTCGTTGCCGGAGACGTCGGCCTTGTTCCCGACCGAGACGAAGGTGGAGAGGCCAAGGCCGAGACGACGCGCGTGCTCGATCACGGCCAGACCCAGCGCCCCGCTCTGAGACATGAAGCCGATCTGCCCCCGAGGGGGGGAGGAGGGAGCGAAGGTGGCGTTCAAGGGATGCTCGGGGTGGGTGTTGATGATGCCCATGCAGTTGGGGCCGATCAGGCGCATCCCCGCGTCACGGCAGACCTCGAGCAGCTCGGCCTGTCGGGCCCGGCCCTCCTCACCGCTCTCGGCGAAACCGGAGGAGATCACCACCAGGGCCCCCACCCCTTTCGCCGCGCAGGCCCTCGCCACCTCGAGGACGGCGGCCGCCGGGACCACCACCACGGCCAGGTCGACCGGCCCCGGTATCCGCTCCAGATCGGGGTAGGCGGCCACCGACTGCACCACCGGATGCGGGCTGACCGGGTAGACCGGGCCGGGGAAGCCGGACTCCAGGAGGTTGTGGAAGACCTCGCCGCCGATCGTGCCCCGGTGGCGAGAGGCGCCCACCACGGCGATCGACCGCGGCTCGAAGAACCGCCGCATGGCGGCGATCGCGCTCAGCTGCTCCCGCCGCTCGAAGCGCTCTCGCGCCTCCTCGGTCAGCGAGGTCGGGAACTCGACCTTGATCACCCCGTAGGACGAGGAGACGCTGACCGGGAAGCCACTGTCCCGGAAGACGGTCAGCATGCGATGGTTCTCCGGCATCACCTCGGCCACGAAGACCGAGATCCCCGCGGCCGCGGCTGCCGCAGCCAGGTGTCCCAGGAGAATCGTGCCCAGACCCTTGCCCTGGAGGGCGTCCGCCACCGTCAAGGCGACCTCGGCGGTGCCCGGACGCTCAAGCGCATAGAACCCGTGCCCGACGATCTCGCCCCCTCGCCAGGCGACGAGGCCGTGGCGGTCGTGGTAGTCAATCTCGACGAACCGTCGGGCTACGGCCTCCAGGTCCTTGACCTCGCTGAAGAAGCGGAAGACCCTCGACTCCGTGGACAGCCCGGCCAGGAAGCGTTGCAACGCCTCCTGATCAGAGGGCACCACCGGCCGGATGTGGACCGTCGACCCATCCCGGAGTGTGACGTCGACGTCCAGCTGGGCCGGGAACGTCGCCTCACCGCTCGGCTTTGGCTTCTCGGTCACACCGCCAGCTTAGGCAGGAGGAACGGCCCCGGCCAGGCGGTGGTATCTCCCTGACCGGTCAAGGCCGAGGTCAGCTCCGAGGGCCACCAGCACAGGACGGGATCGGCACAACGACCATCGCGTTGCAAGGGGAGGGCACCGTTGCCGCCGAGTACGCAGTAGCACTCACGCGGCACCCCTCACGAGGTTGCCCTTGCGGGCTTCGCGCTTCCTTGCCGCGTGCCCGGGAAGCCCGGGTCTTACCGCGGCTCTGCGCTTCACGAAGGCTCCAACTGAGCCTACGGGCGGGGCCCCCACCAAGCCAGCTTGGTGGGGTGCCCCGGGCGAGTACCTCGCCAGGTTGATCGCGGCGTTC
>DATGLL010000154.1:0-5365 GCA_035294145.1 Candidatus Dormiibacterota bacterium | reverse complement strand
AACGCCGCGATCAACCTGGCGAGGTACTCGCCCGGGGCACCCCACCAAGCTGGCTTGGTGGGGGCCCCGCCCGTAGGCTCAGTTGGAGCCTTCGCGAAGCGCAGAGCCGTGGTAAGACCCGGGCCTCCCGGGCACGCGGCGGGGAAGCGCGAAGCCCGCAAGGGCAACCCGTGAGGGGTGCCGTATGAGACTATCGCTTACTCAGCGGCAACGGCCCAACCTCCGGCGTCAACTGCCGCCGTACCGCCTTCGGATCGGAGCGTCCTATTGGGTGTCCTTGGTCTTCCACGGCCTGGTCTTGATCGTCGCCGTTGGGTCGGCCAGGAGCTGGGGGTAGCGATCGTGAGGTGGCTCGCTTCGTCTTGGCCACGGAGGCGCCGGGGCGAGCGACCGGCGAGGAGCGTAGCGAGAACGGGGAGGTGATGGTGTGACCCATACCGACGTTCGCGTGGGTAGGGCCCTGTGGTTCGTAGGCCCGCGGCGGGCAGAGATCCGTAGCGAGGAGGTGCCTGCGCCGGCCGGTGAGGAGGTCACGGTGCGGGCGCTGGTCTCCCTGGTCAGCGCCGGGACCGAGATGCTCATCTACCGCGGGGAGGCCAACCCCGAGGCCGACCTGGGCCTGGAGACGGCGAGAGGCAGCTTCGGCTTCCCGGTCAAGTACGCCTACCAGACGGTGGGCGAGGTGATCGCCGTGGGGGAACGGTCGACGCACCGGGTGGGGGAGATCGTGTTCTGCCGTCATCCCCACCAGGACGTCTTCACCCTCCCCGGCCAAGGCTGGCTCCTGGCTCCGGTGCCGGAGGGGTTGGCCCCGGAACGGGCCGTGTTCGCCAACCTGCTGGAGGTGGCCCTGACCTCACAGCTCGACGTGCCCACGCGCCACGGCGATTGCGTGGTGGTGTTCGGCCAAGGGGTGGTGGGGAGCCTGTGCGCCCAGCTGGCTCGGCGAACCGCTGGACGCCTGGCCGTGGTGGACCCCGTCCCCGCGCGCCGCGAGCTCGCGCTGTGCTGGGGAGCCGACCAGGCCTTCACCCCCGACGAGGCCCTGGCCGGGGTCGAGGCCATGTCCGAGGGACGGGGCGCCGACATCGCCATCGAGGCGACCGGCGCGCCGGCGGCGCTCCAAGCCGCAATCCGATGCACCGGCCGGGAGGGCACGATCGTGGCCGTCTCCTTCTTTGGGACCCGGGTGGTCCCTCTCCTCCTCTCGCCCGAGTTCCACTTCCGTCGCCAGCGGATCGTGAGCGCCCAGGTCAGCAGCATCGGCTCCGGGCTACAGCCTCGATGGTCCTTTGCCCGGCGCACGGGCGTGGCCTTCCACCTCCTCCGCCAGAGCTGGCTTCATACCCCGATCAGCCATCGCTTCCCGCTCGAGCGAGCGCCGGAGGCCTACCAGCTGATCGACACCCGGCCGGAGGAGGCGCTGGGGGTCCTGCTCACCTACCCTGGCTGAGCCGTCTCCTGGCCCGAGCTGTCTTGGCGTCCGCCAACGGCTGGTACCCTACCCCCATGTTGGCAACGAGACGGGAGGGAAGCTTCCCCGCCTGGCGGCGTTCTGCGCTGGTGATGCTGCTCGGCCTCCTTCTGCAGTTCCTCCTCGGCATGGCCGTCAACCTCTTCGTCGAGGTCCCTCGTCACCATCCAGGCGCCAACCCGCCCGAGTACTTCTCAGGGGTGGCGGAGAGCGTGACCTGGGCGATCCTCCAGGGGCCCAGGCCCTGGCTCATGTTGCACGCCGCCCTGGGGATCCTGCTCGTGCTCGGATCCTTCGTGGTGCTGGGACAGGCCATCAGCGATGGCCGCAGAGGAGCGATCGCGGGGGCGGGGCTTGGCGCCCTCGGCGTCCTGGGGGCAGGGTTCAACGGCGGCAGCTTCCTGAACTACGGGGAGGACTTCAGTTCGATGCTCATGGCTACCGGCTTCGCGCTCGGGATCCTGGGGTTCGTAACCCTGCTCGCTCTATCGCCTGTGAGAGCGCTCGCCGAGTCGACGGTCTCGCCCTCCGAGCCGTAGCCACCTCCCCAGCGGGGGGACCGCTCGCGACGTCGACGGCTGTCGCCGGGTGGCGCTCTCCGACACCACCCCTAGGCGTGTCGATGGCGATGACCAACTTGTCGATCGTCCTCTTCTCGTCCTCGCTGCCCGCCATCTCCTGAGGCATCGATCTCGACTCGCTCACCCTCAGCCGACGTCGGCTACTGCTCTGGAGGCTGACGGGCTCCATGGTGGCGACGGCCGTGCTGGTGGCCGGTCTGGGCCGGATCGGGGACGTGTCCGGACGGGTCCGCAGGCATAACCTCGGCCTCACCGTCTTCGCCTTCGCCTCGATCGGGTTGCCGAAGTTGCCTGGTCAGGGAGCCATGATGCGCCCTGGTGGGCCTGAGGGGGCGGGCGAAGGCTCTGGGCACCCGCCCCGAGACCACCGATCGCCGGCCTCGGGAAGGTAGGCTGCTGGTCCCGGCAGGACCGGTTGGCTGCTTGACCCTGGTCGAGGTTCTCACCCCTCCGCTGGCGTGGCCGTTCTGCACGCCTGGGCGCCCTCGGCTGATCAGTGCGGCGGTCGGGGTTGGCAGGTGGCGCGGGTGACCGCCTGGGCGGCTGGGCAAGGCGGGTGGTGGCCGAGGTCGGCTCGGCGCCGAGCGGGAGGCGTCGGAGGCCCCTGCCCCCGCTGCGCGACCTATCCGTGGCCGCCGTCGTGGTCGAGCGCCGGGACCGCCCCGCCCGCCTCGGCGCGGGCACGTGGAGGTCGCCTAGGGCCCCTCCCAAGTCGATGGCGGCCTCCCCCACAAGGGCAACCCCGCGGGGGGTGCCATCTGAATAGGGCCATCGCGCCCATGGCGGCGACGGCAGGCCTCAGGTCGGTGGCGGTCGAAGATAAGGGCCAGGAGGCGTCGGCCGGCGCCGCCGGGAGGGGTTGCGGCGAGCGCCGGCACGGACGAGATGAGGCGAGATCAGGTCGCGGGAGGCGTGTCAGGGGTGACCGCGAACCACTTCCCCCCGACGTTCTGGCCGTAGACGTCGCTGGGCTCCGTGTCCTTGGTGTAGGTGTAGAGCGGCCAGCCGTTGTAGGTCACCTGGGTGCCACCCGAGGGGTTGGCGACGGTTCCTAGCTTGGCGCTGATGGACGTGGGGCCGGTCGGCTTGCTCTGGCCTGTAGGGAGCATGAGCGGTGGCCACAGGCTCGCGCAGCTCCCGGTGCAGGTGACCTTGCCCCCTCGATCGGGCATGAAGTAATAGAGGGTGAGACCCTTGGAGTCGGCGAGCACGGTCTCGGACTTGCCGTCCACCGTGACCGTCTTGGTCTCAACGAGGGTGGCGGAGGGCTTGGGCTTGGCGGCCGAGGACGGGGTGGGCCGGGTTGAGGTGCCGCCGCAGGCCACGATCATCAGGCCAGCCATGGCGGCCAACGTCAACATTCCTGGTCTCGATGTGATCGATGCCAATTTCACCTCCTTCGCGCAGCTGCATCCGGCTCGTGGACGTCAGGTCATGGGTCTGATACCGCCCGGGGTTACGATCCGGGTCCAGGCTCGGATACCGAGGTTGGGTCCGGCCCCGGGGTCGAATGGGCCGGGCGCGCGTCCTGTGGAGGCCGAACGACCAGGCCGGGAGGGCGGGCCGTGGGCCGGCGGTCACCATCGAGACAATGCCCTTTGTGGGGGCCCACCTCAGGGCAGGTGGGCAAGCCGCCGTGGCCTCCCTGTACGAGCCGGGGAGGCGGAGGTCAGGCCGGTGTGGGCCGAGGCGCTGCGAGCTGCTGTCGTGCCCGCCGCAGCCGCAGTGATCCCCCGATGGTCAGGATCCCGTAGACGATCAACCAGATCCCCAGGACGAGAGCCAGCGCCAGCACCGATATGGCGGGGAAGGAGAGGACGATGATGCCCGCGACGATCGAGAGCAACCCAGAGAGGATGGTCAGTCCGCGGTTCGGCGTCTCCCGGTGGGCGATCCCGGTGAAGACGTGGATCACGCCATAGATGATCCAGAAGAGGCCCAGGAGGAGCGCCAGGGCCAGGATGGTGGCGAAGACGTGGCGGAGGCAGAGGATGCCGACGAAGAAGGACAGGGCGCCCAGGAGGGCCATCCAGACCCGGCTCCCTGCCTGCCGCTCCTCGCTCGCCACCGCGGCCACGAACTGGAAGATCCCGGTGACGATCAGGTACCAACCGAAGAGGATGGCCAGAAGGAAGGCGGTCTCTCTCGGCCACACCAGCGCAAAGATCCCTGCCAGGACGCTGAGGATGCCGAAGACCAACAGCCACCCCCAGTGTCGTCCGAGCTGACCGATCGTGTCCATCGGATCGGAACGGAGGGGTTGTGCCATGCTCGCTCCTTGTAGGTGCTATTACGGCTCGAGGGCCAGCGTCGCTGGCCCTGGCCTTGACTTTGCCCTCAGCTTCGATTCCATCACGTCCTTGCTCATAGCCCATATGACCGACACTTAGACGGAACCTTTGACCCTCCTTGGAGGAGGACGGCTGGTGGGAGAGGGCGGGGCAACGAGCTCGTTGGAGCCGCGGATCGTGGCCGCGGGCTGGCCTTGCCTGCCCGGAGGCGGCACGTGCGAGTGGGCAGGATCCAACCGGGTGCTCGATCGGTGCGTTCGAAGCCCCCGCGCAAGTGGGCCTGCGTCGGCTCCTCTCTAGAGGGGCTGTCCAGGTCGACCCCTGTCGGCCGCAGGGGTGCGAGGCCGCCTTCTGTCAAGCGGGTTCTGCGCGTCTCCCTCGGGCAACCAGGGTGACCGGGACAGGGAGGCGCACCGCGACCGCTGCCCCTCGCTGCGTTCCCGAAAAGAGGCTGCCCACCTGCCCCGCCATGGTCCCATCGAGGCGGTGGCCAACGCCGTCTTCGTCGCCCCCCAGATCCGCCACCACCGGGTGGTGGGGGCAGGAGCGGGGACCGAGGATGAGCCGCACCTGGGGTGCTCCCCAAGCCAGCGGGTGAGCGGCAGCGGTGGATGGCGACGTGGCCGAGGAGGTGACGATGGCCGGGGCCGAGGGGTAGGCGGCCACCGCCCGCTCCAGAGGCTGAAGGAGACCGGCGCTGGTGGCCCGGGCCGCGACCGGCGCCCGTGGGCCAGCTCGATGGGCCCTCTCGACGATGGCCCGTCGAATCTGCTCCGGCAGCGCCGGCTGGTTGGGGCTCGGCCACCTTCCCGGACCCGGCGACGCAGGGCCCGGGCCGACCTCCGGGGGCGGAGCCGAGGAACGGGGCGAAGGTGGCGGCCGGGTGGCCGCGAAGGAGCATCAAGGCCATGACCAGGCGGAGGGGACCCTGGAGGAGGGCCAGGAGCCGGGTGCGACCGTCGATCGTGGGCGGGGCGAGGACGTACGCTGGGGGCAGACGAGCGGTGGCCTCGTGGTCG
>DATGLL010000153.1:0-6883 GCA_035294145.1 Candidatus Dormiibacterota bacterium | reverse complement strand
CCGGAACCTCCCAGTCCCTTCGGCGGCAGCGGGCATGCGGACCGCTGCCGCCCCTCGGCGGTCGCTTCTCCAAGCGAAATCGTTCTTACAAAGGCTTGATATCCCGGTGACGGCGGCCTGGCGGCCCGCGGCTTGAATGGCGGCCATGGACGCCAGCGACGCCGTCAGCCCCTCCCCGTCGCCGCCCCGGCCACGGGCGCGGATCGACCGCCGCCGGGCGCTGGCGGGGGCGTTGCTCGGGGGCCTCGGGCTGGCGGCGCTCCACGGAGCGCTGGCCGCGGGCCTGCTCGATCGAACGCCCCGGCGAACTGGCCAGGACTGGGCCTCGCCGCTGAGCGACGAGAAGGCGCGGGTCATGCACCTGCTCCGGCGGGCCACCTTCGGGGCCAGCCCGGAGGAGTTCGAGCGTGCGGCCTCGGACGGCTTCCGGAGGACGGTCGACCGGTTGCTGGAGGAGCCGCCAGCGCCACCGCCCGACCTCTGGAGCGCCGACGACCCCGATCGCGGCAGCCGTCTCCAGCTGGCTCGCCTGCAGCTCTGGTGGGTCCAGCACATGCTCGCCACGCCCACCCCCTTCGCGGAGCGAATGACGCTCTTCTGGCACGGGCACTTCACCAGCGACGTACAGAAGGTGGGCCTGCAGACCCCTTTCCTCTACTGGCAGAACCTGACCTGGCGTCAGATGGCGCTGACCGACCTGCGTTCGATGCTCTGGAAGGTCACGGTCGACCCGGCCATGCTTCGCTACCTCGACCTGGCCACCAGCCGGGGCTCGGCGCCGAACGAGAACTACGCCCGGGAGCTGATGGAGCGCTTCACCATGGGCGTGGGCAACTACACCGAGGAGGACGTCAGGGCGGCGGCGCGGGCGCTGGCGGGTTGGGTCGAGCCGCCGCCGGACCGCTACCAGGAGGTGGCCCTGGACGCCGCGAGCGGGGCGCGGCGCCGGTACGGCATCTGGGATCGACCCCGGACGGGGGTGTTCGTCCCCAACCGTGCCTATCGGGGGATCGTCACCTTCCTTGGGAGGACCGGGCACCTCGACACCGAGGCGGTCCTCGAGGCGATCCTCTCCCATCCCGCGACGGCGGGGTACCTCGCAAGCAAGGTGGCCCAGGAGTTCGTCTCGGCCGACGTCGAGGCGAGCTTCGTCCGGCGGCTCGCCGACGCCTTCCGGTCGAGCGGCTACGACGTCAAGACCCTGATGCGTGCGGTCTTCACCAGCCCCGAGTTCACGGCTGACGCCGCCTACCGGGCCCTGGTCAAGTCGCCGACCGAGTTCATGCTCCATGCCCTGAAGGCGGTCGACGCCCCCCACCTCGCCCCGTTGGCGGTGGCCGCCGGCTCCGGGATGGGGCAGATCCTCTTCGCGCCACCCGACGTCGGTGGCTGGCCCAGCAACGCCTCCTGGGTCTCCTCCAACAGCGTCCTGGCCCGAGTCAACTTCGCCGCTGCCGTCGTCGAGAGGCTGAGCGCGGTGCCGTCGCTGGACCGGCTCTTGGCGCAGGTGGACGGGGTGCTGGGGCCGAGCACGGCCTCGTCGCTCAAGCGAGCGGCCGACGATCGCCAGCGCGCGTTGCTTCTCCTGGCCTCCCCGGAGTTCCAGCTCAAGTGACCTGGGAGCGATCACGAGGAAACGGAGGGAACGATGGCTGACGAGATCGGCATCAACCGGCTCCGCCGCCGAGACTTCCTGAAGGCGGGGCTCGTCTTCGGGGCCGGGGCCGCCGGCCTGGCCGCCGGCTACGCCGCGGTCCCCGACGCCTTCGCCCAGGCCGTGTACGCGGCCACCACCAACGGGGCCGGCAACGATCGCGTCCTGGTCATGATCCAGCTGGCGGGCGGCAACGACGGCCTCCGCACCGTGATCCCGCTCCAGGACCCGGCGCTGCACGACCTGCGCCCCAAGCTCGCCGCCACCTCGGTCGGCTCGGCCCTGCCCATCACCGACGAGTTCGGCCTGAACCAGAACCTGAGGGGGATCAAACAGCTCTGGGATCAGGGGCGGGTGGCCATCGTCCAAGGGGTTGGCTACCCGAACCCGAGCTTCTCCCACTTCGAGTCCATTCGCATCTGGGAGACCGGCGATCCCACCCGCCGGCAGGTCGACGGTTGGCTCGGCCGCACCCTGGCCAAGAGCTACGACTCGCAGGGGCATCCGCTGACCGGCTGCGCCTGCGGCACGGCCGACGTCCCTGGGGCGCTCCGCGACCTCCAGGCCACCCTGACCGTGATCGACAACCAGCGCAGCTTCGGGTTCACCGGGGGGAGCGAGGTGGAGGAGGCGGTCGGGGCGCTCTACCGCAACACCCCGGGCATCTATGGGGCGCTCTTCGACACCGCCATGGCCACCGCCCGTGACGCGGTCGCGGCCCTGAGGGCCGCGGAAGCCAAGTACCAGCCCCAGGCCACCTACTCCGACCGACAACCGCTCGTCTACCCTTCCAAGAACCAGCTGGCGGCGGCCCTGCAGCTGGCCGCGGAGCTGATCGTCACCGGGACCGGGGTCAAGCTCCTCCATGTCACGCTCGGCGGCTTCGACACCCACTACACCGAGCTGACGCGCCAGGACGACCTGATGGCCTACCTGGACGCGGCGGTGAGCGCCTTCTTCCAGGACCTGGACGCCCATGGCCAGGCCGACCGGGTGTTGGTGGCGACCTGGTCGGAGTTCGGCCGTCGGCCGCGGGAGAACGCCAGCGGTGGCACCGACCACGGGACCGCGGCCCCGCTGCTCCTGATCGGCGGCCCGGTCAGAGGAGGCCTCTACGGGGAGGCCCCCAGCCTGACCGAGCTGGACGCCACCGACAACCTCCGGTACACGGTGGACTTCCGCTCCGTCTACCAGGAGATCCTGGGCCCCTACCTGGGCGCCGACCCCAAGGAGATCCTGGGCGGGACCTTCGAGCGTCTGGGGTTCGTCCGTGATCCGGTGACCACCTTCTGAGGTCGAAGGCGGTGCGCTCGCTGCTGCTCAAGGCTGCCGCCACCACGCTGACCCTCGGCGTCGTCGCCCTCTCGGCGCGGTACGTGGCCGCTCATCTCCGGAACCCCTCCGCCCCCCTCCAGCCGCCGGTCGTGGGGAGCGCCACCCCGGCCCCGACCGGCGGCCAGGGGAGCCTTCAGCTGACGCCGGCGGTGCGCGCCACCGACCTGCCCCCGGCCACCTCCACCTATGTCTCCTGAGGGCTGGAGGGCCCTTCCCGGCTCGGGGGTGGAGCGACGGTCCTTCCTGGCCATGGGGAGCCAATGCCACCTGTTGGGGTTGGGCCTGGAGCGCGGTCGGCTGGACTGGGCGACAGGCCGGGTGGTCGAGGCCCACCGACGGTTCAGCCGCTTCGTCCCCGAGAGCGAGCTCTCCCGCTTCAACGCCTCCGGGGGCAAGTGGGTGGCCATCTCGCCGTGGCTGGAGGAGCTGCTGCGGGCGGCGCTCGAGGCCTATCGGCTGAGCGGCGGCCTGGTCCACGCCGGGGTGCTGCCCTCGATGCTGGCCATCGGCTACACGCGGCCGCTGGCGGAGGGGGGGCCGACCCCGGCCGCGGCGGTGATGCCCCCACCCGTGCCTCCCCTCCCCGAGCTGCTCCAGGTCGAGCCGGGCCGGGCGCGCCTGCGCGGCGGTGGCATCGACCTGGGCGGCATCGTCAAGGGCTGGCTGGCCGATCGCCTGGCCGCCGTGCTCGGGGAGAACTGCGTGGTCAACCTTGGCGGCGACCTGTTCGCCCGGGGCCCTGGTCCCCAGGGTGAGGGGTGGCCGGTCGGTGTCGGCGGGACCACCGTCCTCCTGCGCGACCAGGGAGCCGCCACCAGCGGGACCTGGCGCCGGGCTTGGGGATGGGGGGGCCGTCGGCTCCATCACCTGATCGACCCCCGCACCGGACGCCCCGCAGAGAGCGACCTGGGCGAGGTCTCGGTGGTGGCCGAGCGCGCCTTCGCGGCCGAGGTCCACGCCAAGGCGGCGTTGCTGCTCGGTCGAGGCCTGGCCCCGGCCTACCTCGCCGGCCGGGCATGCGCCTGGCGGCTCGCCTGAGTCGTGGACGCTTCCACCTTCGCCTGGGCCCTGGCTCGGGTCAGTGGCCTCGCCGCCTTTGCTGCCCTGGGCATCGCCCTCCTCACCGGCCTGGCGCTGCGCACCGGCGTCCTCGACTGGCTGGGCAGCAACCGCGAGCTCCGGGCGCTCCACGAGTACACGACCCTGCTCTGGGCGCCGCTGGGCGGTCTCCACGTGGTGGCCCTGCTCTTGGACGCCACCGCTCGGATCGGCCCCTTGGACCTGCTCCTGCCCTTCCGGGTGCCCTATGGCACGGTAGCGATCGGCCTGGGCACCCTGAGCCTTGAGGCGTACCTCCTGGTCGCCGTCAGCGGCTGGTGGCGTCGGCGGATGGGGGCCCACGCCTGGCGCTGGGCCCACCGGCTCTCCTACCCGGCCTTCGGGCTGCTCTTCGGTCACGGCCTGCTGGCGGGGACGGACTGGGGCGACCCCGCGATCTCGGCCATGACCTGGGCCACCGCTGGCTTCCTTTGCCTCCTCGCCCTGGCGCGGCTGATCTGGGGGCGCCTGCCGCGGTGATCCCGCCCACCACCCTGGGGACGGCTCAGGGTGACGTCGTCGCGGCGCGCAGCTCCCGGACCCGTCGGCGCAGCTCCTCCTCCGCCGCGGGGAGCAGGTCCGTCTCCTGGCGCTCACGGTGCCAGCGCTCCATGGCCAGGTGGATCTGGGCAGTCTGGAGGCGGCTGAGGCGGACGTAGGCGAGGGGGCCGCCACGGGCCATGGCGGCCAGCCGAGCCCCCAGCCGTCGCCAGGGGCTGGTCAGCACCCTGACCTCCGAGGCCAGCACGGTGCCCTGGCCGGCCTCCGCCTCCAGCTCCAGCTGGCGGGCGAGGGCCATGCCCTCGACGCGGAGGCCCTGGGCGAGGAGCAGGAGGACCACGGCGGTGAAGGGACCGACCATGACCAGGGTCCGGAGATGCACCTCGGCCACCGCCAGGGGGGAGGTGGGGGAGACGGGGAAGAGCTGGGCCCAGGCGTCCCAGGCGAAGTGGCCAGCGATCGCGATGAGGAAGCCGGAGGCGATGGCCAGGAGCCGCTGGGGGAGGCTGCGCAGCTGGCGGGCCACACCAACGCCCGCCCCGACCAGCGCGGTGTAGGTGGCGTGCCCCAAGAACAGCCCCAGCACCTGCCGCTGGTACCACTGGCCGGCGGCCGCGGCGAAGGCGAGGCTCGCCCCCTCTGGGCGATAGAGCGCGTAGAGATGCGTCATGTAGGCGATCGACTCCATGAGGTTGAAGCCGAGGCCCACGGCGGCCCCGTAGACGATGCCGTCGATCACGTCGTCGAACTCGTCGCGCATGGTCAGGTAGAGGAGGACCACGGCCACGCCCTTGGCCAGCTCTTCGAAGATCCCCGCCGAGAAGGCCGATGAGGCGTCCAGCGCCGGCCCCGGCACCAGCCGGGCGCCGAGCTGGGCGTCCCACAGGGTCTCGGCCCAGATCACCAGGCTGGTGGCCACGATCGCCCCCCATGCCGTCGCCACCAGGACCAGCCTCCAGGGCTCCTTCTCGTTTCGGTCCAGGCGGCGGACCACCAAGAGCCCGATGGCGGTCGTGGGCAGGCAGGCGAGGGTGCTGACCGCGGCCACCTCGGGGCCCGCCGCCTGGGTGAAGGTGAAGATGTCCAGCACCAGCAGCCAGGAGCAGATCCCCAGCCCGAACAGGACCGCGGCCACCATCAGGTCGCGGCCCCGGAGGGTGGCCCCGCGACCGCGGAAGGCCCGGGCGCCGAAGATCGTGGCCGCGGCCATCAGGCCGATCGCGGGCAGGCCGAAGAGGCTCGCCCGGTGGGGGATGGAGTCGAGCACGATGGAGAGGACGGAGCTGGCGACCAGGACCGCGAACAACGCCCCTCCGATCAGGGCCGCCAGCCAGTAGCGGGAGGGCCGCCAGCGATGGGCGTACGCCGCCCTCGCGATCACGGGCTCCGCTCCACGATCACGGTCGTCCGGGCCAGGATCTCCACCGGCTGGCCGCCGACGTAACGTAGCACCAGCAGGGTGTAGGTGCCGGGCAGGTTCCCCCGCAGGCCGGAGGGGGCGTGCTCGGGCACCAGGCCGTTGCTGGCCGCGAGCCGCCCGGCCGGGGCGGGCCCGACCCCACCGGTCGGCTCCTGGAGGCTGTCGTACCAGGTGGCGCCGACCACCACCTGGCTCGGCAGCGAGGCCCAGCTCACCCGGGCGGCGAAGGGGCGGGTGCGGGGGAAACGCGTTGCCGGTGGGCCCCAGACCTCCCGACGGGACGGGTCGTAGGCGTAGACGCCGACCACATGGGCGACGAGGCCGGTCCGCTGCCCGAGGGGGGCGAAGCGCAGGAAGACGGTGAGACCGAGGGCCAGGATCAACAGCCCTGCCGCCCCGAGCACCAGCATGACTCGGTAGAGGGGCTGGACGTCGTCGTGTGATCGGATCACACCACGGCCAGATTCTACGGGCTGCCGATGGCGGTCGAACGCGTCATGCCCGTCGCGGTCTCGCCCTCGGCCGCGTGCGGGCGGATCGTGTCGCGCTCGCCCCGGCCTGCGCCCGAGCGCGTCACGGGGAGCGCCCGGTCGCGCCGCACCAGCGGACCGGTCTTACGGGGGTTAGCAACAGCTGACGTGTCCACACCCTCACCATTCGTTTCTGCGAGCTCGGGGCAGTGGGCGGGCGAGCAAGGCCTCCATCCCGTCACCGCCTCCCGCTGGCTCCACTCAGGCACGCCTCCCGTCCGGCTCGGCGGGTCGGTCACCTGATCCTGGGGGACGCCCCGGCGTGACCGCCCGCTCGCGTGCCCTCTGCGGATCAGCGCCCCGACCTGGATCGTCAGGTGGCGCGTGTCGCCACCTGGCGGTCCA
>DATGLL010000152.1:0-2847 GCA_035294145.1 Candidatus Dormiibacterota bacterium | reverse complement strand
CGCCGGGCCGGGACGGGGAGCTTGCCCGACTGGAACCAGCGGTAGGCGGTCACGGGGTGGATGCCTTGCTCGCGCGCCCACTGCTTCAAGTTCATGGAAGTGGATTGTAGTGTATAGGCGCGTCAGCTGTTGTCAACCCCGCCGAGTCGCCCCCCGCTCCAGCGCAGCACGCTCTTGCTCACCACCGCCTTGCCATCGAGGTCGATCGCGGCTACGATCAACATCGAACGTGCGTACGCTCGCGACCCAGATGAGGCTCCGTCGGGTGCTCCGGGTGCAGGCCCAGTACCAGGAGCGGCTGGCGGTGGAAGGAGCAGCTTCGTTGGCCCAAGCAGCGTCCACGCGGCTTCTGCAGTTGCTCCGGGAGGTACGGGCGGGATGGAGCCGCGAGGTGCAGGTGCCGGCCCCGGTGCACGCCTTTGTCAGCCGGTCCGTCGCCTCCATGGAGGCGGCCGCCGCCGCCATGGCACGGCCTGGCGCCGATCTGGCCCGCCTGGGGGTGGAGTTCCGCGAGACCGGCATGGCCCTGGTGCTCTTCCTGCGCGGCCTCGACGAGGCCTCGCCGACGGTCCTGGCCGAGCTGCTGGGCGAGCCCCTGCCGCGCTCCGCCTGAGGACGGCGGCTCACGACCGTGCGCCGGCAGGGCATCGGACGCGGCACAATGGGCACAGGGTTCGGGATGATGACCAGGGGAGGGGCCGACGTGCGAGCCAAGCTGGTGGTCTTGCTGTTCTTCCTGGCGGTCGTGGTGCCGCTGGTGGTTAGCCTCGTCCTGCTGCGAAGGGAGCTACCCGCCGCCTATCTGGTGCTGGGGGGAGCGTTCACGACCGTGTTCGGCGGCTACGGTCTCCATCGGCAGCGGCACCACCCGGACGAGCCGGGCAGTCACCCCTCCGTGCCTCGGCGCGGCGTCCTGTTGATGAGCGTTCTGGTCGGCCTCCTTCTCGTGGTGGCCGGCGCGGTGTCCCTGCATCCCTGACCTCAGGGCCAGCGTCATCCCCGACATCGATCCCAGGGCGGAGCCTACGGCCCGCCGGCGGGCACATCAAGCGATAGCACTCACGCGGCACCCCTCACGGGGTTGCCCTCGCGGGCTTCGCGCCTCCTCCACAAAGCCTGCGCGGCACGCCCTCGGCCCCGAACCGCGCGAGGCGGCCCCGATGCTCGACCACGATGGTGGTCACGGTCGGGTCACGCAGCAAGGCCAGGAGCTGCCGACGCTTCCCGTTCAGGGCCGAGCCAACCTCGGTCACGATCCGCCCGACGGCGAGTTCCTCTGTAGTGTGTAGACACGTCAGCTGTTGCTAACCCCCGAGCTTGAGCGGACGCCGGACGGGCTCAAGGGCCGTGGCTCCTCCCTCGGCGCTGGGCATTGATAAGGTAAACGGTCATTATCGCAAGCAAGGCAACGCCCACCCCGCGGCCCTCGGCTCAGCCGCGCCGCGCTCTCAACCACAGCCTCGCCGACCAGCGCGCGGCTGCTCCGCTTGAGGCCGAGCACTTCCGCATACTTCATCCTGGGCCAGCTTGGCCCTTGCTATTCGAGGAACTTGACGACCGATGGCAGTAGCACGCGAGATCGAGGACATCGCCCGCTCGCTGGTCAAGCACCAGCACGAGCATCCCCCTGTGCGCGACCTCAACCGCGAGGCCGACCGTCGCCTCACGCTTCCCCAACGGATCGCCGAAGACCTCGGGCGTCTGGTGGGGAGCTGGACCTTCGTGATCGTCCAGGGGGCCCTGATCGCCTGCTGGCTGGTCATCAACCTCCTCGCCGAGACCCGCCATTGGGACCCCTACCCGTTCCTCCTCCTGAACCTGGTCCTCACCTTCGAGGTCACGTTGTGGGCCTCGCTCCTGCTGATGAGCCTGAACCGCCTCGCGCTCCGAGACCGTCTACGTGCCCAGCAGGAGTACGAGGAGCAGGTCAAGGCCGAGGAGGAGACGCGGGCGATCATGGGCCACCTCGAGGCCCAGGACGAGGTCCTGCTCCAGATCCTCTACCGCCTCGATCGCAGCGATCGTGAGCTGCGACGGCTGGCCCGACGGCTGGGCATCGAGGAGCGCGCCAGCTGAGGCAGGCGGACAGAGAGCCGGCTCGGGCCCCTCGCCACCGCCTCCCTCGGAACCGACGACCGCCACTCGCGGCAGCGGCGTCGGGCCAGGCACCCATCGGCCATCGGGCGGATGCGGGCGCATACTCGACGCAGGGAGGATGGGAAGGATGGTCAACGACAAGGACGCCGCTGACAACGTCGAGGCCCCAGCGGTCGAGCCCCAGGCCCTGATCGCGCGCTTCCTGGCCGGCCGGCCCGAGCGCACCGCCCGGGCCTACGCCGGCGACCTGGAGGACCTGGCCCGCCTCCACGGCACCTCGGTGGAGGACGCGGTCAGGTCGCTCCTGCTCGGGCCCCAGGCGGCCCGACGCCTGCTGGTGGACCACGCCGTCGCGCTCCGCCGCCGGGGCCTGGCCCCGGCCACCGTCCGACGACGCCTCACCACCCTCCGCTCCCTGCTGGCCACAGCCCGGGCCCTGGGCTGGATCGCCTGGGAGCCGACCCCACCCACCGACCAGGAGGTGGCCACCATGACGAGCGAGCTGGCCGAGCGGGAGCGCTCCTCCTACCTCTCCCCCCGCCACCCCGGCGAGGCCGACCGGCTGGACCTCCAGCACCACGCCCTGCGCGAGGCCCTGGGCCGCAACTTCTTGGCCCCCCTCCCCTCCCCCGCCCGGGTCCTGGACGTGGGCACGGGGACGGGACGCTGGGGCTTCGAGCTCTGCTGGGAGCACCCAAAGGCGCTGGTGGTGGGGTTCGACCTCGTCCCCGGCCGGGCCGAGCACCCGGC
>DATGLL010000151.1:0-19111 GCA_035294145.1 Candidatus Dormiibacterota bacterium | reverse complement strand
GGATGTCGGAAGGCGTTGAGCACGCCAATCGGGGGATCATCCCCTGGACGGGGACCGGTCCCGAGTGCTACAACCTCGGATGTCGGAAGGCGTTGAGCACGTCACCAACTCGCTGATGACCGATTGTCGACTTCTTTGGTGCTACAACCTCGGATGTCGGAAGGCGTTGAGCACTCATCCGTCAGGGCAGAGCCCGAGTCGGGGCTGGAGCCGGTGCTA
The DNA here is from genome assembly GCA_035294145.1 of Candidatus Dormiibacterota bacterium. GTDB lineage: Bacteria > Chloroflexota > Dormibacteria > Dormibacterales > Dormibacteraceae > CADDZO01. The sequence goes on along the minus strand of DATGLL010000151.1, from coordinate 18,892 downwards.
CAACCTCGGATGTCGGAAGGCGTTGAGCACACAACTTGGCCAATCTCGCCCCTGGCTTCATCGAGGAGATCGTGCTACAACCTCGGATGTCGGAAGGCGTTGAGCACTACTGTGTGAGGGCTGCTGAACGACGGAAAAGGCTCCCGGGCAACCGGGCCCGGGGAGTCCTGCCCTCAGGGAAGCTGGTCTACTCTCCCGGTGATGGCTGGGGGGCGATGCCGGTGCGCGGCCAGCTGTCGGGCAGGTTGTGTCTCCGCAGGGCCTCGATGAGCCGCAGCATGCCGTTCAGCGTCATTGCTGCGGTATCCATCAGCCAGTCGGTCTCCATCCCTACCTGCGCCATCTACAGCAGTTGGGCGACTCGAACAGCGTGAAGACCTCGCGCTCCAGCTACAAGGCCACCTCGTCGGCCAGACAAGCTTCCGCCGCCAAGGTTTCCACCATCCTCGTCCGCCACTACTCTCGCACCTCGGGCAGCTCCAGCAGGTGCCACAGCTCGCCCCTACCTCGGAGGCCAAGCGGTTGTGAGTCAGCCGGCGCTCGGTCGAGCTGGCGATCTCGGCGCCGAGCTCACGGCCGGTTGGTGGCCCGCTCCGCCCGGCGACGAGGCGGTCGATCGACAGGCGGAGGGACCGAGCCATCGGCTCCGCCGGGACCGACTGTGGCGGTCCGCGACCGCAAACTGCCGATCCGACCCAGGCCACGTCCACTCAGAAGGATCCTCCTGGAGACAAGGTTTCGCGCTCCGAGGAGGCCATCATCAGTGGGGATCGTCCCGTCGCCTCGACGAGCAGCTCGTACACCTGGCGGGCGATGTCGCGCTCTCGGCATCGGAAGCTCTCGGGTTTGGTCTTGCCTTCGGCGGTCGGCTTGGCCACCTCCTCGCACGTTGGCTTGGCGGTGGTCGCAGTTGCGGCGATGCCGATTGGTGAGATCCGACCAAGCCGGTATGGGCAAGGCCCCGCGCCTCCGATCGGATGCGCCCACTGCCCCGGCCCGCGGTGACCACGAGGGTGGCCACCACCTCCTGAGCAGCTCAGAGGCATGGGCAGAGTTTCATGGGAAGGGTTGTCGTCGACTGGTCGAGGCGGCCTTCGAGCTCCTCGACTTTGTCATCGCGCCTGAGATGGCGCTTGGCCAGGGAGCCAAGCGACCACTTGGGGGCTGAGGTCGGGTCGGCCACCTCGTCGCCCCGGAAGCCGGCGGCGGGTGACAATCAGCGCCCTCGTGGGGAGATGGCGCCGCTGATCTCGGATCTCGTCGGGCACGATCCGCAGCCTCCATAGCTTTGGGTCCTCGTGACGGGGGCCAGCCGTCGGGGTCCCCGGATCAGGTTTCTTTCAGCAGCCGCCGGGGCGGTGGGTGGGAAGGTGGGCGACCCCGTGGGGCTGTCCAAGGCCCGTGGTCAGCCCCGCCCCGACGACCAGCACCTCCCCGAGAGCGACCCGCTGCCTGCCCAAGCTGGCCAGCATCCACCGCCGCGGCCGCAAAGCTCTGCGCCTGCTCGCCTACCAGGCCCCCGTCTGCCTGGTCGCCCCCGCCCCGACCTCCGACAGCGCCTCCTCGTCCTCATCCAGCGCGAGCGCCACCGGCTGGGGCAGCGGCGGGCCTGCGTGGCGGTCGCCAACCAGCTCCTGCGCGCCCCCTGGACGATGGCCCCCACCGGCCGCCTCTGCGACGGTCGGATCGAGCTCGGGATCGTTCGCGGTGAGGCATGGCCATCGTCATCTCCGCGGCTGGCCCACTCTTCGCTCGTCCACCGTGTCCATGGACGCTGACCGAGCGGGTCGCGAGGGTGCCGATCCACGCGACTCTCGCTGTGGGGCTCTCGGTCGCCTTGAGCCCCGCGCCCGCAGCGGTGGCGGGGCAGGGGTCATGGGGGGTCATGGAACGAGTCGTGGGACCGCGAAGCGTGTCACGGGTTGCGCCTTTCCTGCCCCCCGGACCGTGCCTAGGATCTATCGAGATCGCCCGCTAACCAACCCAGGAGAGCCCAGGAGAGCCCAGGAGATGCCCTCAGTCGAGATCAACGGCGGCCAGGTCGTCTACGAGATCCTCGGACCCGAGGACGGCGATCCGATCGTTCTCACCCCCGGCGGTCGCTTCAGCAAGGACGTGCCGGGGCTGCGACCGCTCGCGGAGAAGCTGGTTGAGGGCGGTATGAAGGTGCTGCTCTGGGACCGGCCCAACTGCGGGGCCTCGGACGTGCAGTTCACCGGCCGCTCGGAGTCGCACATGCGTGCCGACACCCTCGCCGAGCTGCTCAAAAGGGTAGGGATGGCGCCGGCCGTGATCGCGGGCGGCTCGGGGGGCGCTCGCGACTCGATCATCACCGTCATCGAGCATCCCGAGGTCGCGACCCGGCTGATCGTCTGGTCGATCGTGGGTGGCGTCTACAGCACCATCAACCTGGCCGGGGTCTACGTGCTGCCCAACATCATCACCGTGAAGTCTCGCGGCATCGAGGCCGTGCTCGAGATGCCGGAGTGGAAGGAGCGAATCGAGGCCAACCCTCGCAACCGAGAGCGAATCCTCGCCCTCGGCGCCGACGGCTTCCTGCGGGTGATGCTGCGCTGGCTCAACGCCTACGTCCCCAAGCCCGGCCAGACCATCCCGGGGGTCGAGGACGAGGAGTTCGAGAAGATCCAGGTCCCGACCCTCATCATCAGGGGCGGCGAGAACGACCTCGACCACCCCAAGCGGACCTCCTTCGAGGTCCACTGCTTGATCCGCGGCTCGCGGCTGGTCGACCCGCCCTGGCCGGAGGACGCGTGGGAGCGGGCGGTCGAGGCCTCCGCGCGTGGGGCCGGCAACATCTTCGACCCCTGGGTCCAGGCCGCGCCCCTCATCCTGGACTTCTGCCGCGAGGGGGTGGCGACCGGCTAGGCCGGCGGCCGAGGATCGGATCCGGGGGTGGCCCCCGCCGCCTCCGGCGCGTCCAGCCGCTCGGAGGGGCCCTCCCATCTGGTCACCAGCGTCACGCCCCGGTTGAGCCCCGACTGCAAGGCCGTGAGCAGCCTGCTCTCGCTCACCTGCTGGAGCGCCTCGGGGCGCACCACCAGGACGACGCTGTCCTCGTCGGGGCCGGTGGCCCAGCGGACCTCCCCGTGGACCCCGAAGGCGCGGAGGATCCCGAGCGCGTCGTCCGGCGTCCCCGCGCTCTTGAAGGTGACCGCCCCGGGCGCCGGTTGGGCATCGATGCCCAGCCCGCGCATCGCCTCTGCCACCAGCCCCAGGGCACGCTCGCGGACCTCCTGCGGGTCGTCCCCGGCGAGGACCAGCTCCAGCTCCCTCCGCCAGGCCAGGCTGCGCGTGAGCTCGGCCTCGACGACCTCGACCCCGCCGGCCCGCAGCGCCTCACGCACCGCCAGCGCCCGCTCCAGGTCGAGGCGCCCCGCGGGGTCGAGGTTGACCCGGACGACGGCATGACGCATCGCACCGATGCTAGACGATCGTCGCGGGTCGGGGAGGCAGCGGTCAGGGCCCCGGCGGCGATCGCGCCTCCGTCTCGGTGGAGCCGCCCCGATCTGTGTCGTGAGGCCGGCGAACCCGTCATCCCTTGGGCCTGTCCTCGGCTCATGGCCCGCGGCTAAGATCGAGCCCTCGGCGCCGTGCGGCAGGTGCGGCGCGGCTCGCTCGGTCGGACCATGGAGGCAGTCAGTGATCGCGAACCTGGTCGGCGGCCAGTGGAAGGCGGCCGGGACGGGGGACTCCCTGCCCGTGTTCAACCCCGCCACCGGAGAGGAGATCGAGCGCGTGCCGCTCTCGTCTCCGGCCGACGTCGAGGCGGCGGTGCTCGCCGCCGCTCGCGCCTACGAGCGCTGGTCGTCCACCCCGGTCATGGAGCGGGTCCGGCTGATGTTCCGCTTCAAGGCCCTGCTCGAGGAGCGCTTCGAGGAGCTGGCCGAGATCGTGACGCGCCACCACGGCAAGACCCTGGACGAGGCCCGGGGCGAGGTGCGGCGCGGCATCGAGGTGGTCGACTTCGCCTGCGGCGCCCCGACCCTGCTCCAGGGCCGCACGCTCCGGAACGTCTCCGGCGACGTCGACCAGGACCTCTACCGCTACCCGGTCGGGGTCTGCGCCGGCATCCCGCCCTTCAACTTCCCGGTGATGATCCCGCTCTGGATGTTCCCCATCGCCGTCGTGTGCGGGAACACCTTCGTGCTGAAGCCCTCGGAGCGGACCCCGTTGGGCGCGATCCGGCTGGCCGAGCTCTTCCAGGAGGCCGGCTTCCCCGACGGCGTCCTCAACCTGGTGCACGGGGCCAAGCCGGTGGTCGACGCCCTGCTCGAGCACCCGGGGGTGAGCGCGATCTCCTTCGTCGGCTCGGAGCCGGTCGCCCGCTACGTGTATCGGGTCGCGGCCGAGCACGGGAAGCGGGTCCAGGCGCTCGGCGGGGCCAAGAACCACGTGGTCGTGATGCCCGACGCCGACTTCGACCTGGTGACGCCCGCCATCCTCAACTCGGCCTTCGGCAACGCCGGTGAGCGCTGCCTCGCCGGCAGCGTCGCGGTCATGGTGGGCGCGGCCTCGGAGGCGATGCTGGAGCCGTTGGTGGAGCGCGCCTCTCGGCTCGTCGTGGGCCCGGGCGACCAGCCCGAGGTGGACATCGGCCCTCTCGTCCGGGCCGACCACCGCGACCGCGTCGCCGAGTTCGTGGCCCGGGGCGAGGCGGAGGGCGCCCGAGTGCTGCTCGACGGCCGTGGTCTGATGTCGAGGCCTGGGTACTTCCTCGGCCCGACCATCCTCGATCAGGTCACGGACCGGATGGCAGTCGGCCGCGAGGAGATCTTCGGCCCGGTGCTTTCGGTGTCTCACGTTGCGACCCTCGAAGAGGCGATTGCCCAGGCAAACCGGTCGGCGCTGGGCAACATGTCGGTCATCTTCACCAGGTCTGGACGGGCCGGCCGGGAGTTCCGGGAACGCGTCCAGGCGGGGATGGTCGGCGTCAACGTGCCGATCGCGCAGCCGTTCGCCTTCTTCCCCTTCTCGGGGTGGAAGAGCTCCTTCTACGGCGACCTCCACGTCCATGGCACGGATGGCATCGACTTCTACACGCGCAAGAAGGTGGTGGTGACCCGGTGGTAGCGGTGCGAGGGAGCTAGCGTGGTGGCCGAGGAACGGAGTGACTCCCGCAAGTACGTCGTGTGCCGGGTGGAGGAGCTTCCGCCGGGGTCCAGGAAGATCGTGCCGGTCGGCCGGTACGGGGTCGGGGTCTTCAACGTCGGGGGCCGGTTCTACGCCATCACCAACTACTGCCCGCACGAGGGCGGGCCCCTGTGCAAGGGCCGCCTCGGCGGCCAGACCCAGGTCGACCCGACGGTGCCGGGAGGCGCGGTCCTCACCCGTGAGGGCGAGTTCATCTACTGCCCCTGGCATCAATGGGGGTTCGAGCTGGCGACGGGGACGACCGCGGTCAAGCCGGAGTGGAGCATCCGGACCTATCGGGTCGAGGTGGAGAACGACGAGGTGGTGCTGATCAGATGAGCGAGGAGCAGCGCATCGTGGACGCCAGCGTCCACGTCTTCTTTCGGAGCAACGGCGAGATCCGGGAGTACCTGAAGGAGCCCTTCAAGAGCCGTGGCATCCCGGACGTCGAGATGGACTGGTACGGCGCCCCAGGCGGCGAGTACGACCCGGAGATCGTCGCCCGCTCGGAGGGCGGCTACCCCGGCTCCGATCCCACGCTGGTCGCGCAGCACCTGTTCGAGGAGCAGGGGGTCGACATCGCCATCCTGCACCCGATGACGCGGGGGAACCTCCCCGACCGCCATCTCACCAACGCGGTCCTGGCGGCCCACAACGACATGCTCGCCGACCGCTGGCTCGATCGGGGGAACGCGCACGGCCGGTTCCGCGGCACGATCCGGGTCAACCCGTCCGATCCGCAGGCTGCGATCCAGGAGATCGAGCGCTGGAAGGACCACCCCTACATGGTCCAGATCGGCATCCCCCTCCAGTCGCACGAGCTCTACGGCAAGCCGCAGTTCTTCCCCCTCTGGGAGGCCGCCGCCAAGTACGACCTCCCGGTCGCCGTGCACATCGAGACCGGGACCGGGGTCGACCTGCCGCCGACGCCCTCCGGCCACCCGCGCACCTACCCCCACTACGCGACCTTCATGGCCCTGAACTACCTCTACCACCTGATGAACATGATCGCGGAGGGCGTGTTCGAGGCTCTCCCCAACCTGAAGTTCGTGTGGGCGGACGGGGGTGGGGACATGATCACCCCCTTCATCTGGCGCATGGACACCTTCGGCCGGCCGCACCTCGAACAGACTCCATGGGCCCCCCGGATCCCTTCCTCGTACCTTCCCGGCCACGTCTGGTTCATCTACGGGAGGTTGGATGGGCCCGGCGACGGTGAGATCGCAGAGCCGTGGACGGGCCTGACCGGCAAGGACACCATGTTCATGTACGGGTCGAGCTATCCCCACTGGCACCGGAGCACGCCCGATCAGTTGCCGCCGGGCCTCTCGGACGACCAGCGCCAGCGGATCCTCTGGAAGAACGCCAACGAGCTCTATCAGCTGGGGCTGGCGGCGCCGGTCGCCGGCTGAGAGGTCACTGATCGTGCAGCTTTGGCCCGATCCGGCCGTGAGAGTTCACGTTTTGAGGCTTACTGGGGAGGAGGTCGCACCCTAGCATGCCTCATGTAGAGGGTGTTGCCGTCGATCTCGGGTCCGATGGTTCGAGACCAACGGCCCCGGTCCAGGAGGTTGCCGATGGCGATTGAGGTGAAGCAGGCCCCGGCGAAGCGTGCCGAGGTGGCGGTGCGGGTGGTGGACTCCGACGTCCACCCGGTCCCCAAGCCCGGGGTCTGGATCGAGTACGTGCCCGAGCCCTGGCGGAGCAAGTTCTGGGCCAAGAAGCGGGTCGGGGAGACCATCAACTACGACGCCCCCGACTACGCGCACGCGATGGCGATGCGCACCGACACCTTCCCCCCGGACGGCGGGTTCCCGGGGTCGGACCCCGACCTGGCCTTCCGGCAGCTGATCGTGGAGGCGGGCTCGGACATCGGGATCCTGGAGCCGGGCTCACGCCACCAGATCATCCCTGAGGTCGACCAGGCGGGCAAGATGGCGACCAACCGCTGGCTGGCCGCCAACTGGCTGGATGCCAAGAACAACTGGCACGGGCGGTGGCGGGGGTCGATCTGCGTCAACATCGAGGACCCCCAGGGCGCGGCGCGTGAGATCGAGTACTGGGCGGGCCACGAGTACATGGTCCAGGTGCTCATCAACGCCGAGCCCAGGCCAGCGTGGGGGGATCCCAAGTACGACCCGGTTTGGGAGGCGGCGACCCGTCACGACCTACCGGTGAGCTGCCACCTCGGCCGCGGCTACTTCGAGCTCTACCCGATGCCGCCGGTCGGCTTCCCCAGCTACAACCACGACTTCATGGTCACCTACTCGCTCCTGGCCGCGAACCAGGTCATGAGCCTCGTCTTCGACGGCGTCTTCGAGAGGTTCCCGACCATGAAGGTGATCCTGGTCGAGCACGCCTTCAGCTGGATCCTGCCGCTGCTGTGGCGGATGGACAAGATCTACCAGGCGCGCAAGGGTGACCTCCCCCATCTCAAGCGCAAGCCCTCCGAGTACGTCTACGACCACATCCGGTTCACCACGCAGCCGCTCGACTACCCCGACGACATGTCCGAGCTGACCCGGGCCCTGGAGTGGATGGACGCCGGTCGCCTCCTCCTCTTCTCCTCGGACTACCCGCACTGGACCTTCGACGACCCGAAATGGGTGGTCACGCACCTGCCCAAGCAGATGCGGGATCGCATCATGTTCGAGAACGGGATCGAGCTCTACCACCTGCCGCGCACGGTCCCCGCCATCGACCGGCCGCCGGTCCACTAGATGACCTGACGTAGATGACCTGACGCCGGGAGGCGGGCCCGCCTCCCGGCGCCGGCGTCCTCCCCCTGGCTCGACTCGGCCCCTGCCCTGGAGTTGCTAGGATGCCACGGATGACGGTCAGCTCCGGTCTCTCCACGTCCGAGAAGTACGCCCGCTACGTCAATCTCAGCTCGATCACCGGCCTGGAGCCGATCACGATCGCGCGGGGGGCCGGGGCGGAGGTCTGGGACACCGCCGGCAACCGCTACCTCGACTGCTTCGCGGGGATCGCGGTCGTCAACAGCGGGCACGCGCACGAGCGGGTCGTGGCTGCGGCCGCCGAGCAGCTGGGGCGCTTCCTGCACGCCGGCACCTACCTGTACCAGATCGACGTGGTCGCCGACCTCGCCGAGCGCCTGGCCGAGGTCACCCCGGGGCGCCTCCAGAAGACGTTCTTCTGCACCAGCGGGGCCGAGGCGATCGAGGGCGCCCTGCGGCTCGCCAAGGCGGCGACGGGACGGTCGGAGTTCGTGGCCCTCGATCTCGGCTTTCATGGCCGGACCAACGCGGCCCTGGCGGTGACCGGGAACCGGAAACGCAAGCAGCGGGGTGGCCCCTACCTGCCGGGGGTGGCGTTCGCCCCCGCCCCTTACGAGTACCGCTGCCGGTTGTGCGCCGGCACCTGCTCGCTCGCCTGCGCTGATGCCGTCGAGGACGTCATCGACTTCCGAACCTCCGGTGAGGTGGCGGCGTTCGTCGCCGAGCCGGTCCTGGGCGAGGGAGGCATCATCGTCCCGCCGGACGGCTACTTCCAACGGGTGAAGGAGATCCTCGACCGGCGGGGCATCCTCTTCATCGCCGACGAGGTGCAGTCGGGGTTCGGGCGTACGGGTCGCATGTTCGGCATCGAGCACTTCGACGTCGAGCCCGACCTGATGGCGATGGCGAAGGGGATCGCGGCTGGTCTGCCCCTGGGCGCCTTCATCGCCCGCGAGGAGGTGGCGGACAGCTTCCAGCCGGGGGAGCACCTGTCGACCTTCGGTGGCAACCCGGTCGCCTGCGCGGCGGCGATCGCCAACCTCGACGTCCTCGCCGACGAGCGGCTGCCGGAGCGCTCGCGCGCCCTGGGCGAGTGGCTCTTGGCGGCCCTTCGGCCCCTCGCCGAGCGATGGCCGGAGGTGGGCCAGGTCCGAGGGCGCGGGTTGATGGTCGGCATCGAGCTGGTCGAGGACCGCTCGACCAAGCGGCCGGCTCCCGAGCTGGCGACCAGGGTCCGGACGGCGATGCGCGAGCGGGGCGTCCTGGTCGGCGTCGGCGGCTTCTACGGCAACGTGGTGCGCATCCAGCCTCCCCTGGTCATCGACCAGCAACAGCTCGGCCTGGCCGTCGAGGTCCTCGACGAGGCGTTGGCTGCCGCCGGTGCCGGCTAGTGCCCCGTCCCCGGCGGCGTTGTGGGCGAGGCCGGACCGGGCTGGCTCTGGAGCTGACCTTGAGGCCCCAGTCGGGCCTTTGGTCCCGTCGTCGAGCCCCCGCCAGGGAGCCACAGGGGTTGAGCCGGCAGCGTCGAGGCGATCGGGCCCGGGAGCGTGGGCCGGACTAGGTCGGTTGAGCTTGGAGCCCTCTAGCTACCGCTGGCGCTCGAGGAGGGCGCGCGGGCTCGCTTTCTGACGGAGCAGGTCGAGCCCGTAGAGGGCAACCGTGAGCCGGATGCGGGTTTCGTGGTTGGACAGCTCCCGCCCGAGGACCCGCTCCAGGCGCTCCAGCCGCCGGTACAGGGTTCGCCGCTCGATGTGGAGCTCTCGGGTCGCCTCGGCCTTGTTCCCGGAACGGGCCAGGTAGGCGCGAAGGGTGGGCAGGAGGGGCGAGTTGGAGCGTGCGTCGTGGGCGAGCAGGGAGCCGAGCTCCGACTCCACGAAGCGCGAGAGCTCGGGCCGATCGGAGAGTGGCAGGAGCAACTGGTGGAGCCCAAGGTCCTCGTAATGCTGGGTGCCCGGCCGCCGGCCGACGCGCCAGGCGTAGTGTGCGGCCTCGCTCGCCTCGTCGAAGGCCAGGGGCAGCGCGTCGATCCGCGTCTCGCGGCTGATCCCCGCCACCGCCTCCAGTTCCTCGGTGACCCCGATCGCGGTGACCGTGTCCCTGGCGATCGTCTCCAGCACGGGGCGGGGGTCTCTTCGGCTCGGGAGGCCGACGAGGGCGACGATACGGTCGCCCTCGATGCCGGTCAGGCCGACGGCTTGCGCTCGGGAGATGGACCTCCGTACCTCCCGCATCGCAGCTTGGCGGATTCGCTGCCGGTCGTGCTCGGACAGCCCCCGCGCCTCGGCCAACTCCGGGAGGCGCGGGATGTCCACCACCATCACGCCCAAGCGCTTGCCCTCGAGGTCCACGCTCAGGCTTCGGGCCCGGCGGTAGAGCTCACCGGGGGAGGTGTAGCGACCCTTGACGATGTCCGTGATCAGGACCCCGCGGGCCCGGTCGGCGAGCTGGGAGGCGTCACGTTGGGCAAGGAGGGTGAGCCCGATGGTGGCCGCTGCCCGGTCGAGGACGAGGCTCACCAGCTCGTCTGGTTCCGAGTCCACCTGCAACACGTGGAGCCGGCCCCAAAACTCGCCGCGGAGCCAGATCCCGATCCAGGCACAAGGAGGATGGCCGCTGGTGAAGTGCACGGTCCCTCGTTGGCCCTGGTCATCGTGGCCGGAGCGGGAGTGGGACTCCCAGCGGCGCAGGGTCTCGTCCACCGGCGCGGCGTGGGTTGCGAACTCGACCACCTGGTGCGCCAGGTCCTCGAAGACGACCGGGTTCTCCAAGAGGCTGGCCAGGCTCTCCAGGAGCAGCTTCAGGTCGGCACCGCTCGAGGCCAGGTCGGTGAAACGCCTCCCGATCGTCTCCGCCCGCTGCAAGAGCTGGTACTGCCGGTTGACGATCGCCGTGTGCACCTCCTTGGTCACATCGACGTATCGCGTCTCGTGGGTGAGGACGATGATCGGGAAGCCACGCTCCTCCGCACGCTGGACCATGGCCGCAGGGGCGTCGGGCAGGTTGCGGCCCAGCTCGATCGTCAAGCCCGCCACCCCCACCTCCACCAGCTCGTCGATGTACCGGCGCTGCAGCGCCGGTTCCTGGCTGAAGCCCATGCCAGTCGTGAGGAGCAGCTCTCCGCCCTCGAGCAGGTGGGCGATGTCCGGCAGCTCGCTCACGTGGACCCAGCGCACTTGACGATCCAGATGGTCCGCGCCGGCGACGACCCGGGGACCGGCGCGCTGGAAGATCTCGAGGTCGAGGATCTCTCTGATCGATATCGGCACGGCCGGATTCTATGGCTCGGTTGGTGAGGGCCGTAGCGAGGGGCGGATCCACCTTCGGGTCGCTCCCCGGCGTCCCGGTTGCTGGCGTGATCGAGGTGCAGGGGCCAGCGGGGGGCAGGTGGGCCCGGCATCCTCCGGACCCTGGCGGACGCCTCTCCCGACGCGGTGGAGGGAGACCGCCGGAGCGGTCCCCCTCCCAAGCCGGGACGTCGTCAGACCCCCGGCTCCGGCTTGACCGCCAGCGCCGCTGCTCTTGCCGGCGGCCGTGCAGCCACGGCGAGGATGATGGAGAGGATCAGCAGCCCGGTCACCAAGTAGAGCGCCGAGCCGAAGCTCCCGGAGGCCGTCACCATGATCCCGGTGACGAGGGGCCCGATGCCGCCCATGAGGACGACGATCACCGATCCGATCCCGTAGATCCGGGCGTAGTCGTCGCCCCCGAAGTACTGCCCGAGCGCGGTTGGGATGGCGGGCACCAGGATCCCGTAGCCGGCCCCGAACAGGAGCACGTAGAGGTACACCATGGGCAGGTTGCGGGCCAGGATGAAGAGGATCGAGCCCAGCGTCATCAAGACGGTCGCCCCGATCAGCACCCAGTAGGAGCCGCTCTTCAGACGGTCGGACAGGTGGTTGATCAGGAAGCCGGCCACGGCCGCTACCAGCCCGGTGGCGCCGAGGGCGGTCGAGGCCGCCAGCGGGGAGATGCCCACCGACTTCAGGTAGATGACCTGGTCGGCTGAGTAGACGCCGAGGGCCCAGGCCTCGACCCCGAAGACGAACATCAGGAGCCAGAGCTGAGGGGCCCTGAGCGCCTCACGGACGCTCCAGCTACCCGGGTTGCTCGACACCTCTGGCCGGGCGATCTCCGCGACCGCCTCGGCGGCGAGGCCATCGGGCTGCTGGCCGACGTCGGCGGGGCGGTTCCGGATCAGGAGGAACGCGGGCACCGGGCCGAGGATGAAGATGATGAGGCCGAGGGCGACCATCGCCGGCCGCCATCCTCCCAGGCCTTGGATGAGCAGTTGCATCACGGGCGCGAAGACGAACCCGCCTATGCCACCCGCCGCCGCCACGATCCCCATCATCAACCCGCGGCGCTTGACGAACCAGTGGTTGACGGTGGTGAAGACCGGCAGATAGCCCATCAGCCCGTCGGCGAACGCCAGCGCCACGCCGAACAGGACGTAGAAGCCGATGGGCTCTTGGACCAGCGCCGTCAGGCCGGTGAAGATCGCGGTCAGCACCCCTCCCACGACCATGATCGTTCGCGCGCCGAAGCGATGGACCAGCCACCCGTACACCGGTCCCAGGACCCCGATCAGGGAGCGAATCAAGAAGACCGTGCTGACGACCGCCAGCGTCCACTTCATCGATGGAACTAGGGCGGCAACCAGCGGCCCGGCGACGAAGTACACAGCCCCGATTGCAACCCCGTACTCAAGGAAGCAGGTTGCAGCGATGCGATACCCATGGAAGGCGGGCCCTCGAACGTCACGTGCGGCAGCTACCATGGAGACTCCCTCCTCTCCTCCGGATTGGTCGGCCCGTTCGATCCATTCATTGTCGACGGTTGCCTGAGGTTGACAATGGGTCATTTTGAGGCAGCTAGACGCCGATCCGGCCGCATAGTGTGTCGTGCCTCCGCCGTCCTGCTCCCTCGAGAGAGTCCCGGAGTGTGTCGGGTCTGGTGAGAAGGTGGCGCGCCGACGCCGTCGGAGGTGGGGCGACGTCGATCCCCGGTGGGGCCGGCATCTCGTCATACGATCCCCCTCGCTGCGGCCGAGGAAAGGGCCCGAGGCGACCACCAGTGCTCGGTAGCGTTGCGTGTCGGGCTCGGGGGGCTCCGGTTCGGGCCGGCCCTGCTGCGGGCACCCCCTGGGGGCCTTGCCGGCTCGGCGGGGAGGCGGACGGGGGCCAGTGACGGCGCTTCGACAAGCCCTGACATCCACCGGCCCTGGGTCGGGCCGAGGGAAAAGAAGAGGGGGTCGTGGCAGGGAGGGGCCCGGACGTCACTCCCAGCGCATCAAGGGCATGCCCACCGAGCGGCTGAGGCGACCGTGATCGTTGAGCCGCGTCGTGACGACGTGCGTGCGCGCACGGACGGTGGTGGAGCCGAAGGCTGAGAGCGACCGGAGGAGGTGGTCGGCGTCAGCCGCCGAGAAGCAGGGCAGGGCCGCCCGCCGATCCTCCGGTGGGCAGAGCAGCTCCATCTGCACCGACACCAGATCGCGGCCTTACTGCCTGCCCCGCCCGCCAGTTGGTCGCCTCTGCCTCCGGGTGCTCCAGGAGGGTGAACCGGTGTTGCCGCTCGCGCTGTCAGGTGGGCCAGGAGCTTGCGGTTCCCCTCGGCCGGGTCGACCGCCGCTCCAGCGGCTGACCCAGGGATGCCTCCGGCCCCTCCCGCCGTCTCCGCCACCCCTCAGGCGCCGGCTTTCCCCTCGGCTCCCATTGCAGCACCACCGCCGTCGCCTGCGCCCGCAGCCCCAGCATCACCCCGCTCACCCGGTTCACCACCGGGGTCTGGCCCCCGTGCCAGCCCCGCACCCGCTTCCCGCAGCTCGGACACCGCCCCGGGGCAGCCCCACCCTCGCCGTCTCGTCCACCTTGCTCTGGTGGCCATCGGTGCCCGTGACGTCCGTGCTCCTCCCCCGAACGCCGTCTGGTCGCCTCGGGTTCGCCCTCGGCCCCCCTTCGAGAAGGGCCTCCTACCCCCGTCTGTCAAGCGCAAGGCTCCTGTCAACTCTTGACGCTAGACGGGAGCGGGCGACCAAGTGGCTCACTTGAGACGGTCGTCCCATCTGCGGGGCCAGCCGCCTGGCGCAGGGTCGAGCGCTGCTTGGCTCTTTTCGGCAGGGACGTCATACTCTGTTGCAGCCTTTCTGGATTCTAGTCGCAGAAAGTGTCTTGATCATGGAGACGTCCAATCCTACGATTGCGACACTAGCCGAGCCGCTCCGCGCACGCTGCCCGCATCATCGATACCGGCGGAAGTCGGTAGGGCTGATGTGTGCGACTAGCGAACGATGCATTAGAGATTTATGGAGAGAGAAGGCGATGCAGGCGGACGTGACTGCACGGCGGCGCTTCCATGGGTACCACGTAGCCGTGGGAGGCTTCCTCGTTTACGGCGTCGGGGTGGGAACGGTGTACTTCACAGCGGCGCCGTTGACCGCAGCGATCGTTCCTGATCTCAAGTTCAACATCGCTGTCTTCTCTGGCATTTTCACGGTGCGATCGGTCCTCGGCTTCGCCTATCCGCTGTGGGGGTGGCTCGTGCACCGGTTCGGGGCCAAGCAGGTCATGGTCGCGGGGGGAATCGCGACGGCCATCCTGCTCGCGGTCACTGCCGCTCTATCCAATGTCATCGGGTTCTACCTGGTGTTCGGTGTCGCGCTTGCCGCCGCGGATGGGCTCATGGCCTATCTGCCGGTATTCACAACGGTGAACCACTGGTTCATCCGTTATCGTGGCACAGTGACCGGATTCGTTAACGCGGGCGCCGGCGTTGGCGGGTTTGTCTTTGCCCCAGTGGTCCAACTGATGATCCAGCACCTTGGCGGCTGGCGTCAGGCTCTCATCGGGCTGGCCGGCTTCGTCATCATCCTTGGTGTCCTGCCGGCTCTGCTGCTCATCACCAATCGTCCCGAGGATCGCGGCGAATATCCAGATGGTGTCGTGCCCAAGCCCCAACCAGAGCAGACGACAGGTAGCGTGGCAATGGCACAGGGGCTCGCTGGCGCCAACAGCCGGGAGGTCGAAAGGCAATGGAGCGTCGGTCAGGCGCTCCGCACGCCGCAGGTGTGGCTTATCCTAACCATCTTCGGCATAGAGTCATGGGCGCTGGGTGTCTATGCGGTTGATCAGGTCATCTACCTCAAGTCCGTTGGCGTCTCTCCACTTGCGGCATCGACGGCGCTCGGGGTATCCGGGCTGGTGGCAGCGGTCGCGGGCATAGTCCTCAGCCCGCTAAACGACCGCATTGGAACCTACTGGGTGATCTTGATCTCGACCACTCTCATGACAGCTGGCGCGCTGTTGTTCCTGTTCGCCAGGTCCGTATCCCTGGTCTTCGCCTTCGTGATCATCTTCGGAGCCGGATACGGCACGTTCGTGCCCACCGTCCCCGTCGCGCTCAGCAGATACTACGGGGCCAACAACTACGCTCTGATTTACGGCTGGGCGGCGCCCGTCAACTCGTTGCTTGGCGGCTTCGGCCCCCTTGTAACAGGCATTATCGTGGATGTCACGGGCCATTACACACTGGCGCTGCAGCTGATCGTGGCGCTACTCGTCATCTCGATTGTCCTGGCGCTCATCGCACGTCCTCCTACTGTAAGTCCATCTACTGTCAAGAGCCAGGTGGTGTCAACTCCGTAGCCGACGTTCCGGCCGTGTGAGCATGGGAGCCAAGAAGCGCAAGCGCTCGTAAGGCCGGGCCAGCTTGAAGTTGGAGAAGAGAACAGATGCCTTCGGTGGAGATCAACGGTGGACGGGTCGTCTATGAGACCCTTGGCGGGCAGGATGGGATTCCACTAGCGTTGACGCCTGGTGGGCGCTTCTCGAAGGACTTCCCGGGTGTCAGGCCCCTGGCTGAGCGGCTGGCCGAGGGCGGGGTCAAGGTCCTCCTCTGGGACCGTCCCAACTGCGGTGCCTCTGATGTCCAGTTCTCGGACCGTTGGCCTTCGGAGTCACATATGTATGCCGACACCCTCCAGCAACTGATCAAGCACCTGGGATGGGGCCCCACCGTCATCGCCGGGGGTTCCGGCGGGGCCCGGGTTTCCATCATCACCGCCATCGAGTACCCGGAGGTCACCAGCGGGCTCTTCGTCTGGCATATCGTCGGCGGCGTCTATAGCTCCTTCTCGCTCGGCTGCTACTACGTGATGCCCAACATCACCACGGCGAAGCGGGGCGGGATGGAGGCGGTGATCGAGATGCCAGAGTGGAAGGAACGAATCGCACAGAATCCCCGCAACAGGGAACGGCTACTCTCGATCCCAAGAGAAGAGTTCATCCGCCTGATGAAGCTCTGGCTCAATGCGTATGTGCCCAAGGCAGGACAGACTATCCCGGGGGTTCCCGATGACGACTTCGATCGTATCAAGGTGCCGACCGTCATCATCAGGAGCGGCGAAAACGACGACGATCACCCCAAACGGACGTCGTTCGAGGTTCATGCGCTCATCAAAGGATCCCGCCTGGTGGAGCCGCCGTGGCCGGAAGACGCGTGGGAGCAGGCAGGGGTCAAAACCTTCCAGACGGGGGAGCCCCATACCTTCGATTTCTGGCCGCTGGCCGCGCCGCTGATCATCGACTTCTGCCGCCAGGTCACCGCCGTCTAAGCGGTAGTAGCCCGATCGGGAATCCTGGCGGGAGGCAGTACTGCGAACTCAGTCCGATCCGAGGATGTAGCCACGACCCTGGCTTCCCTTTGGGTCTCTGCTCTGTGAGGGTCACAACGTTCTCGCATCCCTGCATCAAGCCTGGCTCGGGGCCGGTTCGCATTCACATGATCTAGCGCGACCACAAGGATGAATCCCGTCGCTGTGTCGGCCAAGGTTGGCGTCCGTGGTGAGTGATTAGCGTCAACGGACGTGGTGGAGAAGGAGGGGGTGGGGCAGCCCGTCGAGACGACGGCCACCGGGTCATCCTTCGGAGGTCTCTCCAACGAAGGAGGGACGATGGCCACGCCCAGGATGGATCCCCAGCACCAGGTCCGTGAAAACCTCGAGGCTCCCCCGACCGGCTCCGCGGCCTGCGGCAGAGCATGATCGGGATGCTGATGGAGGCTGAGGTTGGTGCCCGCTGCGGGGCCGGCGACGGCGAGCGCAGCCCAAGGCAGGGAGGGGCCGCCACGGCGAGCGGATGTGGGGACCTGAGCTCGTGGAGCCGGCCCTCCCGCACCTCGGCCGGGGCCCGCCCTTTCCGGGCGCCCTTGGGATGGACCCCGGTGGATGGCCGCCATCGCCACCGGCGTGGCCCGCGAGGGGGAGCGTGAGCCCCTGGGTGGGGATCACGGCCGAGGACGGGCCAGCTGGACCAGCTTCCGATGCGGCCTGGTGGCCAAGGCAGCAGGGTCGAGCTAGCCCTCGGCGTGCCTGGGCCCCAAGCGCGCCGTCGCGGCGCTCCTGCCCTGGTCGGCTGGGAGCGCGGTCGGGGTCGGCGCAGCTCAGACCTGCCCCGGCGGCTGGTGGGGCTGCTCCAGGAGCGCCTCGAGGAGGCCGCTAGACGCCTCGACGGGGCACGATCCGTCCGATCAGGGTCGTGCTGGCCGGCGGCCACGGCGGGGGGAACGGTGGTCCCCATCTGGGGGAGGGTCGCTCGAGATCACCTGGTCTGTGATCCAGCCGACGGAGGTGGCATCGGAGCTCCCCAAGTCAGCTCGTGAGGCCGGATGACGCGTGGCCGTTCGTCCGCGCTTTGGAGCGGACGTGGCCTGTAGTGGCAACTCACAAAGGGTTGTCGATGTGCTTGTTTTTCTTCCCATAGCCTCCTCAATCGTGCCTACGTATCCTCGGCCCATACCTCAGTCCGTATGGGAGAAGCGAGCAGCAGGATGAGGAAGTTGCGATGGTGAAGCCAATTCTCCAGATCTATCCCGTGATTCCGGCCACCCGACAGGAGCGTATCGATCGGCGGCCGATCGGACGTGATGCGGAACGCTACCACCAGCTGCTAGGAGGGTGGCATGAGATCGTGCGTGCCGCAGACCGGCTTGGGTTCTGGGGCGTTTCCACGATTGAGCACCACTTTCACTCCGAAGGCTATGAGGTAGGCCCTAACCCCGGTGTCCTCAACGCGTATTGGGCTGCCATCACCGAGCAAGTTCGCATCGGCCAGCTCGGGTACGTCATGAGCGCTCAGAACCCGATTAGGGTGGCCGAGGAGGCCGCGATCCTCGATCACCTCACCAATGGCCGATGCTTCATCGGCTTCGCCCGTGGCTACCAGGCTCGCTGGACCAACATCCTTGGTCAGCACCTGGGAGCTCGGGCCACGCTGTCGCCCTCGGGGCTTCCGGAGGAGAAGCGGGCAGCTTGGACTCCTGAGCAGCAAGCGGCTCGCTTCGCCGACGACCGGATCAACCGAGAGATCTTCGAGGAGCAAGTGGACCTCGTGCTACGTGCCTGGGCCGAGGAGAGCATCGAATCGGACGGTCGCTGGCAAATACCCTATCCGCGGGACGAGGGAGTGGAGTGGACCATGACCGCCACTCGCGAGCTCGGGGCCCCGGGCGAGATGGACGATCACGGCCGCATCCGTCGGGTGAGCGTCGTCCCAGCTCCTTTTACGAGACCCCATCCGCCAATCTTCGTGTCGAGCAACGCGAGCCGCGAGACGGTCGAGTACTGTGCCCCGCGGGGCTTCATCCCAGCTTACTTCTCCAAGATCGAGCGAGCAGCTGAGTATGCACGAGCCTACGTGAACGCTGCTGCGGCCGCCGGGCGTCGATATCGGCTGGGCCAGAACCAGGCCCTGGTTCGGTGGGGTCACATCGCGCCGTCGATGGAGCAGGCGCGGCGGAATGTCGAGGCCTGGGACGTCGACATCTTCCGTGACCTCTACGCCGGCACCACGCCCATGAGCTTCGACCCCAGCAACCCGGTCGATTCCGTGCTGGCCAGTGGCCTATGGGTGATTGGCACCCCCGAGCAGGTTCGAGACCAGTACGTGGAGATGTGGAGGAGAGTCCCTGCCGAGTACGTGATCCTGATCTATCACTTCGCTCAGCAG
>DATGLL010000150.1:0-13322 GCA_035294145.1 Candidatus Dormiibacterota bacterium | reverse complement strand
GGTGCCGACCCCTGGAGGAGGCCGGGGTGCCCTACCGCACCGTGGAGCGGGACGGCCGACCGGCGACGGTGATCCGGGAGGTGGCGGACGAGGAGGAGGCGGACCTGGTGGTGGTGGGCCGGCGGGGCCGGGGCCGGGTCGTCGAGCTGCTCCTGGGCAGCGTCAGCCACGAGCTCTCCCACACCTGCCAACGCCCGCTGCTGCTGATCCCCACCCCCCACCGGGACGAGTCGGCCTCGACCGACGGATGAGGCAGGGAGGTCAGCGCGACCGTGGACGTCCAGACCGCACCCGACGGTCCGTGCTCCGGCCGGCACGGTCGAAAGGGCCGGCCGGCACGTGGGAGCGGCTTGCGGCCGGCACCGTCGCGGATGCATGGTTGAGGGCACACGCATCGCCCGAGTCGATCCCGAGTAGGAGGAGATGCCGGTGGCCAAGACCACGAACCCGCTGCTCGAAGCTCACCGCTTCTTCCGCCGAGGCCCGGTCTCGGCCGAGGGCTGGAGCCAGCGGGTGGCCGAGGGCCGAGAGTGGGAGTCCTTCTACCGGGATCGCTGGCAGCACGACAAGGTGGTCCGCTCCACCCACGGGGTGAACTGCACCGGCTCCTGCTCCTGGAACGTCTACGTCAAGGACGGCATCATCACCTGGGAGTCCCAGGCGGTCGACTACCCGTCGGTGGGCCCGGACATGCCCGAGTACGAGCCTCGAGGCTGCCCTCGGGGGGCATCCTTCAGCTGGTACACCTACTCGCCCCTGCGGGTGCGGTACCCCTACGTGCGGGGCAGCCTGCTAGAGATGTGGCGTCGGGCGCGGGCCGAGCACTCCGACCCGGTCGACGCCTGGGCCTCGATCGTGGACGACCCCGAGCGGGCCCGCCTCTACAAGTCGCAGCGGGGCAAGGGCGGTTTCGTGCGCGCGTCCTGGACGGAGGCGGTCGAGCTGGTGGCAGCCGCTCACGTCCACACCGTGGAGCGCTATGGTCCCGACCGGGTGGTCGGGTTCTCGCCCATCCCGGCCATGTCCCAGGTCTCCTACGCAGCCGGCACCCGCTTCCTCTCCCTGATCGGGGGCGTGATCCTCAGCTTCTACGACTGGTACGCGGACCTGCCCCCGGCCTCGCCCCAGGTCTTCGGTGACCAGACCGACGTCCCCGAGTCCGGGGACTGGTGGAACGCCGCCTATCTGATCATCTGGGGGACCAACCTCCCCATCACCCGAACCCCCGACGCCCACTTCATGGTCGAGGCGCGCTACCGGGGCCAGAAGGTGGTGGTGGTCTCGCCCGACTTCTCCGACCACACCAAGTTCGCCGACCACTGGCTGCCCGCCCAGCCCGGAACCGACGCCGCCCTGGCCCTGGCCATGGGCCACGTGATCCTGAAGGAGTTCTACGTCGAGCGGCGGACGCCGTACTTCGAGGACTACGTCCGGCGCTACACCGACCTCCCCCTGCTCGTCCTCCTGGAGGAAGGACCGGAGGGGTTCGTGCCCGGGCGCTTCCTACGTGCCTCCGATCTCCCCTCTCTCCCCTCCGCCGAGGAGGAGCTGCCGGAGTGGAAGCCGGTGGTGCTGGACGAGGTGACGGGGGCGCTGGCGGTCCCCCCGGGGAGCGTCGGCCACCGCTACCAGCGCCAGCCTGGGCGCTGGAACCTGGAGCTGGGAGCGCTGCGACCGGCCCTGACCCTGCTTGAGCGAGCCCAGGAGCGGGTGGAGGTGTTGCTCCCTCGCTTCGACCTGGGGCCGACCGAGGGAGGCTCGATCCTGCGTCGCGGGGTGCCGGCGCTGCGGATCGGGGACCGGCTGGCGACCACGGTCTTCGACCTCCTCCTCGCCCACTACGGGGTGTCCCGGCCGGGGCTGCCCGGGGAATGGCCCCGCGACTACGACGACCCCCGGCCCTGTACCCCCGCCTGGCAAGCGGAGATCACCTCGGTCGAGGCCCAGCTCGCGGCCCGCATCGGCCGGGAGTTCGCGCGCAACGCCGAGCTGACCCAAGGACGGTCCATGATCTGCATGGGGGCAGGGACCAACCACTGGTACCACTCCGACCTCATCTATCGGACCTTCCTCGCCCTGGTCCTGCTCTGCGGTTGCGAGGGCCGCAACGGCGGCGGCTGGGCCCACTACGTGGGCCAAGAGAAGGTGCGCCCCCTCACCGGCTGGCAGACGGTGGCCTTCGCCCTGGACTGGGTCCGCCCGCCCCGCCACCAGGCCTCCACGCCCTTCTTCTACGCGGCCACCGACCAGTGGCGCTACGAGGCTTTCGGCCCCGAGGAGCTGGCCTCGCCCCTGGGGCAAGGGCGCTTCGCCGGCCGCCAGCTCATCGACTGCTACGCGCAGGCCGCCCGCCTGGGCTGGATGCCAGCCCACCCGGTCTTCGACCGCAATCCCCTGAGCCTGGCCGACGAGGCCACGGTCGCCGGCCGACCGATCGGGGAGCACGTGGTCCGAGAGCTCCAGGAGGGCCGCCTGCGCTTCGCCATCGAGGACCCCGACGCCCCTGAGAACTGGCCGCGCGTGCTCACGGTCTGGCGCTCCAACCTGCTCGGCTCCTCGGGCAAGGGTCACGAGTACTTCCTGAAGCACCTGCTGGGCACCTCCGACCCGGCGGTGCGGGCCGAGGAGACCCCTTCCGAGCTGCGGCCCCGGGAGGTGGTGTGGCGCCCCGAGGCCCCGGTGGGCAAGCTCGACCTGCTCTGCACGCTCGACTTCCGCATGACCTCCAACGCGCTCTTCAGCGACGTGGTCCTGCCCGCCGCCACCTGGTACGAGAAGTACGACCTCTCCACCACCGACATGCACCCCTTCGTGCACACCTTCAACCAGGCGGTGCCGCCGCCCTGGGAGGCGAAGACCGACTGGGAGATCTTCAACCTGGTCGCCGACCGCTTCAGCGAGCTGGCTCGCGAGCGACTGGGGGTGCGCCGGGACGTGGTGGCGGCGCCGCTCCTCCACGACACTCCCGGGGAGGTCGCGCAGCCGCTGGGCGAGGTCCGGGACTGGCGGGCCGGCGAGTGCGAGCCCCTTCCCGGCCGGACCATGCCCCAGCTGGTGGTGGTCGAGCGCGACTACGGGGCGATCGGGGCCCGGATGCGGTCGCTGGGCCCCCTCCTGGAGCAGCTGGGCAACCAGACCAAGGGCGCCGCCTGGACGCCCTCGGCGGAGGTCGACTACCTCGCCCGCAAGCATGGGGTGGTGCGCGGCGGTCCCTGCCACGGCCGCCCGCGCCTGGACAACGCCGAGCAGGTGGCGGAGGCCATCCTGGCCCTTTCCGGCACCTGCAACGGCCGGTTAGCCGTGGAGGGCTTCCGAAGCCTGGAGGAGCGCTGCGGGGTGCCCCTGGCCGACCTGGCCGGGCCCCGGGCCGGCGACCGACTCACCTTCTTCGACGTGCAGATCCAGCCCCGGACCGTGATCACCTCGCCGGAGTGGTCGGGGATCGAGTCGCATGAGCGCCGGTACGCCCCCTTCACCATCAACGTCGAGCGGCAAAAGCCCTGGCACACCCTCTCCGGACGCCAGCACTTCTACCTGGACCACGAGTGGGTGCGAGAGCTGGGCGAGATGCTGCCCGTCTTCCGGCCCCCGCTCGACTACCGACGCCACTTCGGAGACCAGGGCTCGGGCCTGCCCGGCGCGGTCGAGGTCACCGTGCGCTACCTGACCCCGCACTCCAAGTGGTCGATCCACTCCGAGTACCAGGACAACCTCCACATGCTGACCCTCTTCCGGGGCGGCCCGGTGCTCTGGCTCTCCCGCGAGGATGCGGAGGCGATCGGGGCTCGCGACAACGACTGGGTCGAGGCCTGCAACCGCAACGGCATCATCGCCTGCCGGGCGGTGGTCACCCACCGGGTGCCGAGGGGCGTCTGCGTCATGTACCACGCCAAGGATCGGCACCTCAACGTGCCCCGGACGGAGCTCGCCGGCAACCGCGGGGGCACCGACAACTCGCTCACCCGGGTGATCTGGAAGCCGACCCACCTGATCGGCGGCTACGCCCAGCTCAGCTTCGGGTTCAACTACTACGGGCCCACCGGCTCCCAGCGGGACGAGGTCACGGTGGTCCGCAAGCGTCGCCAGGAGGTGGTGTTCTGATGCGGATTCGGGCCCAGGTGGGCATGGTCATGAGCCTCGACAAGTGCATCGGTTGCCACACCTGCAGCGTCACCTGCAAGCAGGTCTGGACCAACCGACCGGGGACCGAGTACGTCTGGTTCAACAACGTCGAGACCAAACCCGGCCTGGGCTATCCCCGGCGCTGGGAGGACAACGAGCGCTGGCGCGGGGGCTGGGAGCTGGACCGGAAGGGACGGCTGCGGCTCAAGGCCGGGGGTCAGATCCGGAAGCTGGTCAGCATCTTCTGGAACCCCGACCTGCCCACCATCGATGACTATTACGAGCCCTGGACCTACGACTACGAGACGTTGATCGAGGCCCCGCTCTCGGAGCGGGACCCGGTGGCCCGGCCTCGCTCCCAGCTGACCGGCCGGGAGATGAGCGTCCGCTGGGGCCCGAACTGGGACGACGACCTCGCCGGCGCCCCCGAGACGGCACCCGACGATCCCCTGCTGCGCGGCCTTGAGGATCAGGTCAAGCTCGCCTACGAGCAGGCGTTCATGTTCTACCTGCCCCGCATCTGCGAGCATTGCCTGAACCCCTCCTGCGCCGCCTCCTGCCCCTCGGGGGCGATGTACAAGCGGGAGGAGGACGGCATCGTCCTCGTCGACCAGGACAAGTGCCGGGGCTGGCGCTTCTGCGTCTCCGGATGCCCGTACAAGAAGGTCTACTTCAACCACCGCACCGGCAAGGCGGAGAAGTGCACGCTCTGCTATCCCCGGATCGAGGCTGGGCTGCCCACCGTCTGCTCGGAGACCTGCGTGGGCCGCATCCGCTACCTGGGCCTGGTCCTCTACGACGCCGACCGGGTCCTGGAGGCCGCCTCGACGCCCGACCCCAGAGACCTCCTCGACGCCCAGCTGGGGATCTTCTTGGACCCCGACGACCCAGAGATCCGGCGCCAGGCCAGCCGTGACGGCATCCCCGACGATTGGCTCGACTTCGCCCGGCGCTCCCCCGTCCACGCCCTGGCCGTGCGCCACCAGGTCGCGCTGCCCCTGCACCCTGAGTACCGCACCCTGCCCATGGTCTGGTACGTCCCCCCGCTCTCGCCGGTGGTCAACGCCCTGGAGCGGGACGGGTACGAGGCCGACCCCGACGACGTCTTCCCGGCCATCGAGAAGCTGCGTATCCCGATCGAGTACCTGGCCAACCTGCTCGCCGCCGGGGACGCCGACCGGATTCGCTTCGTGCTCCGGCGGCTGGCGGCCATGCGGTCCTTCATGCGCAAACAGCAGGTCCTGGGGCTGCGCGACGAGACGGTGGCGGCCGGGGTGGGCATGACGGTCGAGGATCTGGAGGACCTCTATCGTCTGCTCGCCATCGCCAAGTACGAGGATCGCTACGTGATCCCGCAGGCCCATACCGAGCTGGCCCAGCGCCTGACCGAGCTGCCCGGGACCTGTGGGCTGGACCTGGCCGGGGAGACGGGCGCCGGCCTGCCCCGGCCAGCCGAGAGCCTGAACCAGCGCTTCATGCTCGCCGAGCGGCCCGAGCGCCGTTTCCCCGGTGCCCGTCCGCTGCCGGTCCGGCAGGGGCCGACCAGGGTCCAGCCATGAGGCGCGGCGAGACCGACCGGCTCTTCTACCGCCTGCTCGCGGTGCTGCTCGACTACCCGGATGAGCGCCTGCTCGGGGCGCGGCAGGAGGTCGCCGAGGCGGTGGCGTCGCTGCCGAGGGGGACGGTCCGAGAACGTCTGCACGCCTTCGTCGCCTACCTGGTGGCCACCCCCGATCTGGAGCTCCAGCAGCGCTACGTGGCCACCTTCGATCTCCAGCGCCGCACCGACCTCCACCTCACCTACTTCGCCGAGGGCGACACCCGCAGGCGAGGCTTGGCCCTGCTGCACCTCAAGCACCGCTACGCGGCGGCGGGCCTGCGGCTGCTGGACCATCAGCTGCCCGACTACTTGCCGGTCATGCTGGAGTTCGCCGCACTCGCCCCAGGCGACGCCGGGTCACGGCTCCTGGCCGAGCACCGGGCCGGGCTCGAGGTGTTGCGCTTGGCCCTCCGAGAGCAGGGAAGCCCCTACCGTCACCTGATCAAGGCCCTCTGTCTGAGGCTTCCTCGACCGAGTTCGGTCGACCTGGAACGGATCGGGCGCCTGATCCGGGAGGGGCCACCGGCCGAGCGGGTGGGGCTGGAGCCGTTCGCCCCTCCCGAGGTCGTGCCCACCGCGAGGGGCGAGGGGGGGAGGTCACGATGACGATCTGGGACACCTTCCTTTGGGTGGTCCTGCCCTACGCCGCCCTGGTCCTCTTCGTCGCTGGCCACGTCTGGCGCTACCGCCATGACCAGTTCGGCTGGACCAGCCGGTCGACCCAGCTCCTGGAGCGCCGCTGGCTGGCCTGGGGCTCCAACCTCTTCCACTACGGAGCCTTGGCCGCCATCGCCGGCCACGTGCTGGGCATGCTCGTCCCCAACTGGCTGACCTCGGCGGTCGGGATCACCGAGGTCGAGTACCACCTGCTCTCGGCGGTGGCGGGCGGAGTGGCGGGCGGGGTCTGCGTGATCGGCCTGGCGATCCTGGCCGTGCGCCGGGCGGTCTTCGTCCGGGTACGACGAACGACCAGCCCGGTTGACGTCGCGGTCTACGCGCTGCTGGCCGTGGTCATCGGGCTCGGGATCGGGGAGACGCTGGCGGTCAACGCCTTCGGTCCCGGCTACGACTACCGGTCGACGGTCGCGATCTGGTTTCGAGGGCTCTTCTGGCTGCATCCCGAGCCCCAGCTGATGGCGCGAGCGCCGCTCGTCTACCAGGTCCACGCGGCCTCCGCCTGGGCCCTCTACGCGTTGTGGCCGTTCTCCCGATTGGTCCACGCCTGGAGCTTGCCCTGGCAGTACCTGGGCCGGCCCTACATCCTCTACCGCAGCCGCTATGCGCCGGCACGCCGATGAGCCCCACCCCGCCGGAGCCCGCCCGTCGCCTCCTGCTCGAGCTGGCGCGTGGGGAGGCCCGGGCCAGGCGTTGCCCCAGCTGCGCTGGCCCGCTCGTCACCGGCGAGCTCGAGCTGAGGGAGATGGAGCTGGACCGGGCCGTGGTCGAGGTCACCTGCCGGCGCTGCCGGGCAAGGGTCAGGATGGTGCTCCGACCCGACGCCAGCGGAAGCGGGACGGTGGGGCCATGAGAGGATCCCCAGCCATGGGCCCCAGCGACCCGGTCGCGATCCCGAGGTGACGGTGATGGAGTTGCTCTTGGAAAGCCAGATCGAGCACGCCTACGAGCCCCTGGAGGCGTTGCTGCGCGGCGACCCGGAGCGCTGGCTGCCGGGGGCGGAGCGGATGGGCGAGCAGCTGATCTTCGAGCTCAGCCCGGGCCCCCCCGCCCAAAGGGTGCGACGCAAGGTACGGGCGACGCTGAGCCGGGTGCAGCCGTTCGGCCACGGGGTGGTGGTCCACGTCGAGTGGCAGGCGCTCCGGCACCCCGAGCTCTACCCCACCCTGACCGGGGCGCTGCGGCTGGAGCGGGCCGGGCCGGGCCACTGCCGCCTCACCTTCGACGTCACCTACCGCCCCCCCGCCGGGCGGGTGGGCGCGGTCGTGGATCAGGCTCTGATGCACCGCGTCGGCGAGGCGTCGCTCCGCGACTTCGTGGCACGGCTGGTGAGCCGCCTGGCAGAGGAAGCGTCCGCCGACGCCCGTCCGGGGGAGGGCGGACGGCCCTGAGCCCCGGCCAGTCGAGCAGTCGGGGGGACGGGATCCCCTCCCCCCGGGGATCTCAGGTGACGACACCGCTCCGACGGAGGCCTCGTCGCACTCGACCGAGAGGTCTTGGCGGGAGCGCGGCCGCGATCGCCAGCGAGGGGTGGAGGGCGGCAGCACCGACGTGGTAGCCGAGGGAGGACCCGCTGCCCGGGGGCCGTTGGGCGGTGGTGCACGGGCCGAGCTGCGCCCAGACTGAGGACATGAACGAGGAGCGAAAACCGACCGAGCCGACCGCCGAGGCCAAGCGAGAGGCCGAGGAGGCCCGGCTGCTGGAGGAGCTGGCCGAGTTCGAGGAGGAGCTTCCCCACGGAAGGCCGGCTGCGGCTTGGGAGCGAGCCCTGGCCATCGTCTACAAGGACGAGGCCGAGTTCCTGACACGCCGACGACGAGCCCCGGCCGCCGGCCAGGGCGCGCCTCCGGCGCCGGACGCGACCCCTGAGCCCGACCACGACCCCGGCCCCGGGGCGACACCGGCCACATCCTGAGTCCCCGTTCCCCGGCAGTCGACCCTACCGGCGGCGGCCCCGTGGTCCGCGGGGGTGGGGGCGGCAGCGAGCAAGGTGGCGAGGGGGCCCGACGGGGCGGCGGCTGGGGCGGCGAGGCCCGCCCGGCCGGGGTCTTCATCATCCGGGGCGATCGGGTGCGCTGGCAGCCGGCGGTGGACGTCAACCGCGTCATCCTGGGCGGCCAGCTGGTCCTCGTGGTGGCCCTGCTCGTCCTGCGCTCGATCGCCCGCACGCGTCGACGCTGACCCCCTCCGGAGCCGGCCACCACGGCGACGATGCGGCCCGCCACCGAGGGGCGAGCCGCGTCGCCGACCGGGTCGGGCCTGACCGCGACTACTCGAGCACGTCCCGCCGCCAGATGAGCAGGAGCGAGACGACCACGAACACCACCGCGTAGGCGCCGATCACGAGCAAGGAGTGGGTCGTGTCCACCGGCTGCAGGGGGGTGGCGAACGCGGCTCGCACCCGATGGTCGGTCTGGAGCTCGACCGGCAGCTGGTTGAGGTTGGGCCCGAGCAGGTACTCGGTCACCCGTAGCCAGAAGGTCTGGTGGGTGATCCGGGCCAGCAGCCCCATCACGACCGTGCCGAAGTTGTCGGCGGGAAAGAACGCCATCGCCACCCCCACGCCGAAGGCCATGGCGCGCCCCACCACCGAGGCAGCCGTTCCCAGCAGGATGCAGACACCGACGCTGATCAGCGCCACCAGCAGGTTGAGGCCGAGGTCGTGCCAAGCCACGGCTGGCAGCGAGGTGATGGGCGAGAGGCTACCCTCCCAGGCCTCGACGACGATGAGCAGGGAGACCGTCGCCAGCACCAGGAACCCGGCCAGCAGCAGGAGCCCGAGCAGGACCAGCGCCAGCCACTTGGCGAGCAGAAGTTGCACCCGGTCGATTCCCCGGGCCAGTAGCACACGGATGGTCCCGGCATCGTACTCCATGCCCACCAGCCGCGCCCCGACCAGCAGCAGGAAAATGCCCGAACCGGTGTCGAAGAGGGCCAGCAGGATGCCCAGCAGATCGTCGAAGAATGCTTGAGGGTTGCGGTGGAGGGTCTGCCGCATGACGTTGTTGTCGAACAGCGCCGCCATCACAACGCCAAAGAGGATCACCGCCACCAGCAGCAGCCCGATGGTGGATCGCTGATGACGGAGCTTCAGGAGCTCCCCCCGGAAGGCTCCGACGAAGCTGGGCCTGAGGGCACGGGCGGAGCCCGTCCGCGGCTCGACCGGGATCTCGACGCCGACGCTCACCGGACGGCCCCCTCGGCACCACCGGTCAGGTGGAGGAAGATCTCCTCCAGGCTCTGCTGACGTTCCGTGACCCGATCGGGCCAAAAGCCCCGCTCGGCCAAGAAGCGCACCAGGTCGCGCCCCCTGCCGCTGGGAGAGCGGGTGATCAAGCGCCCCCGGTCGAGGCGGGCATCCGCGCCCCACGTCGTGGTTCGAAGCAGCGCCATCGCCGCGGCCGAATCCTCCACGGTGACCTCGAACTCACCTTGGCCACCGAGGAGCTCGGCCACCGGGGCGACCGTGACCAGCCGGCCGTGATCGATGATCGCGACCCGATCGCAGATCTGCTGCACCTCGGCCAACACATGGCTGGAGACGAAGATGGTCTTCCCCTGGTCGACCAGGCGGCGCAGGAGGTCGCGCATCTCGACGATCCCGGCCGGGTCGAGGCCGTTGGCGGGCTCGTCGAGGATGAGCAGCTCAGGGTCGTTGAGGAGGGCGACGGCCACCCCCAGCCGCTGCTTCATCCCCATCGAGTAGGTGCTGACCCGGTCCTCCTGCCGGGAGGCGAGATCGACGACCTCCAGCACCTGGTCGACCCAGGAGCGGGCGACGCCGCCCAGCACCGAGGCGAAGGCCAGCAAGTTGGCCCGCCCCGACAGGTAGGCGTAGAGAGCGGGAGCCTCGATGAGCGCCCCCACCCTGGGCAAGACCTCGGCACGGTGCCGGACGACGTCCCGGCCGAGCACCTCGACCCAGCCGCTGGTTGGGCGGACAAGCCCCAGCGCCATGCGGATCGTGGTGGTCTTGCCGGCCCCGTTCGGGCCAAGGAACCCAAAGATCTCCCCCCGCGACACCTCTAGCTCGAGGTGGTCGACCGCCAGGTGTGTCCCGTAGCGCTTGCAGAGATCATGCGTGGCAAGGATGGCTGTCATCGCCAAGGAAGCCCCGCAATGGGCGCCTTTGTGACAGCCCGAGGGAGCTGGGCTGGCAGCGGCGGCGCTCGCAGAGCGCCATCGGAGGACGGATCCGGTCAGTCGCGGACGCCTTCGAGGACGGCGAGCGGGGCGTCGGTCGCCGCCACCACCTCGGCGGCCGTGTACCCCGGAGCCAGCTCCTTGAGCTGGAGCCCCTCGGCGGTGACGTCGATGACGGCCATGTCCGTGTAGATGCGCTTCACCACCCCTCTGGCGGTGAGCGGGAAGGTGCACTCTCGCACGATGCGCGGCGCTCCATCCTTGGTCAGATGTCGCATCATGACCCAGACCTGCTTGGCGCCCACGCTGATGTCGGCGGCGCCGCCGACACCCGCGATCCGCTGGCCGGGGCGCTTCCAGTTGGCCAGATCCCCGTGCATGCTGACCTGGTAGGCGCCCAGGACGGCCACGTCCAGGTGGCCACCGCGGAGCATGGCGAAGGAGTCAGCGGAGTGAAACACGCTTGCCCCGGGGACCAAGGTGACGTGCGCCTTGCCGGCGTCGACGATGTCGTCATCGCGCCGATCCGGCGGAGGAGCAGGGCCCATGCCCAGGATGCCGTTCTCGCTGTGCAGGATGACCCCCATCTCCGGGGTCAGCAGCTCGTTCAGCAACAAGGGCATGCCGATGCCCAGGTTGACGTAGGCGCCCTCCCAGAGATCGGCCAGCACCCGACGGGCGATCTCAGGCTCGGTCCAGCCTCGCTCCGCGCTCATCGCTGTGCCTCTCGCTCCACCCGAACCACCCGATCCACGAAGATGCCTGGGGTGTGCACCAGCATGGGATCGAGCTCCCCTACCTCGTGGATGTGATCGACCTGGGCCACCGTGCACCGGGCCGCCATCGCCATCAGAGGGTTGAAGTTCTGCTGCGCATAACGGTAGACGACGTTGCCCCAACGATCGGCGCGCCAACCACGGACGAGCGCAAAGTCGGCACGGAGCGGACGTTCCACCACGTACTGGCGCCCATCCAGCTCATAGATCGGCTTCCCCTCCGCCAGCTCGGTGCCTAGGCCGGTTGGGGTCAGCACCCCTCCCAAGCCAGCCCCGCCGGCGCGGATGCACTCCGCCAGCGTTCCCTGAGGACGCAGCTCAAGCTCGACCTCGCCCCGCTCAACGGCATCGCGAACCGCGTAGTTGCGGGCCGTGGTTGGGAAGCTGCAGATGACCTTCCGGACCCGGTGATGGAGGATGAGGGCAGCGATGCCGCGGTCGCCGTCGCCAGCGTTGTTGGAGATGATGGTCAAATCCCGGCATCCTCGCTCCAGGACCGCGTTCAACAGCTCGTGCGGGGTGCCCGAGTCACCGAACCCCCCCACCATCACGACCATGCCGTCCTCGAGGCCCTCGACTGCAGCCGCCAAGGAGGGGACCGTCTTGTCGATCATGCCCAGCTGCGCCGACAACCTCGCGCCTGCAGGCCGTCGGCTGCCTGCTCTTTACGTGTCCCACACCCCAGGCCCGTGAGATCGGGCCCTCCGCTCCCGAAGCGTCCCCTCACCATGCCCAAGGATACCTGGTGACCGGCCGGCGAGAGGGGTCGCCGCCCCTCTCCCTCAGTGAGCGCGCCGCGATGACCACCTTGATGCGTAACGGCAATCGTCGAGGCCCTCTGGCAGGGACCGGCCGAGAGCCTCGTCGATCTGGAGCTGAGGGTCAACAACGGCTGACGTGTCCACACGCTCACCATTCACTTCCGTGAGCTCGAGGCAGTGGGCAGGCGAGCAAGGCATCCATCCCGTCACCGCCTCCCGCTGGCTCCACTCGGGCACGCCTCCCGTCCCGGCCCGGCGGGTCGGTCACCTGATCCTGGGGGACGCCCCGGCGTGACCGCCCGCTCGCGTGCCCTCTGCGGATCAGCGCCCCGACCTGGATCGTCAGGGGGCGCGTGTCCCCACCTGGGCGGCCCGGGCGATGGCAGCGCTCCAGCACGATGGCCCGTAGGGGTGCCCCACAAGGGCTCCCCATCGGAGCACGCTCCGATGGGGTCCCCAGGCCAGCCTCGTGGGGAGCCCCCAAGCCGGGCCACCCCGATCCGGCCTCGACGGTCGGGGTCGATGTCGGGGTGCGCTGGCTGGCCGCCATCCGCCGGCACGAGATCCCTCGGCTCACCACCCGGCCGGCCACACCCCACGGCCGGATCGTGGGGGAAGGGCTGGACGCCGCCGGCATGATCCGCCAGAAGGGGATCCCTGGGGCGCGGGCGCGGCGCCGGGGACCGGCCGAGGCGGCCCTGGCCGAGCTCCGCCGGCAGCTTCGTTACCAGGTCGGCTGGTACGGCTCGGAGGTGGTGGAGGCCGAGCGGTGCTTTGCCAGCTCGAGGCCCTGCCATGGCTGCGGCTCGGTCCAGGACCTCGGGTGGGCCGAGCACTGGAGGGGTGACGGCGGTGGGGCGCGCCATCGGTGCGATGACCACGCCGCGCTCAACCTGGCGAGGCATCGCCCGTGGCACCCCACCAAGCTGGCTTGGTGGGGGCCCCGCCCGTCGGCTCAGTTGGAGCCTCCGGGAGGCGCAGAGCCGCGGTCAGGGGTCCCCGGTGAGACCCGGGCCTCCCGGACCCGCGGCGGGGAGGCGCGAAGCCCGCGAGGGCAACCCCGTGAGGGGTGCCGCATGAGACGATCGCTTCCTCAGCGGCAACGGCTTCTCCCATTGCGCCGGTGCAGTGCGCTACCCTGTCCGGCGTTGCCTGCGCTGGTCGAGCTCATCGGCGCCACCCACCACTACGAGGACGTGGTGGCGGTCGATGACGTGCACATGGCCCTACGACCTGGGGAGCTGG
>DATGLL010000149.1:0-11683 GCA_035294145.1 Candidatus Dormiibacterota bacterium | reverse complement strand
GGGTACCGGCACGTGCGGGGCAACCTGCTCCAGGGGCTGCCCTTCCGAGACGACTGCTTCGACCTCGTCCACCAGCGTCTGATGATCTCCGGCATCCCCCTGGGCGAGTGGCCCCGGGTGGTGGCGGAGCTGGCCCGGGTCACCCGCCCCGGCGGCTGGGTCGAGCTGGTGGAGCCGATGGTGAAGCCGGAGCGCCTCGGGCCGACGACGCAGCGGCTCGGGGACCTGCTCTTGCGTCAGGTGGCGGCACTGGGGCTGGACACCGCCGACACCGTCTTCGGCTCCCTCGACCGCTACCTGCGGGAGGCGGGCCTGGAAATGGTGAGGCGGGAGGAGGTCTCGCTGCCGATCGGGGAGTGGGGCGGCCGGGTCGGCTCATTCATGCTCAGCGACATCCGAGCGGTTTGCACGCGGCTCTGCGAAGGGCTACGGTCACGAAGGGCGATCTCGGCCGAGGAGGCTGCCGACCTCATCCGCGGCTCCACCCGCGAGTTCGAGGAGTACCGCACCACCTGGACCGTGGCCATCGCCTTGGGGCGCAAGCCGAGCCGATCGCCCTGAGCTCCCGGCAGATGACAGCAGGGCCGACCTCGACCGATCTCGGGAGGCCATGATGCTGACGAAGGGCAGCGGCCGGGCCACCGGTCCTCCCTGGGTGGGGGAGGGACTTCGGCGACGGGAGGACCCACCGCTGCTGCAGGGCAAGGGCTGCTTCGTCGACGACCTGCGCGTGGAGGGCATGGCGCACATGGCCGTGCTGCGAAGCCCCCTGCCTCATGCTCGCATCCGCTCCATCGACACCACCGCGGCACGGGCCAGGGCGGGGGTGCTCGCGGTCCTCACCGCAGGGGACCTGATGGGCACGGTCGACCCCATGCCGGTCTCCTCACGCGAGGGCGCTGAGGTGGCGCCGGCCCCGGTCCCGCTCCTCGCCCGCGAGAAGGTACGGTTCGTGGGCGAGCCGGTGCTGGCAGTGGTGGCCGAGAGCCGGGAGGTGGCCGAGGACACCCTCGGGCTCGTCCAGGTGGAGTATGAGTCGCTTCCTCCCCTGCTGGAGCCCCGTCTGGCGCTCGAGAGCCGTATCGCCCTCCACGACCACATCGCGGGCAACGTGCTGCTGCGTTGGGCGCGATCATCGGGAGATGTCGAGGCGCGGTTCAGTGCGGCCTCGTTGGTGGTTCGGGCCCGCTTCCACCTGCCCCGACTGGTCGCCGCCCCGATCGAGCCTCGGGGTTGCCTGGCGGCCTACGACCCCACGACCGATCTCCTGACCCTGTGGTGCTCGGCCCAGGACCCCCACCGTCCCCTCCACGAGCTGGAGATGGTGCTGCGCCGTCCAGCCGGCCGCACCAGGGTGGTGGTCCCCGACGTCGGCGGGGCCTTCGGGAGCAAGGGCACGCTCGCCCCCGAGTACGGGCTGGCCGCCCTGGCCGCCATGCGCCTTCACCGGCCAGTGAAGTGGGGCGAGAGCCGGAGCGAGAACTTCCTCGCCTCCTACCAGGGACGAGGGCTCGACGCCGACGTCGAGCTGGCGCTGGAGGGCGACGGACGGTTCTCGGCCCTCCGAGCCCGGCTCCTCTCAGACCTCGGCGCTTACCTCTACCCGGTCTCCTCGGTGAGCCCCACCTGCACGGCGATGATGCTCACCGGAGCCTATGACATCCCGGCGGCGGCGGTCGAGGTGGTGGGGGTGGCCACCAACAAGGCCCCTACCGGTCCCTACCGCGGCGCCGGGCGTCCCGAGGCAACGCTGATCATGGAGCGCCTGGTGGACATGGCGGCCAGGGCCCTGGACATGGATCCCGCCGAGCTGAGGCGGCGGAACCTCGTCCCCTCCGACGCCTTCCCCTACCGCAACGCCCTCGGCTACACCTACGACTCAGGGGACTACCGCCAGGCGCTGCTCTCGGTCCAGGAGATGCTGCCGTACGCGGCCTGGCGGGCCCGCCAGGCCGCCGGCCGGGCCGAGGGCAGGCTGATCGGGATCGGGCTTGCCACCTTCGTGGACCGCTCCGGACCCGGCCTCTGGGAGCGGACCCGGCTCAGCGTCCAGCCCTCGGGTCGGGTGGTGGCGCAGCTCGGCTCCAGCCCCCATGGGCAAGGGCACGAGACGACCTTCGCCCAGATCGCCGCCGACGCGCTCGGCATCGCCCCCGAGTCGATCGAGGTCCGACACGGGGACTCCGCCGAGGTGCCGGAAGGCATGGGCACCTACGGCAGCCGCTCGGTCGCCATCGGTGGGTCGGCCCTGGTGAGGGCAGCGGAGGCGGTGAAGGAGAAGGCTCGCCTGATCGCGGCCCACCTCCTCGAGGTGGCTCCGGAGGACCTCGTCTGGGAGGCAGGCCGTATCCATGTGGCCGGGACGCCGGCGCGGGGGATGGGCCTGGAGGAGGTGGCCCAGGCCGCCGTCGACCCGGATCGGCTGCCCCCCGGCCTGCCCCCGGGGCTGGAGGCGACGAGCCGTTTCTCCCTCCCTGGCCTCCTCTTCCCCTTCGGTGCCTACGCCGCCGTGGTCGAGGTGGACCGGGAGACGGGCGAGGTGAAGGTGCTGCGGCTGGCAACGGTGGACGACGCGGGGACCCTGGTCAACCCGCGGCTGGCCGAGGGCCAGGTGCATGGTGGGATCGCCCAGGGGCTGGCAGCGACGCTCTGGGAGGAGGTGGTGCATGGCGACGACGGTCAGCCGGTGACCACCAGCTTCCTGACCTATGACATCCCGACCGCGGCCGAGGTCGCTGTGGAGCTGGAGGGGCGCTTCCAGGCCACCCCTTCCCCCTTCAACCCCCTGGGAGCCAAAGGGATCGGGGAGAGCGGGGCCATCGGAGCTCCCGCGGCGGTGGCCAACGCCGTCGTGGATGCCCTCGCCCCGCTCGGGATCGAGCACGTCGACCCTCCCTACACGCCCGAGCGCCTCTGGCGCCTGATCCGGGCGGCTGATGGCGAGGCCCGGTGACCCGGCCTCGATGGGTAACGACAGCTGACGTGTCCATACACTCACCATTCACTTCCGTCAACTCGAAGCAGTGGGCGCCCGAGCAAGGCATCCCTCCCGTCACCGCCTCCCGCTGCTTCTCGTCGGGCACGCTTCCCGTCCCGGCCCGGCGAGTCGGTCACCTGATTCTGGGGAACGCCCCGGCGTGACCGCTCGCGTGTCCCCTGCCGATCAACGCTCCGATCTGGACCGGCAGGTGGCGGGTGCTGCCGCTTGGGCGGGCCCAGGAGGGGCTCGCCGTCGGGCGCCTTCTGACCGAGGTTGGCTCGGCCCTGAACGGAACGCGTCGGAGGTTCCTGGCGCTGCTACGTGACCCGACCGTGACCACGATCGTGGTCGAGCCTCGGGACCGCTTGGCGCGGTTCGGGGCCGAGGAGGTGGAGGCTGCGCTCGCCGCCCAGGGAGGGCGGCTGGTGGGGGTCGATCCCGCCGAGGTCGACGAGGACCTGGTCCGAGACGGAAGCGAGCTCCTGAGCGGCCTCGGTGCCCGGCACGACGGCCGGCGTGCCGCCGCCCATCGGGCGGCCCGGGCGATGGCCGCGCTCCCGCACGATGGCCCGCAGGGGTGCCCCACGAGGGTTCCCCATCGGAGCACGCTCCGATGGGGTCCCCAGGCCGGCCTCGTGGGGACCCGGTGAGACCCGGGCCTCCCGGGCACGCGGCGAGGAGGCGCGAAGCCTGCGAGGGCAACCCCGTGAGGGGTGCCGCATGAGACCATCGCTTACTCAGCGGCAACGGCAGACCGGGGCCATCTCCCGCTCGACGAGCCCGGTCGCCGGGGCGTCGAGGAGCCGGACGCGTCCTCGCGCCAGCCGTCGCCCGATCACCCTGCCACCTCTCTCGGTGGCCCTCAGGCGTCCCACATCGGTCTCGGCTGAGACCGAGCCGCGTGACCTGCCGGGCTTTGCCCTCGCAACTAGCCGGGTCGCGAGGCCAGAGGAGAGCCAGACCCGACCCCGCCTACCTCGGTAGCGGGTCCCTGCCGGGCCGATCGTGAGCGGCAGGGCCCGGTCGTTGGCCGTCGCCGCCGGCACCGCGCCAGCCAGTGACCAGGGCGTCGAGGCCCACGTCCAAGAGCCGAGCCGCACGGGCTCTCCCCCCGGCGATGCGCCCGGACATGGCCAGCGCGATGGTGCCGTGGAGGAGGGCCCAGCAGACGTCCGCCGCCGCATCGAGGTCGAGCTGGGCGTCGCCGACCTCGCGCTGCACCGCCTCGCGCACGATCGCGAACAACGCCTTTGCCTCTGGCTGCTCAGGCGGCCCGAAGGGAACCCCAGCAAGGCCGTGCATGGCCTGATAGGTCTGCGGCTCCTCCCAGGCGAAGGCCCACGTCCTGCGGGCGAGCTCGTGAAGGCCAGGCTTCTCACCGTCCCCAGCCACCCGGGCGAGGAGACGAGCGAAGCCGTCGCCGACGAGCGCCGCGAGGAGCTCCTCCTTGCTTGAGAAGTACTCGTAGAGGCTCGCCGCCTTCCAGCCGAGCGCGGCCGCCAGCCGTCGCATGGTGACCTGCTGCCAGCCGCGCTCACCGGCCAGCCGGGAGGTCGCCCTCAGGATCGCCTCACGCTGCTGGTGACGTCGCTCGATCGTGCCGCGGTGGGGCATCAGCCAAGCGGGAGAAGGGGGCCACGTGTCTGCCGAACAATGGTAGGATAAGATTCGTTCCGAACTAAGTTAGGAAAGGAGAGACGAGAATGGTGCTGGTGGTGGGCGCGACCGGCCAGGTGGGAGGCCAGGTCGCACGAATGTTGCTGGCCAGGGGCGAGGCGGTTCGCCTGCTCGCGCGGAGGCCGGAGCGGCTGGCCGGGCTTCGTCACCTCGGGGCCGAGGTGGTCGAAGGAGACTTGCTGGCGCCGGCGACCCTGGTCACGGCCCTGGCTGGATGCAGCGAGGTGATCACGACCGCCAACGGCGGAGGTCTCCCACCTGCGCGACAGGTGGTCGACCGCGAGGGGAACACCAACCTGATCCAGGCCGCGATCGCCGCCCGGGTAGGCAGGCTCGTGTTCCTCTCCGCCCGCTCGGCCGCCCCCGACAGCCCCGTGGACCTGTTCCGCTGGAAGTGGGAGACAGAGCAGAGGCTGCAGGCAAGCCCGCTCGACCACGTGATCTTGCGGCCGACGCACCTGATGGAGACCTGGATCCAGGTCCTCGGGCCGGCGGCGCTCAAAGGGCGGGTCGCGCTCTTCGGGAAGGGCACCAATCCCATCGCCTTCGTCGCCGCTGCCGACGTCGCTCGGGTCGCTGTCGCCGCCTTGCGCGAGCCACGAGCCTCGAGACGCACGCTCGAGCTCGGCGGGCCGGCGGCGGTCAGCCTCGGCGAGCTGGTCGAGGGCCTGGAGACGATCCTGGGACGGCGGATACGACGTCACCACCTGCCGCTCCCGCTGCTGGCGGCGCTCAGCCGCCTGCTCAGACCATGGTCGCCGGTGCTGGCTCGGCAACTCGGCTTCTCGCTTCTGATCGAGTCGACCGACCAGCTCAGCCGGGATCAGTCGGCGTGGGAGCTCTTCCCCGGGCCCCGTACCACCGTGGAACAGTTCCTCCGCGCGTGGGTGGCGACCGCGACCGCCCCAGCGCGAGAGGTCGCCGAGGGAGAGGCCTCGCATCCGTGAGCATCGTCCCCGGCGGCGACGCGGGCGATCATCGGATGGCGTCGTCCGAAGGCGCTCGTCCCAGCGCAGGCGCCTCCAGGCAAGGGTCCAATGGGCCTGGCACCCTCCCGCTCGGCGGCGCTGCCCCAGACGACCGCCTCCATCGGCGACGAGGGGAGAAGGAGGCCATGCCCGGGAGGCGAGGGGGTCAAGTGCAGGGGGCCGCACCCAGCCTCGACAACCCCGTCACCGCCCCCTCCGCACCGAGCTGGTCTGCCTGGCCGGAGCCCAGCCTTGCACGGCCCCCTCCGGACCGGGCACGACGGGCCCCGGTCGGCTGCTCGGCGACCGGGCCGAACGGCCAGCTAAGCTCACGGTATGTCTCTTTGTACATATGGGACCCTCGATGAGCGGTAGGGTCAGCGTCACCCTCGCCTGCTGGGACTACGACCGCACCCAACCCCTGGCAGACGGCAGCGTTCAGCCGGAGGGAGTGGAGCTGACCTACCTGTCGCTCCCCATCGAGGAGACGTTCTTCCGCATGCTGCGGTATCGGGAGTTCGACGTCGCCGAGATGTCCCTGTCGTCGTACGTGGTCGACCTCACGAGCATGGGCAACTTCATCGCCATCCCCGTCTTCCCGTCGCGTTCTTTCCGGCACAACGGCATCTACGTCAACGCCGCCAGCGGCATCGAGCGACCCTCCGACCTGATCGGCAAGGTCGTCGGGGTGCCCGAGTACCAGCTGACGGCCGGGGTGTGGATTCGCGGCATCCTCTCCGACCACTACGGCGTGCCGGTCCCCTCCGTGCGGTACCGCACCGGCGGCCTGCACGAGCCCGGCCGCACCGAGAAGGTGCCGTTGGAGCTGCCGCCCGAGATCGAGGTCGAGCCCATCCCCCCCGACCGCACCCTCGCCGAGATGCTGGTCAGCGGAGAGATCGACGCCCTGTACAGCCCCCGGGTCCCACGACCGTTCGCAGAGCGACGCCCCGAGGTGCGCCGACTGTTCCCCGATCCCCGCCGGGAGGAGGAGCGGTACTTCGCCCAGACCGGGATCTTCCCCATCATGCACACGGTGGTGCTGCGGCGAGATCTCTACGAGCGGCGGCCGTGGCTCGCCCAGTCGATGTACAAGGCCTTCCTTCGGGCCAAGGACAGCACCATGGAGCGGCTCCGGGAGATGGCGGCGTCGCGATACATGCTGCCCTGGCTGTACGAGGAGGTCGAGCGCGCCCAAGCGCTCATGGGCGAGGATTACTGGCCGTACGGCCTGGCGCGCAACCAGACCACGCTCGCCACCTTCCTCCGCTACGCCTTTGAGCAAGGCCTAGCCAGGAGGCAGCTCACCCCTGCCGAGCTGTTCGCACCCGAGACCCTGGACGCATACGTGATCTGAGCGTCGACGCTCGCGACGGGCACAGGCAGGGAGGGTGCCGCTCCTGAGCGGTCGCGCCCGTCTTCAAGGGGCTCGGCCTCGGCGGCAGCAACCCTCCCATCCTCGAGCGGCGGCGGCACCGAGCCCCGGCCGAGAGGCCCCATCCGCCATCGACGCCCCTGGGCCAGCCCCCGGCGCCACGCCAGCGGGGCGGGCAGCTCAGTGGGCCAGCTCGGTCACCGGGACCTCTCGAGGCAGCCCCGCCTGGGTGAAGGCACGGATCAGGGCCAGGAAGACGAAGGCAGCGGCGGGGAAGGCGGCGACGGCCCCGTACACCTGGACCGGGCCCCAGGCGGCGCCGATCATGACCCCGCCCAGCAACGGGCCGACGGCCGCCCCAAGCCTTCCCACCGCCATCGCCCAGCCCACCGCCGTGGAGCGGATGGGCGTGGGATGGAGCAACGAGCCCAGGGTGATGATCCCCGTCTGCCCGGCACCGGCGAACATGCCTGCCGCGGTGATGGCGATCGTGGCCCCGGCGAACCCGGCCACGGCGAGGCCCAGCCCGACCAGGCTCGCCACCGCGCAGCACAAGGCCACGAGGACCGTGACGTACGACCCCAGCCGGTCCATGGCCTGCCCGATCGTCCCCGACCCGACCGCGCTGCCCAGGCTGTTGAGGGTGATGGCAAGCCCGATCTGGGCGGGAGAGAGCCCATGCTGGTGCAGGATCGTGGGCGACCAGTTGGTCACGAAGACCAGAGGTAGATAGCTCCCAAAGAAGGCCCCCCACAGCAGCAACGTGCGCAAGGCCCGGCCCTCGGTGAACAGCTCCCTCACCGGGACCCGTGTCACCTTCAGCTCTGTCGCGACGAGCTGCGGCGCCGCCGCCCCCGCGAGGCCCAGCCGGCTCAAGATCCTCGCCACCCGGCGCGGCTCCGCGCGCGTCGCGACCAGGAAGCTCAAGGACTCAGGGACGGCGACCAGGAGAAGCAACGCCACGACCGCGCTGGCACCTCCCATGAGCAGGAAGAGGAGCTGCCAGCCGTGCGCGAGGAGCACGGCACTGGCCAGGCCGATGACCACCCCACCGGCCGGGAACGTCGCCCAGGAGAGCGCAACCGTCGTCGCTCGCACCCGGGCCGGCATGTACTCGGCGACCAGGGCCAGCGCGACCGGAGCGGCCGCTCCCAACCCCAACCCGGTCAGGAACCGCAGGGCGACCAGCACCGACACCGCCCGGGCGGCGGTGGTCAGGATGGTGGCCAGCCCGAAGGTCGCGACCGCGCTCACCAGCACCGGCTTGCGGCCGAGCCGGTCCCCGAACGGGCCGAAGATCAGGGCACCGAACATGAAGCCGAACTGGCCGGCCGAGAACACCGATCCCAAGGCCGCGATCGGGATGCCCACGGTGTGGGCCATGCCCGGCCCGACCAACCCAATGGCGATGGTGTCGGCCCCGTCGAGCAGGACGGCGAGGCCGCACAGGACGATCAGCTGGACCTGCAGCCTGCCGATGGGACGGCTCTCGATCAGCTCGGCGACGGTCGACGGCGTTGCGGCCATGGGTCACTCCTCCACGACGGGCTCACGGTCGAGGGGCTGCCTCGCGATCGGCGACGCCGGCGGGCATCGCCGCCGCCCCACCGAGGCACCCCGCGCTCTGCTGTCAACCCCACACCTCCTCGGCGACCTCGACCACGAGCTCGAGCTTCCTCCACTGCTCAGCCTCGGTGAGCAGGTTGCCCTTGTCGATGCTGGCGAAGCCGCACTGGGGGCTCAGGCCCAGCTGCTCGACGTCCACGTAGCGTGAGGCAGCCTCGATACGCCTCAAGATCTCGTCCCGGTCCTCCAGTGCCCCGAACTTGGAGGTGAGCAGGCCGAGCACCGCGCGCTTGCCCGACGGAAGGTGGCGCAAGGGCTCGAAGCCACCGGCCCGATCGCTGTCGTACTCCAGGAGATACCCGTCCACGTCGATCTGGTTGAAGGCCACCTCGGCGATGGGCTCGTAGCCACCGCTGGCATGCCAGTTGGAGCGGTTGTTGCCCCGGCATAGGTGCATGGCGACGGTCATGTCATCGGGCGCCTCAGCGACCGCCAGGTTGACGGCCCGGACGTACTTCCCCACAAGATCGTCGGGATCGTCGCCTCGATCGAGGAGCAGCCGCCGCTGCTCCGGATCGCACAGGTAGGCGAGGCTGGTCTCGTCGAGCTGAAGGTAATGACAGCCGGCATCGGCGAGCGCTCGCACCATCTGCCCGTACGCGTGCCCGAGGTCCTCGAAGAACTCATCCAGGTCGGGGTAGACGTCCTCGGGCACGGCCACCCGCCCGTTGCGGAAGTGCAGGACGCTCGGGGCCGGGATCGAGATCTTGGGCGTGACGGTCGTGTGCTGGCGAAGGAAGGTGAAGTGCTCCACCATCGGATGACCGGAGAAGCCGACCCGGCCAACCACTACCGGCCGCTCCCTGGTGGGGACGACCCGAGTGCCGGAGACCGCCGGCACGTACGAGCGGCCGACGCTCGGGAACTCGACCCCCTCCAGGCCGACGAAGAAATCGAAGTGCCACTGGGTGCGACGGAACTCCCCATCGGTGACGACCTGGAGCCCGATCGCCTCCTGTCGGTCGATGACCCGGCAGATCTCCTGATCCTCGACCGCGCGCAACGCGGCGGCGGTGAGCTCGCCGCGGAACGCGCGCTCGCGGGCGGCCAGCAGCCGCTCACTGCGCAGCAGGCTCCCGACGTGCTCGGCCCGGAAGGGCCCCTTGCGGTCTCTAGCCGAAGGCGCTGCCAACCGCCTCCCCTTTCCTCCTCTCCTCCAAGGTCCGATGCCTCACGCCCTGGGGGCGAGCATGGTGTAAGCCTATACGTATCAACGAACATATGCAACGGTCGAGGCAGGACCAAGGCCGGGAGAGGAGACAGGGAAGCGAGCCTCGTGGTGGCCAGGGCTGGGGCAGCGGTCGACCAGCCACCGACAGGCCCGAGGGACTGCTCGTGGGCGAAGGTGCGACCGCGGCCGCGCGTGCACGTCCGAGCGAGGCCGGGGGCTCGCGCTTCGGCTCACGCTGGGCCCGAGCCACTGGTAGCGCACGAGCCCGGCAAGGCCTGCGGCCCCGGCCCGGCTCGCCCGGAGCCAGAGCCCCGGGCGCGACAGGGGCATGAGACCAGCCCGTGGGGAGGGCGCCTCCCGCCATGACCGTCACCGGAGACGATGCGGGCGCCACCGCCCAGCCCGGGGAGGCGATCGGCCCGGGACACGCCGAGCCGTCGGTCTCACTGCCCTGCCGGCAACGCTGGGTGACGTGGAGCTGGGCGCGCTCAGGGAGATGGCGGGCGTGGGGGTGGTCGCGGCCTCGGGCGATGGGCCGAGGGAG
Organism: Candidatus Dormiibacterota bacterium; assembly: GCA_035294145.1. Lineage (GTDB taxonomy): Bacteria > Chloroflexota > Dormibacteria > Dormibacterales > Dormibacteraceae > CADDZO01. The sequence goes on along the minus strand of DATGLL010000149.1, from coordinate 1,342 downwards.
GTCGAGGCACGGCGGGGGGCGGGCGGGCACGCCCTGGAGGCGACAGCGCGAGACGGGCGGACGGCGCCAACGCCGGGTAGCCCGGTCCGGGGGGTGACCGTCCCCGGTGCCGGCCGAGCCGGGACGCAGGAGCTTGAGCGGGCCCGGGCTGATGGCGACCACGCTCAGGTCAGCCTCGAGCTGGCATCCGGCCAGCGCACGACAGGCGTGTCGGCCCTCTGACCCGCAGCGGCGGCGCGGCTACCGGGAATCGGGCCGGGTGGGCCGGGGACGGGCAAGCGGCTCGTCGGCAGCGACCCCGCTCCCCCGCTCCAGCCGATCGACCAGCTTGAGGCCCCGCCTCGCCCACTCGACCTCGGTGCGGGCACGTTCGACCAGCCCTTCGTAGACGTGCACCTTGAAGGCGACGATCGCCTCGTGTGCCGCGCTCGGCGCCCGGCTCAGCCGTCGCCGGATCAGCTCGGTCTCTCGACGCCGGAGCTGGTCCGCATGGGCCTGCCACTGCCGCTCGAGGAGCTGGAAGTGCTCGAGGTGAGCCCGGAACTGCCGACGGGCACCGTCCAACGAGCCGAACTCGAAGTAGGTCGCCTTCAGGTAGGTCTCGTCGCGCTCGCGCGCCGGCAGCTGCACGGTCTCGACCCAACGGGCCAGCTCGTCGCAGCCCCGCGGGGTGAGGTAGTAGGTCCGCTTGGTGGAGCGCCTGCCGCGCGGCGCCGCGACCACCGCCACCAACCCCTCGCGCTCGAGCCGGCGCAGCTCGGTGTAGATCTGGGGGTGCTGCGCATGCCAGACGTAGATCGCAGAGACGTCGAACTGCTTGGCGAGTTCGTACCCGGTCATGGGCCGGGTCTCGAGCAACGCCATCAACGCGTGTCGTAACGACAACGGCTACGCTCCTGCCTGGACGTGGTCAAACGATGGGGGCTCGGGCTGGCCCCGGCTATGGATTCTGCGGAACTTCGCCCCTCCCCGTCCGATCGCCCCCATGCGCCCAAGCCGGCCGAAGGGCCGGCTGCTGCCCACCTCAGGCCCCCCGTCGGCCCCAAGGCCGAGCGCGTTGACGATCCCTTGTGGGATGGTCAGACTGGGCGCTGGTGCCGGCTTCCACCTCGCCTCAAGCTCCCAGCCGGAACCGCACCAGCGGTGTGGGGAGGCATCCGGGCTCCCAGGGCACCTCGGCGCTCGTGCGGAGGTCGTCACAGGGGTTAACAACAGCTGACGCGCCCATACACTACAATCCACTTCCATGAACTTGAAGCAGTGGGCGCGCGAGCAAGGCATCCACCCCGTGACCGCCTCCCGCTGGTTCCAGTCGGGCAAGCTCCCCGTCCCGGCCCGGCGA
>DATGLL010000148.1:0-10287 GCA_035294145.1 Candidatus Dormiibacterota bacterium | reverse complement strand
CGCCGGGCCGGGACGGGGAGCTTGCCCGACTGGAACCAGCGGTAGGCGGTCACGGGGTGGATGCCTTGCTCGCGCGCCCACTGCTTCAAGTTCATGGAAGTGGATTGTAGTGTATAGGCGCGTCAGCTGTTGTCAACCCCTTGGGCGGCTTGGCGCCGCGGCGCCGGTCGGGGCGGCTTGGTCGAGCAGGACGCCCACGCAGCCGGCGTCGGCGGCAGAGCCCATCGGGCAGGCTCGGGCGGTGCCGGCAGCCGGGCTCCTTGCCCTCCCCCACCGGTGCCGCAGCCTCGAGGGGCGGGACCCGGGACGAGGGGCTCATCTCTCAACCCGACCGGGCCATCGCCCATCTGGGCTCGACCGCTCGGCGGATCACTGCCGGTTGCCCCACGGCACCAGCCACCGCTCCAGGAGGTCCCCACCGATCACCGCGATCGCCCCCCCGATGGCCAGACAGGCCAACCCCAAGAACATCCTCGATATGTCGAAGATCTGCCACGATGACCAGATGAAGTAGCCAAGGCCATCGTTGGCGCTGACGAACTCCGCCGACACGACCAAGATGAGCGCCTGCCCGATGCCGAGCTTGAGCCCGTTCATGATCGCGGGCAGGGCCGCGGGGATGACGATGTGCGTGTACTGAACGAGCACCGGGAAGCCGAAGGATCGACCAACGTCCCGAAAGATGGGGTTGCAGTAGAGCACGCCGGTGACCGTGCTCAAGCAGGTGACGAAGAAGACGCCAACCGCGACCACGGCGACCTTGCTGACATTGCCAATGCCGAATATGATCAGCAGCAGGGGCAAGATGGCGATCTTGGGCATCGGATAGGTTGCGTAGATGAGCGGCGAGAGCGCATCTCGAACCATCCTCACATTGCCCATGGCAAGGCCGCACAGGATGCCGATGGCCCCACCGATCGCGAACCCGATCAACAGGCGGATGAGCGTGATCTGCACGTCGTGAGCCAGCTCCGGCAGAAGGCCGTGATTGACCACATCGTCGTAGGAGCGTGCCACGATCCGCACCGGGGAGGGGAAGAAACGCTGATCGATGATGCCAACGTCGGCCCCCAGCTGCCAGAGGCCGAGCAGGAGCACGGGCAAGCCGCCTCCCAGGACCACCTGCAGGGCCAGGTCCCGTCGGTGCCGGCGCATCCACCGTTGACGGGCGATCCGGTCTGCCTGCCGCAGCTCCTCCTCTGCCAAGGAGCCCGTGTCCACCACGCTCACGTCACCCATGGGCCTCCCAACCTCACTGCAGGGTCGTCCCGACCTCGGCCGCAAGCCCCTGCCAGAGTTCCTTGACCAGATCCGCGAACTGCGGCCTGGCCCGAATGGCCATCACGTCCTCGCGTGATCCAAAATCCAGGTCTCGCACCTCACGGATGCGCCCCGGCCTGCCGCTCATCAGCGCCACCTGATGCCCCAAGGTGAGCGCCTCCTCGAGATCGTGCGTCACATAGAGCACCGTCGGGCCGACCTCGCCCAAGATGCGCAGCAGCTCCTGCTGCATGACCAACCGCGTCTGTGCATCGAGGGCGGCGAACGGCTCGTCCATCAAGAGGACGAGCGGCTCCACGGCCAGGGCCCGCGCCACCGCCGCCCGTTGCCGCATCCCTCCGGAGAGCTCGTGCGGATACGCCTTCCGAAAGGCATCGAGCCCCACCAGCGTGAGGTAACGATCGATGCGTTGCGCTCGGGCCCCACGCTGGAGCCCTCGGACGCGGAGCGGCAGGTCGATGTTCCCCTCGATCGTCAGCCAGGGGAAGAGCGAGTCGACCTGGAACACGGTCGCGGTGGCCGGACGGCCCTGCTGCGTCGCCCACCGGATGGTCCCGGCGTAGTCACGGTCGAGACCGGCCAGAACTCGCAGCAAGGTGCTCTTGCCGCAACCGCTGGGCCCGACCAACGAGAGCACCTTCCCACGCCAGAGGGTCATCGAGAGATTCCAGATCGCGACCACCGACTGGCCGGTCTTGGTGATGTAGATCCGGCTCAGGTCACGAACCTCGAGCACCGCCTCACTGGCCACCGTCGTCCGTGGACCGACCACGACCTCGCTCATGCCTTACCTCCGCTCCCTCCACGCCGCACCGTCAACGTCGGCCGGCTGCACGCCCTCCCCTCGGAACGTCACGGTGCAGATCGCGCGACGAGGCTCTCACCGGCATCCGATGGCCGACCTCTCCCTCAACCCGCGCTCGAGGAGCGAGCACGGGGCTGGCCCTGGAGCTCCAGCGTGATCGCGTTGGCGCACCTCATGGCCAACCCCGCCAGCCCCGGCTCCATCGTCGGATCGAAGCGGGCCTCGGGGAGCGTCACCAGCACGTCCCCGAGGACGACCCCGTCGGGGCCGAAGATCGGTGCTGCGATGCCGACCGCACCCGGCGTCCGCTCGCCACGCGAGATGGCGTAGCCGAGCTGGCGGATGTGGTCGAGCCGACGCTCCAGGGCGCCAGGGTCGGTGATGGTCCGATCGGTCATCGGGGGCAAGGCGCTCTGCCAGACCACCTCTCGCCTCTCGACCTCGGGCAGGAAGGCCAGGATGGCCAGCCCACTGGCCCCGGCGTGGAGAGGGCCCCAGCGATTCGTCTCGATGATGTACCGAATGGGATGCGGCGACTCGACGACCGTGGCGAACATCATCTGATGGGTGTCGGGCCGATACACACACAGGGCCGAGGTTTCGTTGCAGGTCGCCACCAGCTCCCGGAGATGCCGCAGGGCGATCCGATGCAGAGAGAAGCTGTTGGTGACGGAGTGGGCGATCCGGTAGAGCTCCACCCCGAGCCCGTAGCGCCCGCCCTGCTCCCGGTAGACGAACCCCTCCTCGTGGAGGAGGCTCAGGACGCGATGCACGGTGCTCGGAGACATGTCGAGGCCGTCGGCGATCTCCCGCACGCCCCAGGGACCGGCGCCGGCCTCGGCCATCCAACGGAGGAGGGAGAGAACCTTACTGACGGGATGCCGGACACCGGCGGGCATCGGTGCCATTCCTTATAACAAAACACACGTTCAAATTAGCGAAATTATAGCCAGGGCCTTCTCCCGCCAACGGCGTCCAACGTGGATCGCCCCATCCCGGCGGACGCCCAGGCGAGGGCCGCGCGCGAGGTGGCCACCGACCCGACGGGCCGAGCCGACGGTGATCGCCAGGGGCAGCCGGCCTGCTCGGGCCCCGCCGTCGGAGCGCCGCTCGGTCGCTCGGATCCCGGGCAACGCCGAGCCGTCGGCCATGGACCGATCCAGCGAGCGCGCGGTCGAGGCCGGGCCTCGCCCTCGGGCTCAGCGTGGGCCCCTGGGGCGCGGGGCATCCGGGAACCGCCGGCCCCCGGTCGAGCTCGGCACGGATCCCCCCTGGGGAAGGTGGCGCGGCCCTCATCCCTGGTGCGCGATGCGGGGAAACCCGGCCCGCCGGCTCGCCCGCCCCCCGGCCGCTCACCTGCCCCAGTCCCGGCCATGGGGCTCATGCCCATCCGGCCTCCAGCGGCGCCTCCCAGGCGTCGTAGGCATAGACCCAATCCGGCCGGTCCGGGTGTCGCAGCCAGCGGTTCAAGCTCGACTCGCGCTGGATCCTGCTGGTGCGAGGCTTGCGCGTCGCCTCGTAGCCTCGAAAGGCCTCGGCGATCCCGTCCCGGTCGACGCCTTCCAGGCAACGTGCCAGCACCACGGCGTCCTCCATGGAGGTCGCGGCGCCTTGAGCCATGTACGGGGTCATGGGATGGCAGGAGTCGCCCAGCAGCGTCACCCGACCTTTGGACCAGCAGGGCAACGGCTCACGCTCGTAGATGGCCCATTTGTGGACCTCAGGGCAGGCGTCGAGCACCCGCTGGACGTCGGGATGAAAGCCCCTGAAGGCCGCCTTCAGCGTCTCCACGTCGCCCTTGGCCGACCACGACTCGATCCGCCAGTCCTCGGGGACGCTGGTCGTGAAGTAGACCTCCCGCCCGGCCGAGACGTGGTAGATGACGATGTGGCGGTCGATCCCCCACCACTTGCAGGCCGGATCGATCTCGTAGCCGCCCAAGAGCTCGACCGGATACACCGTGCGGTAGGCGACGCGGCCGGTGAAAGCCGGTGCCTCCTCCCCGAGGAGGATCTCGCGGACGCGTGAGTGGACGCCGTCCGCCCCGATCACCGCGTCGGCCTGGGCAGCGCTCCCATCCGCGAACTCCAGCTCGACACCATCCGGCCCCTGCTCGAGGTCGACCAACCTCTTGTCGAGGTGGACGATCTCGTCTGGGACCAAGGTCGTCAAGGCCCGATGGAGGTCGCCCCGATGCAGCAGCAGGTACGGTGCCCCGTACTCCTGCTCGGCACGGCTCCCCAAGGTCAGCTCGAAGGTCAGCTTCCCGGTGTCCCAGTCCCGGTTGCGCATCACCGGAGGCCTGAACGCCACCTCGACCAGGCGCGGCTCGAGGCCGAGGGCCCGGAGCACCTTCATCGCGTTCGGCGTCATCTGGATGCCGGCGCCGACGCGCATGAACTGCGTCGCCTGCTCGTACACCTCGACCTCGATGCCGATCCGACGGAGGGTGGCGGCCACCGTCAAGCCCCCCATGCCGGCACCGACCACAGCCACTCGAAGTCTCCTCGTCATCGCCTCCTCCCATCTGCAAGCGACGGAAGCGCCCTTGGAGGCGAGCTCGTGGCCCTTGGCCACAACTCGAGCCCATCGCTCCGCGAGCCTTCCACCCCATCTCCTCCCCAACGCCCCGCGCCGGCCGAGACGAGGGCGGCCGTGGAGGGCGCCCGCTGGATCGCCCGGGCCACCCAGCGGCCGCCGGCTCGATCCACGATCAGCCCGAACCGCGGCGTCACCGGCGGGCCGACGTGGCGCCCGGCAGCGCCGGGCCAACCATCCCGCCATCGCGAGCAGGCCGACGCCGACCACGACGATGGCGGCGATCGACGGCAGGAGGGGCGGGGCCGGCGACCGCCGGCCCGTGCTCGCCCACCACCCCCTCCCCTCGGGGAGGCAACGGCGCTGGGGGCCCAGGCCGTGCCCGGGAGCCGGCGAGGCACGGCCTCGGTCGCCGCCACCGCCGGGGCGGGACGGTCGAGCGAGCGCGCCGACCGCGGCACGCAGGGCGACGGGGCCGCGCTCGACAGGGAGGTCAGGAGCGGGCCGGACGCGGCGCCGGCACGCCATCCACCGGCTCTCCCCCAGGACGGCATCGGTCGGCCCCCGAACCGCGCCCCCATGCGCTACGTCGAACGGAGGTCGAGGAGGAGCTTCCCGACCACCTGCCGTGACTCCAGCCGCCGGTGGGCCTCCCTCACCGCGGTCAAGGGAACGTGCTCGCCGACCTCGATGCGCAGCTCACCGGCCTGCATCCACTCGAGCAGGCGTGCCGCCCCCGAGCGGATCAGGTCGGGTCGCGAGCCCCGTAGCCGACCCAGGTGGAAGCCGCAGCTGCCGATGGCGCGCTCTCGGGACTCGAGCGGCGAGGGCTGCGATTCGGGTTGGCCGGAGGAGTTGCCGAACTGCACCAGCCGTCCCAGAACGCCGAGCGAGCGGAACCCGGCCTCGCGCACCTCGCCCCCGACCGCGTCCAGCACGATGTCCGCCCCCCGGCCCTCGGTCGCCTCGAGCACGGCGACGGCCAGGTCCTGGCTCGAGTAATCGACCGCATGCGTCGCGCCCAGCGAGATCGCGTGGCGCGCCCGCCGGGCAGAGCCGGCCGCGGCGATGATCGGGCTCAGGCCGAGCAGCCGTGAGACCTGGACGGCGGTGGTGCCGACGCCGCCCGCGGCCGCGGTGATCACCACCGACTCCCCTGGCCGAGCCCGGGCCACGCTCACCAGCAGGTGGTAGGCGGTGAGGCCGACGACGGGAAAGGCGGCGGCCTGGGCGTCGTCCACCCGATCGGGGATCGGCATCACCAGATCCGTTGGCGCCACGACCGCCTCGGCATAGGCCCCGCCGATCGGGAAGGCGGCGACCCGGCGACCGATGAGGGCCTCGTCCACCCCTTCCCCCACCGCCTCGACCACGCCCATCGCCTCCAGCCCGGGGACGAACGGGAACCTGGTCCCCCGATGGGCGTAGGTCGCCCGGCGAGCGTTGATGTCGGCGAAGTTGATCCCGGCCAGGAGGTTGCGAATCCGGACCTGGTGGGGACCCACGCCCGGCAACGGCGCCTCCTCCACCACCAGCACCTCCGGGCCACCGGGCTCCACGGCCACGACCCTGCGCATCCCTCCCGTCCTCATCCCCGTCCGACCCTCTCGGGCCCCTCGGCCCCGACCCCGACGGCCGGGGCGCCCCCGCCGGCCTCCCCCACGGCCCCGGCCCATCCCTGGGCCCGGCCGTCGGGGGCCGGCCGAGGGGTCGCTCGACGCCTCGACCGTGCCCGCGGCCAACCCGGGGGCATCGGGGGGCCCGGGGCCGCCTCGACCGATCCCATCGCAGCGCGCTAGCGCCCGGCCAGGTGGGCCATGACCGCCTCGGTCAGCCGAGCCGGCTCCTCCAGCTGGAGCATGTGCGGGCCGGGCAGCACGACCAGCCGACCGTTGGCCACCCCCTCCGCGATCGCCCTGAGCGCCTCGATCGGAGAGGCCGCGTCCTGCTCCCCAGCGATCGCGGTGACCGGGACCTGGACGCGGCCCAGCTGGTCGAGCACGTCGTGCTGGCTCATCGCCCGCCAGGCCGCGGCGAAGTCCTCGGCGCGGTCGGCCAGGAGGCGCTCTCGAGCGTAGCGGACGCCGGGGTGGTCAGGGTCGTCGAGGGCCGTGGGCGTGAACCAGCGTCGCAGGGTCTCGTCGAGGACGCCGCCCATGCCGACCCGCTCCACCATCTCGGCCCGCCGTTGGAGCAGCTCACGATCGGCACGCGCGCTGCTGCAGGCGACCACCAGCGAGCGAACCCGGCCTGGGTGTCGAAGGGCGACGTGGAGCGCGACCATCCCCCCCATCGAGAGCCCGACCAGGTCGAGCGGCCCGCTCACGTTCGCCACCACATCGTCGGCGAGATCGGCCATCGTCAGCGTCGCCGGTCGCGGTCGGCCGCCATGGCCCGGGAGGTCGTAGGCGACCGCCCCGTCGAGCCCCATCCATTGCCAACAACGCCCGTCGAGCCCGATCGGATGCAGCAGTACGACCGGCATCTCAACCGAGCGGAGCCATGAGATGGCCGTCCTCGATCTTCACCACTTCGTCCACCTCCAGGGCAGGCCCGAGCACGAGGCCGTCAGCGCGGATCGCGCCGCAGGCCGTCCCTCCCACGTCGCCGCCGGCACCAGCCCGAAGCGAGCCGGGCGAGGACGTCCCCCGCCTCGCCCCGCACCGCCGGGACACGCGCCGGCGGACGATGCCCAACGATGCCTCGGCCGGTCGGCGAGAGGCGCTCCCGTCACCGCCTTCCCCGAGGGAGCGCCGCGGCCGATGGGTCCCGGCCTCGCCGCCGACCACGGAGCCGGGAGGGTCCGACCCGTCGCCTCACGGGCGAGGTCGCCGCGTCGAGAGATGACACGACGGGCTCGCCGACCTCCACCGAGCGCGCTCGCGTCCACCGCCCCCGACAGGGGCATCCCCGACGTCATCCCCACCGCCGGCGTCGCCACCGCCGGCCGTCCCCCAGGGCCGCACGTCCATCCGGTCGGCACGGGGGCGGTCGAGGCCGGGCGAAGGGCCGCGGACGGTGACCGTCGCAGAGGCCCCATCGTCGTGCCGATGATCACGGCACCTCGCCTCACCACCGATCCCACGAACCCCGACCGGCACAAGACCGGCCGCCGGGCATCGGCGTCATGACGGTGACCATCGCTCGCCTCGATCGAGGTCAATATCGATACGTCCCGAGCTCCTTGACGGCCTCCTTGGCGAACGAGGGGTCGACCAGGCTCGAGGCATCGATCTTGGCCTGGAGCAACCCCTGCTGCTCGAACCAGTTCTCCACCTTCGTCAAGTAGGCGATGTTGACGTTCTGGTTGGGGTCGAGCCCGGCCACGTGCTCGTGGGCGATCAGGCTGACCGGCTGACCCGAGGCCTGGGCCAGCAGCTGGATCACACGGTCCTTGTTGATCCCCTTCAGGAAGGCGTCGTCGTAGGCCCGGACCCCCCTCATGTAGGCAACCATGAAGGCCTGAGCCACCGAGCGATGCTCTTTGATGAAGCTCTCGCTGAACACGATCGGCACCTGGGTCGCGCTCTGGACACCCGCAGGCAAGACCTCGCACTCGCCGCTCACATCCTTGACCTTCCCCGAGTCGATGGCCTGCGAGAGGTAGGGCTCGAGCTCCACCGCCGCATCGATGCTTCCGTTGATCAAGGCAGCGGTGATCTCGGGGTAGCTGAGAACCTGCAGCTGCACGTCCTTGATGCTCATCCCATATCGGTTGAGCACGAAGTCGAGGTTCGCCGTGGCCGTCGAGGTCTTGTCGGTGACGCCGACCTTCTTCCCCCTCAAATTGCTCAAGGTTTGCGCTTCATCGCTACCGATGAGGTCATTACGGGCGACAATGTGCGTGGCAGAGATGCATTGGTTGCCAAGCCGGAGCGCACTGTTCTTGTCCCCAACGATCTTCAAGTCGATATGCCCGGCGACGGAGTTGAACAGGCCTGCGGTCACCGCGATCCCGGCGACGTCGAGGTTGCCGGAGGCGATCGCCGTCGTCAGGTCCGACCCCCCGGCCATTCGGGTCATCTGGATGACGATGCCCGCGGCCTTGAAGTAGCCGAGCTCGTTGGCGAGGTAGATCCCCGCGTCCGTCAACCCGCCCACCGATCCAAAGCGAACCGTGTAGGGGGTCTTGGGCGCCGCAGATGGGCCACTTGTGCTCGGCGCCGGGGAGCCGCAAGCGACCATCGCCAACAACGGCAGAAGGCCAAGGGCCGTCTTTCGCCAACCCGCCATCGTCCGGCACGTCCAACCGCTAGCGCCGCTCGGCGTGGGGCCGACGCGCCGCAGGGCGGGAACGGAGGCCACACGTCCTCACGCGGCCTCCCCGGGAGCTGTTCTGCACAATGGGACAATTGCTCCACATAACGAAATTACATATACGCGGACGCGATCCCCACGTCAAGGGGTCGCGCCTGCCGTTGGAGCGTGCCGGCCGAGACGACCGGTCACCTCGTCCCGAGGTCACGGGCCGTCACCGACCCCGGGGCCGTTCTCCTCCGACCGCTCGTGGGCGCCCGAACCATCGCAAGCTCGGAGGAAGGCTCCCCTCGCCGGTGCCGCACGAGGGCCTTCCATGCCGCCAACGCGCACCCGTCACGAGCCTCGCTTGAACCACCTCGGTGAGCGCTGCACAAGGTCTCCGCGGGCCGCCTTTGGCCGGGGTCCACCCCCACGAACAGGCTCTGGGGAAGGCCAAAGGGGCCGGGGCCCATCCCACCAGGGGATCTTGGGCCTCCCCGGCCCGTCCTCTCGTTGGCCGCTCGGCCTTGGATCACGACGGGCCCCCTCAGGGCCCGCCCTCCAGATCCTGGGCTCAGACCGGCGCGAAGTCGACCCGAGCGTCCAACCCCATGAAGAGCGGCTCCGCGCCCCTCGGCACGGACACGACCTCCCTCAGATCGAAGGCCAGGGCCACGACACGAACCATGACCGGTGCGATCAACCCTCCGTCAGCCAACGCTCGGTGATCTCAGTCGGCCGTCAGCGGCTCCGGCGGCGGCAACTCTAGTGACGCTGGGGGATGAACCGCGTGAGAAGGCCTCTTAGAGGCTCAGGAAGCCACGTCGTGGTCCGCGTCACCAGATCCTCGGGCTGCACGCCCAGCTCCCGCAGCATGCCGGCGTACCGATCAAGGTCGACCGGATCGGGGAGGAGCTGGCCCACCTGCTCCGCCCGCTGGGGTCCGGCCACCTGCCGGATCAGGCCTACGACCTTTTCCTTCTCGACCTGCAATATGCATCACCTCGAAAAAAGACGTTAGACCAGGGACCGGAGACTCCCAGGGTCGAATGGACCCCTCTGGGTAGGACCTTCAGCCCCTCCAGCATCGTTCACCCCGGTGCCAGCGGCGTCAGGGAGGGCGCCAGCGGACGGCGGCGTCGGGTCCGAGGATGCCATCGCCCCATGGGATGCGCATTCCGGCGCAACCGGACGCCTTGGCGTTCGCAGTTCCGTGTCGACCGCAAGGAATAGGGCCTGAGCCGGAGCATGGACGCGACCTGGGGAGGAAAGTGCCCCCTGACCGCGACACCTCGGGCTCTCCACCTCCGACTTCCACGCCGAAGAGGCACCTCTCGATGCAGCCCCCCGCGCGTCATCGTCAGATGCCAGCCCCCACCTCCTTCGACCGGGGGCCACCTTCTGGAAGACCATCCTTCTCGTCC
>DATGLL010000147.1:0-18925 GCA_035294145.1 Candidatus Dormiibacterota bacterium | reverse complement strand
AACGCCGCGATCAACCTGGCGAGGTACTCGCCCGGGGCACCCCACCAAGCTGGCTTGGTGGGGACCCCGCCCGTAGGCTCAGTTGGAGCCTTCGTGAAGCGCAGAGCCGCGGTAAGACCCGGGCTTCCCGGGCACGCGGCGAGGAAGCGCGAAGCCCGCAAGGGCAACCCCGTGAGGGGTGCCGCGTGAGACGATCGCTTACTCAGCGGCAACGGCATGCCGCGATCCCGGGTCACGTCCCTCAGCCGCGGCACGCAGGGAACGCCGACCTGGGGACCGGGAGCCGGGAGACCGGACCTTCCGCTGGGATGGATGCCCTCCACGACGTCCCCGATCCTGCCCCCTCACCGCTTTGCCCCGGCCCGCGATCCCTCGGGCTCGGCTCGCTCAAGGTCGTCCCGATAGAGGTCGTAGGCCCGGGTGTACTCCATGACCCGGGCCACCTCGCGCACGAAGCCCTCGTCGTACCCGGCCCGCCGCAGCAGGTGGAAGCCCATCTCCATCCCGGCGCTGATGCCGCCCGCGGTCAGGATCCGCCCCGCGTCCACGACCCGAGCCCGGCTCACCCGGCAGGCGGGGGCCAGCAGGGCGAGGCGATCGATGGGGACCATCCCTGGAGGCGTCGCCTCCTGCCGGTCGGGCTCTTTGCGGCTGGTGGCCGCGATCCCGTCCAGCAGCCCCATCCGGGCGTAGACCCAGGAGCCGGTGCAGACGCTGACCAGCAGCGTCGTTGGGGAAAGCGAGCGAACGTACTCGTGAAGGTGGGCGTTGTAGGCCTCGGCCCGGGTCCCGGCTCCCCCGGGGATGAGGAAGGCATCCATCGCCGGACGATCGGCGAAGCCGAAGTTAGGGAGCACGGTGAACCCTGCCTGGGCCTGGACCGGGCGAAGGGACTCGGCGACGAGGAACACGTCCAGAGAGGGGTCGAATCGCCGTGCCACCGAGAACACCCCGTAAGGGGCGGCGAAGTCCACGATCTCGGCGTCCTTGAAAAGGTAGATGCCGAGCCGAAATCCCGCTCGTTGATCGCTCATGACGGCGTGCCTCCTCGTGGGTCTGCGATGGTGGACCCGATCTGGGCCAACCGAGCCGCGGATGGGGCTCGGCCCCAGGCCTTGGCCCTCGGCGCCACCCTCCAGAGCCGCCCAGGTCTGGCCGGATGGGGTGCACGCCGCGCGCAGCCAGGGCCTCCGACGCCGGTGGCCGCCGTGCCGGCGACAGTCCCACCGGCAGCGATGGTCCGGACCGCTACCAGGAGGTTGGAGGGATCGTGGGAGGCCACTTCCCCCGGGCCCCAACCCCTCTGGCGGCCCCGCCCCATGGGGCCCGGCAGGCAGCGGGGAGGGCGAAGCGCAGGGCAGGCGCGAGGGACGCCTGACCCCTCCAGGTCAGGGGTCCCCGGAGCCTCGGTCGCCCGTTGCCGCAAGCCGACGCCTGGCCTCTCGCGCGATCCGTTCCTCATCGAGCGCCCGCCTCACCTCGGGGTGGGCCTCGCCAAGGCAGCAGGGGCAGGCCCGATACCAGGCCCGAAACCCTTCGTCGATCTTGAGCCCGCCCGCATCCCGGGGCCCGTCCGGCCTCTCCTCCATAGTCGTGACCTCCTTTCAGGAACTCGTCAGGAACTCGCGTGCCACCCCCGCACCACGAGGCGCCCCGAGCTGCCGCCCCAGCCGCGGGCGAACGCCCGAGCCCAGGGTGCGCGAGGCGTGGCACCTCCCCGGCCCCGATCACGCCAGGACCGGCTCGAGGCGGGAGGTCCGGTCGACGCGGAAGGCACAGCCCTGCTCTGTCCGCCCCAGGGGACGCACCGCCTCTCCCAACGCCCCCTCCAACACGCCCGCGTGCAACCAGCAGACGACCTCCTCGCCTTCACGGCAGGCCTCCCTGAAGATGCAGCTCGTCACCACCACCCGATCGCCCTCGCGGTGCAGCCGATCGCCGATCGCTTCCACCCCACCGATCGAGGCCGCCCACCGACGTCCGGCGCGATGGGCGGCCTGGGTCCCGGCCGGGCCCAGATGGCCGAGCGCCTCAGCGAGGAGTCGAGAGAGCTCGAGGAAGCGGCGCGGCGGATACCAGAACCCCATCGGCCGCGGCCCGAGCCGGTACAGCTTGGCCGGCCGCCCCAGTTGGCCCCGACGCGGCTCGGCGGCCAGGAAGCCGGCCTGCACCAAGCGCTCGAGGTGGGAGAAGGCCACCGTGCGATGAACGCCAGCCTCGGTCGCGACCTCCCTGGCCGTCCTCGGCCGGGGGTCGGCGTGGAAGGCGGCTAGGATCCCCCTCCGGGTCGGATCGGCCAGGACGGCGGCGACGGCTTCCAGGTCGGGCATATCGCCCATCTGGACCGACTATATCAACATATGCTTCACGAGGGGCCCCTGGCAGAGCCGGCCGTGGGCCCGAGCCCGGCGCTGGCCTGGGACGTGAGGCGGGTCGCCCCGGCCGGCAGCCCCATCGGAGCCTCGGCCCCCGTTGCCCGGAACGAGGGCCCCCCGGCAACGGCCTACCGGGCCTTCTGGAGCAGCTGGAAGACGACCCCGAGGGTCGCCGCGGGCTCGGTCCTGGCGCTGATCCCGAGCAGGCCCTGGGTCACCGGCTCAGCCCCGATGCCAAGCGCCCGCAGGGCCTTGATCGTCCCCTCGAGATCCTCGACCTCGACCGCGATGTGCTCGATCCGTCCCCAACGCTCACCCCCGAGCCAGGTCGCCCGATCCTCCGGACCTTTGGGCTCCATCACCTCGATCTCGACCTCCCCGCAGCGGTAGAACGCGACCGCGAGGCCACCGTCCGTCGCCTCCTGCTCACGAATCAGCGGGAGGCCGAACGTCTCCCCCAGGAGGCGTTTGGCCTGAGCCAGGTCCGCCACGACCACCCCGATGTGATCCACCCGCTTCACCGAGACCATCTCCACTCCTCCACCGCCTACCGAAGATGGGCACCTCGCCCCAGCCCCCCTCCATCCTCGAGGACGGAGGAGAGGTCCGTCTCCCCGCCCATGGAGCCCGTGTCCCCACGAACCCGACGGCCCCGAACCTCGATCCTGCCGGCGGCCGGCTCGAGGAGGTCAAGGCCACAGCTGGCTCGAGGCACGTCGCGCTCCCTCGGCCAGGGCCTGGAACTTCGCCCACACGACCTCGGGATCGATCTCCGGGGTCGACGTCGCCTGCGACGAGAACCCGCACTCGCTGCCTGCGATCACGCGATCGCGACCGACCAGGCCCGCGTAGATGACGAGCAGGTCCGCGATCAGCGCCGGGTGCTCGACCACGTTCGTGGTGTGGCTGATCAGGCCGGGGATCAGCACCACCTCCTGGCTGGGCTTGAGCCGTTGCCACACCCGCCACTCGTGCTGGTGGCGACCGTTGATGGCCTCGAACGAGTACGCGCCCGCCCTCACCTTCAGCATGTGCTCGGCGACCTCGGCCATCGTCGCCTCGTGGATCCGAGGCCCTTGGTTGATGCCATAGCAGGTGTGGAAGCGGATCCGCTCCGGTGGCAGCCCTCGAAGCGCGTGGTTGACGACCTCCACATGGCGCTCGGCCCTCCGCCGCCGCTCCTTCGGGTCCTCGAAGAGGTCGGGGCCAAGGATGTCGGTCAGGCCGGGATCGTCGATCTGAAGGGTGAGACCGGCATCGATGATGAGGCGGTACTCTTCCCTGAGCGCCTCGGCGAGCGCCTCCAGGTACGCCTCCTCGTCCGGGTAATACCGATTCGGCCCCAGGACCCGCGGCGCCGTCGACGGCAAGAAGGCCTCGGTGGCCCCGGCGGCCTTCATCGCCGCTTGGAGGTTCTCGATGTCTCGGCGGAGGAGGTCATACCCGGTGTACCTGATCGGCCCCGTGCAGACGAACGCCATGGGGCCGACGCCCCGCATGTTGAGCTCGAAGTACCGCTCGTAGTAGCGAGGGAAGGCGGCGACCTCGCTTGCCCACGGTCGGCGCCAGTTCCCTGGATCCTCGCCTGCCGGCTCCAACCCCTGGAGGCGGTCTTGCACGTAGGAGAAAAAGCCCGCCTTCGATTGCTCACCATCCGACACGATGTCGATCCCAGCCTGCACCTGGCGCTGGACGACCTCACGCACCGACTGCTGGAGCGCTCGGTCGAACTCCTCGGCGTCGTACGGCCGCCCCTGAGCCCTGGCCGCCAGCAGCTCCAGCAGGCGGGGGGGTCGGGCCAGGCTCCCGGCGTGGGTGGTCAGGATCCGATCGACCTCTCGAACCATGGCAACCGCTCCACCACTCCTAGATCGCTCCGCTCGCCCTCATCGCCTGGATCTCCTGAGAGGAATACCCCAGCTCCTCGAGCACCTGGTCGGTGTGCTGGCCAACCTCCGGTGGCAACCGGCGGAGCTCAGGCTCCCCCGCCCCATAGCGAATCGGATGCTTGAGGACCCGAACCCGACCGGCCCTCGGGTGGTCGAACTCCAGGATCGGGTCGAGCTCGGCGACCTCAGGGCTCGACAACGCCGCCTCGAGATCGTTGACCGCCGTGCACCAGACCCCTTGGGCCTGCAGGCGTTCGACGACCTCCGCCGTGGGCAGCTGCCGGAGGCGACGGGCCAGGGTCTCGCTGATCTCGTCGCGACGGCTGAAGGCCAGGGTCGGGTCTTCGTACGAGGCCAGCCCCACCCCATCGCCCAGGGCCGAGCGGACCTTGGCCACCGTCGTCATCGAGATCGCGACCCACCCGTCCCTGGTCGGGTACATCCCATAGGGGGCGTCGTGGAACGTGTCCGCGATCCAGGCTCGAGGCTGGCGAATGGGGCTGCCGTTGAGGTGGTAGACGACCGGCTCGGTGGCCAGGTCCAGGGCTGCCTGCATCATCACCACCTCGACCCGTTGTCCCTCCCCGGTACGCTCACGGTGCAGCACCGCGGCCAGGACCGCCATGGCCAGCAGCGCCGCCCCGTGCTGATCGACGATGGCCGCCCCGCCCGAGGCCGGACCCTGCCCTTCGCGTCCCGCCAGCCAGGCCAGGCCGGATCGTGCCTGAATGAGCAGGTCCTGGCCCGGCAGGTGACGGCTCGAGGTGTCGGCCCCGTAGCCCGAGGCCGACACATAGATGAGGTCACGGCGCAGCTCCCTGGCCTCCTCGTAGCCGAGGCCGAGGCGGTCCATGACCCCGGGCCGGAAGTTCTCGACCACGACCTCCGAGGTGGCGATCAGCCGCCGGGCGGCGGCGAGGCCGAGCTCCGACTTGAGGTTGAGCGTCAGGCTCCGCACGTTCCGGTGGGCGAGGAGGAAGAAGGCGCTCACCCCGCCGGGGAAGGTGTCGGCACCGGCCCAATGGCGCTCCCAGGCCCCCGTGCCCGGAGGCTCGACCTTGACCACGTCCGCCCCGAGGTCGGCCAGGTACTGCACCCCGGCCGGTCCCATCAGGAACTGGGTGAACGCAGCGATGCGCATGCCGGCGAGGCTCTGGATCGGCATCAATCGACCAGCTGCATCAGGTGCGTGGCAACCGCCACCAGCTGGCCGTGCTGGTTGCGCACCTCGACGTTGCCGAGCACGCGCTCCTTCTCCAGATCGACCCCCTTGATCTCATAGTCGACCACCACCGTGTCACCGAAGTAGACCGGCCTCAGGAAGCGAATCCGGTCGTACCCCACCGACAGCATGGGACGGTCGAAGTCGCGCAGGATCTGGCTCGACGCCGCCGACATGTAGCCAACGATCAGCGCCCCATGGGCGACCCGGTGGCCGAAGCTCGTCCTCTTGCAGAACTCCTCGTCGACGTGGTTCTGATCGAGGTCCCCTGTGATCCCGGCGAAGAGGTAGACGTCGGACTCGCTCACGGTCTTGCTGAATCGAGCCTTGAGCCCGATCGGGATCTCCCCGACCGTCCGACCACGGACCTGCCCGCCTCCGTCCATCTGGCCAACCCCCATCACCACCAATCGCTGCCGGCCGTCAACCCACCATCGACCACGAGCGTCTGCCCCGTCACGAAGCCGGCAGCCGGGGAGGCGAGGAAGAGCACGACCTCCGCGACGTCCCCAGCCTCCCCGAGCCGCCGGAGCGGGGTGCGCGCGACGGCCTCCGCGGCACGGTCGGGGTGCTCCTCGAGGTAGCGCTGGATGAGGGGCGTGCGGATGATCCCGGGGGCCACGGCGTTCACGGTGGCACCGTACGGCCCCCACTCGACCGCCAGCGCCCGGGCCAGGGCCGAGACCCCCCCCTTGGTCCCGCAGTACGCCGCGCGGAGCCGTTGGCCGTGCACCGCGCTGATCGAGCTGGTCAGGATCACCCGGCCACCGGGGCGCTTGAGGAGCAACGGGGCGAACACCTGGCAGGTCAGGAAGACGCCGTAGTAGTTGGTGTCGATCATGGTCCGAAGGGCGTCATCGGGCAGGTGAAGGGCCTCCTCCCTGACGACGACGCCGGCGTTCGCGACCAGGACCTGGAGGTCGGCGAGCGACCCCCTGATGCGCTCCAGGCCGGCGCGATCACGGACGTCGGCCACCTCGACCGTGATCCCCCCGTCAGCCGGCAACCGCTCCTGCAAGGCCTTGACCTGGGCCTCCGAGTGGCCAACGGCGACGACCCGGGCCCCCTCCCGATGGAGGGCATAGGTCACCGCCAGGCCGATGCCCTGGGTGCCGCCGGTGACCAGCGCGGTCTTGCCCGCCAGCACGCCCACGCTCAAGCGACGCTCGACCTCCGGCTCGGCTCCACGTCCTTGAACGGCTCCAGCAGGTGCTTGGCGAACAGCTCGAGCTGGCTCAGGTCGGCGGTCATCGTGTGAAGGAACAGGTGTTCCACCCCCACGTCGATCCGCTGCTGGATGCGCCGCTGGATCTCGTCGACGGTGCCGACCAGGTAGACCGTCTCGATGTACTCCCACGGGCGCTCCTCCGAGACCACGGCCAGCATCCGTTGCTGCTGCTCGGCGATCACCTCGTCACGCCTGGCCTTCTCCGTGAGCCAGCAGAAGTTCTCGTGCGCCACGGTGAAGGGCTTGGCGGTGCGCGAGGTCCCCCGGCGACGAAGCTCGGCATCGATCTCCGCCAGATCTAGGGCGATCTCATCAGGGGGCGAGGTCGGGCGCGCGATCCAGCCGTCCCAGCGACAGATCCGCTGGAGCACCCTCGGGTCCATGCGGTTCGCGTCGGGCGAGGCCTCATGGGCCAGCTGCCGCCCGCCGGCCACCCACACCAAGGGTCGATGCCCGAGCGGCTCCACCGTCACGTCAGTGAAGCGGTAATACCTCCCCTCGAAGCTCTGGTGGGCGCCGCTGAGCAGCCGCATCGAGGCCTCCAGCACCTCGTCGGTACGCCGGCCCCGCTCCGCCCGACGTCCACCCGTCGCCTCGAACTCGGGGGGGTACCAGCCCGTGCCCACCCCATAGATGTAGCGGTCGCCGCTCAGGTGCTGAAGGGTGGCGATCTCCTTGGCGAGCACCACCGGGTTCCGGGTCGGCAACACCAGCACGGAGGTGCCGAGCAGGATCCGGCTGGTGACCGCCGCCACATGGCTGAGGGTCATCAGGGGCTCGGTCCAGCTGACCCGATAGAAGCGACGGGCCGTCAACAGGTGATCGGTGATGAACAGCGACGCGAAGCCCAGCTCCTCGGCCCGAGCCGCGAAACGACGGATCTGCTCGCCGTGCTGCCGGTCCTGGCCGGGGAGCAGGTAGGAGGGGACGAAGACTCCGAGTTTCATGCGCTACAGGGTCCTGGTCGTGATCCCATGGCTCTTCAGCAGCCTGAGATGAACCGGTTGGTGAAGGAGGTGCTCAGGTCGGGCAGCGACGTGACCACGCCCGCGTCCAGCAGCAGGCGAGCTGTCGCCTTCCAGGTGGTGGGGCTGATGCAGAACATCGGCTTGCCGGGGGTGAGGTTGGGATAGAGAGGCATGTACAACTTGAACTCCTCGACGTTGGTCTTGAGCGACGCATCGCTGGCGCAAATCGACTGATTGTAGTTGCAGAGCGTCTTCACGCCCTCATCTGGATGTTGGTTGGTGTAATCGATGGCCCGCTTCGTCACGGTCAGGAACCTCTTGATGACATCACCATGGGTGGCGATCCATTTGGGAGTGCTGAAGTAGCTCAGCCCATAGGCCTTCTGACCATAGTCCTCCAGCTTGAAGACCTTGAGGGGAACCCCCATCCCCTCCAGCACGGGAGCAACCTGATAGAAGGTGGCGATGAAGTCCACCTTCCCCGTGGCCATCTCCGTGAACCCGGGAGGCGAGATGTTCACCTGACGGATCCGGCTGGGGTCCAGGTTCTGCTCCTTCACGAAGGCCTTGTAGAAGATGAACGGTGAGCCTGAGATGACGGCGCCATAGGTCTTCCCATAGAGGATGTCCTTGCTGGGCCTCGTCTCCGCCTGCTGCTCCGGGGTCAACACCGATCTCCGGATCAGCAGGGCGGTGGGGTTGTGCTGGTAGACGACCCCGAAGGCCTGGAGGTCGATCCCCTGCGCCAACCCATTGAGCACGGCGACGGTGTCGGCGACGCCCATGTCCGCGCTGCCGTTCCCCACCAACTGCACGGTGCTGGTCGAGCCCGTGCTGGCCTGGAACTCAGGATCGAGACAGGCTTGCCGATACCACCCTTTGTCGAGAGCGTAGAAATAAGGCACCTGCTCATCATCCAAGATGTAGTTGAGCCTGACCGTGAAGTGAACCGGTGTCCCGCACGAGCTGGGGCTCGAGCTGGAGCTCGAGGAGCCTCCGGAGGCACCGCAGGCGGCGGCGCTCATCAGGAGCGGGAGCAACAGCGCCAGTATCTTTCGCATCAATTCCTCCCTCTCTCACCGTGATCAGTGCCTACAGCCCTGGGTCAAGGGTCCGAACCCGCTTCCAGGGCGTGATCAACCGACCGATCACATCGACCGCGACGAACAGCACCACGCCGATGACGACCAGGAGCGTGATCGAGGCGAAGCTCAAGGTCGTGTCCAGCTGGCTGTTGGCGACCAGGATCAGGTACCCGAGGCCCTTGTCGGCCCCCACCCACTCGCCGACCACGGCCCCGACCACGGCTAGGGCGATGCCGATCTTGAGGCCGGCCAGGACCTGGGGCAGGGCATGGGGCAGACGGACCTTGATGAAGACCTGCCAGGGGTTGGCGCTCACCGAGCGAAGCAGGTCGATGAGGTTGGGATCGACGCTCATCAGGCCCTCGGCACTGGTCACCACCACCGGGAAGAAGACCAGCAGGATCGTCACCACCACCTTGGGCCAGATGCCGAAGCCGAACCAGAGGATGAAGAGCGGGGCCACCGCGATCTTCGGCACGGCCTGGGAGGCGACGATCAGCGGGTAGAGGATGCGCTCGAGCAGGCTGGAGTAGGCGATCACCAGGGCGAGCAGGAACCCGATCAACGAGCCGATGGCGAAGCCGATGAGCGTCTCTTGGAGGGTGACAAGGGCGTTGGGGAGCAGCTGTGACCAGGACCTGATGATGCGGAGGACGATGACGCTGGGCGCGGGCAGGACAAAGGTGCGGACGTGAAGGAGCAGGACCGCGAGCTGCCATGCCACCACGCACAGGGCCAAGAAGACGGTTGGGGCGATGGCGCGGACCACCCCCGCCAGCTGCGGGGTCGTCGCAGCACCGGCCGGTCGAGCCATCGTGAGGTTGCTCTCCGCCATGGCTACCCTCCCTCCTGGACGGCGACGCCCTGGGCGATGTCGATGAGGCCTCGCAACCGCCGCGTCGCCTGGAAGAACTCGTGGGACTCCTTCATGGCATGGGTTCGAGGCCTGCCCAGCTCGATGCGGACCTCGTCGAGGACCCGGCCCGGACGTGCCGTCATCACCACCACCCGATCGCTGAGGAACACGGCCTCCTCGATCGAATGGGTGACGAAGATCACCGGCTTGGACTGCCTCCACACGTCCAGCAGCACCTCGCCCAGCCGCTCTCGCGTCAACGCGTCCAGGGCGGCGAACGGCTCGTCCATCAAGAGCACCTGGGGATCGAAGGCCAGCGCCCTCACGATCGCCACCCGCTGCTTCATCCCCCCGGAGAGCGCTGCGGGGTAGGCCCGCTCGAAGCCCTTCAAGCCCACCGCCCTGAGCAGCTCGTCGACGCGTCCCGGGTCCCAGTGCCGCCCCCCGATGATCTCCGCCAAGAGCTGCGCGTTGGCCTCGGCCCGCCGCCAGGGCAGCAAGGTGGGGTCCTGGAAGACGAGCCCGAACGCCCGCTGCCGACGGGCCTCCTCCACCGATCCCCCCATGACCCGGATCTCGCCCGAGGTGGGCCGAACCAGGCCAGCCACCGCCTTGAGCAGGGTGGTCTTCCCGCAGCCGCTCGGCCCGAGCAGGCTGACGAACTCACACGCCCCGACGGTGAGGCTGGTCTCCTCGAGGGCGACCAGCGGGCCGTAGGCCACCCGCAGGCGCTCGATCTCGATCGCTGGGGCGCGGGGGGACGCCGCCGGCCCGCGGTTGACATCGGCTGCCGTCATCGTGCCTCCCGTCCTCACACCCGCTCCAGCGGGCGGGTCGAATCGCGAACGACGAGCTCCACCGGATGGACCCTCACCCGGGGGGGTTTGTCGGTCCCGTTCAGCTGGCTCATGGCGCGACGCACCCCCGCCTCGCCGATCGCGCCCAGGTTGCTCCGGATCGTGGTCAGGGGCGGGTCCCGGAACTCCCATCCGGGCACGTCCCCGAACCCGGCGACCGAGACGTCCTCGGGGACTCGCAGCCCCTGTCGACGAAGCTCGGCCAGGGCTCCCACCGCCATCGTGTCGCTGGCCACGAAGAGCGCGGTGAACCCTGGGGCACGCTCCAAGAGGCGGCGGGTGGCGGCCGCCCCCTCCTCGGGCCGAAAGTCCCCCCGCTCCATGACCGGTTCCAGCCCCGCCGCCAGCATCGCCTCGCGATGCCCCCGCCAGCGCTCGACGCTGGTGTGCACGTTGGCGGGACCGGTGACGAAGGCGATCTTTCGATGGCCGAGGCCGATCAGGTACTCGGTCATCAAGCGAGCGCCACCGCGGTTGTCGGTGACCTCCGTCGGCCACCGCTCGACCCTGGGCGCCAGCGCGACCACCGCTCCCCCGTAGGCACGGATGGCGGCGATCCGATGGGCCATCGCGCGCTGGTAGGCGCGGTCCTCGAGGCCCCCTCCGGCGAAGAGGACCGCCGCCACCCGGTGATCGATCAGGAGGTCCACGTAGCGGAGCTCGGTGTCCGGGTCGCGGTCGCTCGAGCAGACCACGGTCAGGTACCCGGCCCCCGAGGCCGCGGAGGTGGCGGCACGGACGATCTCGGCGAAGTAGGGGTCGGCGACGTCGTGGACCATGATCGCGAAGGTGTCCATGCGCCGGGCGCGGAGCCCGCGCGCGAGCGGGTTGGGACGGTACCCCAGCTCCTTCGCCGCCGCCTCGACGCGACGCCGCGTGGTCGCGGCGACCAGGTGGATCCCGCTGTGCCGCAAGGCCCGGGAGGCCGTGGAGACCGAGACCCCGGCCAGCCGGGCGACGTCGGTCAAAGAGGAGCGCCCGCCCTCCCCCGCCACGCCGGGGCGGGCGGCTGTCCGCCCCTCCGAGGATCGGGCGGGACCGTCCCTGGGCGGGCGCCCGCTCATCCCGCCTCCCCTGGGGCGAGGAGACCGCCCAGGCCTCGCAAACCTTTGCTGATAACCTTTGCTGACAACGTTGTCAACGCGCCTATACTAGGGGCCAGGTATGGCTCCGTCAATCCGGACCACGCTGGTCGGCTCCTATCCCCTCCCGGATTGGCTGCGCCTACATCCCACGGCCAAGGCCCTCGAGGACGCCACCGCCGTCGTCCTTCACCTCCAGGAGCTGGCCGGGGTCGACCTGCTCACCGACGGCGAGCTCTCGCGGTTCGATCCCGACCACCCCGAGACGAACGGGATGATCGAGCACTTCGTGCGACCGCTGGGAGGCATCCGGAGCACGATCACCCGCTCGGACCTCCAGGCCTTCCGCGCCTCCCTTCCCCACCTGAGCTTCCGGCGCCACCCAGCCGGCGTGGTCGAGGGGGAGGTCGGGGAGGGCACGCTCGACCTGGTCAGCGCCTATCGGCGGGTGCGGGCCTTGACGCGTCGACCGCTCAAGTTCACCGTCACCAGCCCGTACATGCTGGCCCGCTCCCTCCTCGATCTCCACTACCGAAGCCTCGATGGGCTCGGCCGCGCCATCGCGGACGTCCTCGCCAGCCAGGTGGCGGAGATCGACGCCGAGGTGGTCCAGGTCGACGAGGCCAACCTGCCGGGAAGGTCCCAGGACTCGGAGCTGGCGGCGGAGCTGGTGAATCGAGTGCTGGACGCCGTCCCCGGCACCCCGGCCGTGCACGTCTGCTTCGGCAACTACGGTGGCCAGCGCGTCCAACCGGGGCGGCTCCACCAGCTCCTGCCGTTCTTCGCGGCGCTGCACGCCGACCACGTCGTCCTCGAGGTGGCACGCCCGGGGATCGCCGAGGTGGAGCCGCTCAAGGAGCTGACCAACGTCCGCTTCGGGATCGGGGTCATCGACGTCAAGAGCACCGAGATCGAGCCCCCCGACACCGTGGCGCGGCGGATCGAGGCCGCGGCGGCCCTCCTGGGCTCGCCCGAGCGCATCGCCTACGTGCACCCCGATTGCGGCTTCTGGATGCTGGCGCGATCCATCGCCGACGGCAAGATCCACAGCCTCGTCGCCGGGCGCGATCTCTACGAGCAGGGGGGTGGCCGGGCTCGACCGAGGGCCGGCGCGTCGCATGAGGAGCCGGCCCGATCGGATGGGATGGGCAGGTGATCCCCCTCCATGGTCGGCGGGGCCCCTCTCGCGGCACGATCTGGGCAGGAGGGGCAGGCCAGGTCCCCGGGAGGAGGCCCGGGCCACGGCGGACGCCCGTAGGGTTCGGCTGTGAGGCCTCGTCTGAAGCGCCGACGTGACCAGCGAGACCGAGACGACGAGGATGGTCGATGGGGCCATCCGCCGCCGGCGTCGCCCCGACGTCCTCGCGCTCGAGGACCGGACGCGGCGAGGGACGAGGTCCTGGGAGGTGAGCGTGAGGGGGACGCTCCGGCGCGCCCGCCTCGCCGGCCGGCTGCGCCCATCATGACCATCGCCCTGCCCCCCAGCGACCGGGCGAGGGGCCAGGTCGTGGCGATCGGCGGCGGTCGCCACCTGCGCGACTGACCGTGTGACCCAAGCCATGAGCGTGGATCCCCGGCGCTCCGCTCGGCCGGCCTCGGAGGACGCCCCCCGGGGGGCAGCGGCTGGCCGTCGCGGGCCCCTTCGGTCGAGGGCCGGCTGAGATGGACTGGGCGATGGCCCTGGCGGCGACCGAGGGGGAGGTCACCCCGACCGCGGTCGTCGACGAGGTGGCCATGGAGCGGAACCTCGAAAGGATGGCCGAGCTTGCCCGTCGGGCGGGGGTCAGCCTCCGCCCCCACGCCAAGACCCACAAGTGTCGGTTCGTGGCCCGGCGTCAGCTGAGGCACGGCGCCATCGGCCTCACCGTCGCCACGCTGCGGGAGGCCGAGTGCTTCGCCGCCACGGGGCTGGAGGACCTCCTGGTCGCCCACCCTCCCGTCGGCGGGCCCAAGCTGCGCTGGATCGGGGAGTTGGCCGAGCGGGTGCCTCGGCTGGCCGTGGCCGTCGACGACCTCGACCTGGCCGCCGCCCTTCCCGCCTCGGTGATGGTGCTCTGGGAGGTCGACTCCGGGCTGCACCGCCTCGGGACGCCGCCCGGCCCCCAGACCGCGGAGGCGGTGCTGCGGTTGGTGGACCGCATCGGGCCGGATCGGGTACGTGGCCTGCTCACCCACGGCGGTCACGCCTACGCCGCCCGCGGCCTCGAGCAACGCCGGCGCGCCGCCGAGGAGGAGGTGGAGGCGCTTCGAGCGAGCGCGGCCGCGCTGCGCGACCAGGGCCTCAGCCTCCAGGTCCTGAGCATCGGGGCCACCCCGACGGTCGGGATGGTC
This sequence comes from Candidatus Dormiibacterota bacterium, assembly GCA_035294145.1. Taxonomy (GTDB): domain Bacteria; phylum Chloroflexota; class Dormibacteria; order Dormibacterales; family Dormibacteraceae; genus CADDZO01. Next base: position 5,032 of record DATGLL010000147.1, on the reverse strand, counting down.
CCCGACCTAGAGGGCATCACCGAGGTCCGACCCGGCACTTACGTGTTCGGGGACGCGAACCAGGTCGCGCTGGGCAGCCATCCCCTGGAGGACTGCGCCTTCGGCGTCGTCGCCACCGTCGTCTCAACCCCGGCCCCGGACCGAGCCGTGATCGACGCCGGCTCGAAGGCGCTCTCGAACGAGCGGCTGGTGCACGGCCTGAGCGGGCTGGGCATCGTTCTCGGTCGTCCCCACCTCCGCCTCGACCGTCTGAGCGAGGAGCACGGGGTCCTGAGCGCTCCGGAAGGGCGAACCGGCCTACGAGTCGGCGACCGCGTCGTGGTCGTCCCCACCCACGCTTGCCCGACGGTCAACCTCCATCCCAGGATGCTCTTCTTCGCCCCGGGCGGCGCCCACTGGGAGGCGGTGGAGGCGCGGGGCTGGACGCCGACAACGAACCTGGATCGCACGGGAGGTTGACCAGATGCCAGATGTCCTGCGGCTTCCCACCGCCGACGGGGGCTGGATCGGCTATCAGCCCCGGGGTGGCTTTGCCTATCCCAAGCAGGCACCCCCGCCGAGGAGCCGGATCCCGTACGCGGCCGTCCACGTGGTGGCCGACCCTTGGGCTGACACCACGCCGATCTCACCCGCTGCCATCGACTGGGAGGCGACCCTCGCCTTTCGCCACCACATCTGGTCCTATGGGCTGGGTGTGGCCGAGGCGATGGACACGGCGCAGCGGGGCATGGGCCTCGACTGGGCGACGTGCCGGGAGCTCATCCGACGCACGGTGGCGGAGGCCAGGGCGTGCGGGGGACGCGTCGTGTGCGGGGCCCAGACCGACCACCTCGAACCCGGCTCCGCCCGCACGTTGCGGGACATCGAAGCGGCCTACGAGGAGCAATGCGAGTTCATCGAAGGGTGCGGGGCCCAGGTCGTGCTCATGGCCAGCCGCGAGCTGGCTCGGATCGCCCGTCGGCCAGAGGACTACCTCCGCGTCTACGATCGCGTTCTCTCGCAGCTCCAGAGGCCCGCGCTCATCCATTGGCTTGGTGAGGTGTTCGATCCCCAACTGCGGGGCTACTGGGGGTACGAGGATCTGGACAAGGCCATGGAGGTCTGCCTCGAGGTGATCCGCCATCATGCGCATCGCATCGAGGGGATCAAGCTCTCCCTCCTCGATCAGCGGCGCGAGGTCGAGATGCGCTCAAGGCTCCCCCGCTCGGTCCACATGTTCACCGGCGACGACTTCGACTACCCGGCCACGATCAAAGGTGACGGGGATCGTTACTCGGACGCGCTCCTCGGCGCCTTCGATGCCATCGCCCCCGCCGCCTCGGCGGCGCTCCTCGCGCTCGATGCCGGCGACGAGGGCGAGTTCGAGCGCATCCTCGCCCCCACCCTCCCGCTCGCCAGGCACATCTTCTCGACCCCAACCTTCTACTACAAGACCGGGATCGTCTTCCTCGCCTACCTCAATGGTCACCAACGTCACTTCAAGATGGTCGGGGGGCTGGAGAGCGCACGATCGACGGTCCACCTCGCACGGATCTTCCTTCTGGCCGACCAAGCTGGGCTGCTCCAGGATCCCGAGCTAGCGGTCGAGAGGATGCGCCTGGTGTTGCGTCTCGCCGGAGCCGACGAGGTGGCCCACCTCCCGGCGTGACACGGGCCCGGCGCTCGCCTCGGCGCTCTTCGAGGGCGGCTCGATCGACCGGCCCGCCGCCCTGGCCAGCGCCATCGCCGGGGACGCAACGTGCGTGGGGTGGGTGGCCACGCCGCCGGGTCCCGATGGCAGGGTGGCGGCCCGGCGCGGCCAGGAGGTCTTGAGGGCACCCGGCGACGACGACCTGGGGCGCCGATGCCCCCGCCGTGGCCGGGTTGCCAGCCCGGGTCACCACCGTCGGCACCCTCTGAGCCCCTTCGGCTCGCGCCCCCGGGGCGCGACACCGTCACCAACGACGAGGTCGAGCCGGGAGCGATCTCGACCATTGCGGGGGTCAGTCCTGCGACGACGCCGGCCTCTCCCCCACCGGCCCTCCATCGTCCCCAAATGCCATCGTGACCTCGCCAGCCGACCACCCACGTTCACAACCTCAACCGAGACAGCGCACGAGGCATGCGGGCCGCGACAACCTCCAAAAGATGGTTGGGATGAGGTGTTGACAAGCCGTATTACCCTCCCTTTAATGAGGCCAGGAAAGGCAGGAGAGGGACATCCACAAATGACATGGCCTTGCCCGGCCAGCTGGCCACCGATGGCATGGAGCTGCCAGCGCAAGGATGTCACGTGCCAGCCGGTTCGATTTCCCCCAGAGGCGATCACCCTTTGGTCCTGCCTCACCGTGAAGCACGCGGTAAGGAGGGAGGCATGCGACCATCGATCCTCCACCGTATCCTGATCCTCAGGCGCATCGCCGGCTACGGCCTCGGGGGCGACCGGGACGCGATCACCAACTGGGCGGGGCGTCGGACCTCACGTGAGACGCCGCATCCTGGGCCCTCCCCGGCTACCGCTCTGCAGCTCTTTCGCGACGGGCAGGCACCGTCGGAAGGAGGGAACGGTGGTCTTCTAGCATGGCAGTCTCACCCTGGAGTTATCCAGTGCCTCTGTGAGCTGCAACACGGAGCGTTGCCGTTTGCTCGTGATCGCGGCCTCACCCTGTCACAGTACGAGGCAATCGCGCATTGGGGCCGTGACAACTGCACCTCTTGAGTCACACCGCGACCTGAACGGAGAGGGTTGACACCTCAGGCAGGCCTCCTCCCTCGATGGGCCGGCCCCGTCGCGCGTGGGGGCCACAACCAGCGCCACCTTGCGAGGTCGAGCCGTCCCCTCAGGCGATCCGTTGGCCAGGTCGCCCCGTCCGGCGGTTGAGATCGCCCCCCGAGGAGCAGGCCAAGCACCACCCTGCCCTGAGGCGCCCCCGAGCCTTGAACGCTCCTCACCACCCCTCCCCTCAGGGTCAGCGCCGCCCTCGGCACCGCCTCGCCGAGGCCAGGATCGGTGGCCACCTCGACCCATCGACGCACCTCCTCCAGCCCCGGCCCCCGGACCGCGAGGTCGTTGAGCGCCCGGGGGTCACCGGTGTCGTGGCCGAGCAGGGCCATGGCCACGGTCGTGGCCAGGTTGAGCCCGCTCTCCAGGTCGGTGGATGGCGCAGACCTTGAGCAAGGCGGGGCCACGATCAGCCGCAGGCGCTCCACCTGCCCCGGCCCCAGCCCCTCCTCCTCGCGCAGGCGCCGCACGCTCTCGATCGCGCCGTGGGTGAGGTAACCGGCGGCGTGGCACTTGCAGAGCGTCTGGCGGATCAGGACCTCCGTTGCCGCAGAGTGGGCGATAGCGCTCATGCGGCACCCCTCACGGGGTTGCCCTCGCGGGCTTCGCGCCTCCTCGCCGCGCGCCCGGGAGGCCCGGGTCTCACCGGGGCCCCCACGAGGCCGGCCTGGGGACCCCATCGGGACTCGTCCCGGGGCACCCCATCGGAGCGTGCTCCGATGGGGACCCCCCTCGTGGGGCACCCCTGCGGCCGCTGGAGCTCGACCCGCAAGACCACCACCGCTCGCTCCCCGACCCGCCTCAGGATGGCGGCGAGGATCCGCGCCCGGCCCAGGTGAATCAGCCGCTCCCGCCGGCGGGTGCGCTCGCAGGTGCGCACGGTGCCGATCTCGGGCAGGGTGACGTGACGGCGATCGGGCTCGACCTGGAGGGTCCCGGCGCCGAAGGTGCAGCGGTCGGGGTCTCCCCACGAAGCCAGCTTCGTGGGGCACCCCTCTCCCGGTCGGTGTCGATCGGCCTCGAGGGTCCGGACCGCCCAGTTGAAGGCGGAGCGCCGCCCGTCGAGCCGGGCGCCGAGGCGGCTCAGGAGCTCGGTCCCGTCTCGGACCAGGTCATCGTCGACCTCGGAGGGATCGACCACCCCCAATCGCCGTCCCGGGGCCGCCACCTCCTCGGCCCCGAGCCACGCGAGGCGGCCCTGAGGCTCGACCACGATCGTCTGGGTCACGCAGCAGGGCCAGGAACCTCCGACGCTTCCCGCTCAACGCCGAGCCGATCTCGGTCACGATGCGACGGCGCGCCTCCCGGGCCGCCCAGGTGGCGACACGCGCCACCTGACGATCCAGGTCGTGACGCTGATCCGTAGAGGGCACGCGAGCGGGCGGTCACGCCGGGGCCTCCCCCAGGATCAGGTGACCGACTCGCCGGGCCGGGACGGGAGGCGTGCCCGAGTGGAGCCAGCGGGAGGCGGTCACGGGATGGATGCCTTGCCCCCGCGCCCACTGCCTCAAGCTCGCGGCAGCCAGCTATCGCGCACGGTTTGGGCAACAGTTGGTCACCCCCACGCAGGTCAAGGTGGCGATCATCGACGCGCTCTCGCGGACGGGCCTCAAGGAGATCCAGGCGACGTCGTTCGTGCACCCCAGGGCGATCCCGCAGCTGGCCGACGCCGAGCAGGTGATGGCCCAGATCACCCGGGTGCCGGGGGTGAACTACTCGGCGCTGGTCCCCAACCCCAAGGGGGCCGAGCGCGCGGTCGCGGCCGGGGTGAACGCGGTCGACGTGGTGGTGTCGGTCTCGAGGTCGCACTGCCTGAGCAACACGAACATGACGCCGGAGGTGGCGCTGGCGCAGGCGGGGGTGGTGGCCGGCATCGCCCGGGCGGCCGGGATTGGGGCCAGCATCGGCTTCGCCACCGCGTTGGGCTGTCCCTTCGAGGGCTTCCCCCCCTACGAGCGGGTGGAGGCCATGGTCGCCACCGCCGTCGAGGAGCACGGCTTTGGGCGGGTGACCATCGCCGACACCGTGGGCATGGCCAGCCCGGCCCGGGTGGAGGCGGTGCTGGGCGGGCTACGCCGACGCTTCCCCGCGGTCGACCTGACGCTGCACCTGCACGACACCCGGCGCATGGGGTTGACAACAGCTGACGTGCCTATACACTACAATCCACTTCCATGAACTTGAAGCAGTGGGCGCGCGAGCAAGGCATCCACCCCGTGACCGCCTACCGCTGGTTCCAGTCGGGCAAGCTCCCCGTCCCGGCCCGGCGAG
>DATGLL010000146.1:0-5309 GCA_035294145.1 Candidatus Dormiibacterota bacterium | reverse complement strand
GGAGCTGTGTGGCACCGGCCACTACTCGATGCAGATCCGGGTCAAGGCGGTGCCCCCCGACCAGTTCCAGGCCTGGGTCCAGCAGCAGCTGGCCCACCAGGCCAAGGCCTCCTCCCCGTCCCCCTCACCCACCCCCTGAGCGGTGCCGTCGTCCTATGGCCCGATGGCGGCGGCAGCCTGCCCTCGGGCCGGGAGTGCGATGCTGACGATGGTCCCACCTCCCGGCCGAGATCGGATCTCCAGCTGAGCCCCAAGGCTGGCGGCTCGCTCCCTGAGGTTGCGGAGTCCCCAGCCGGTGCCCGTGGACGCCTCGGGGTTGAAGCCGCGCCCGTTGTCAGCGACCTCCACGACCACTCGGCCCTGATGCTCTCGGAGGCCGATCCAGCAGGAGGTCGCCTGGGCATGACGAACAACGTTCGAGAGTGACTCCCTGATCATCTGTATCAGGTCGGAGGCATAGGGGACGAGGGCGGCCATCAGCCGGGGGTCGATCTTAACCGTGGTTGCGACCCCGGACTCGCGATGGGTCTCGGCGGCGAGATTGCGGAGGACGAGCTCCAGCTCTTGCTGGCCGAAAGCGGCTGGACGCAGCCCGAAGACGTAGTCGCGAAGCTCCCGGATCACCACGTCGATCTGGTCTACGGCGGTGTCGAGCCGTTGCCGTAAGCGCACGTCCTCCGCCATCGAGGCTGCCCCTTCCAGGTTCATCCCCACCGCGAACAGAGCCTGGATGGCGCCATCGTGGAGTTCTCGGCCGATGCGCTCGCGGTCCTCGATCAGGGCCAGCCGACCGAGCTCCGCCTGCACCCGATCGTAGTCCAGGGCAATCACGGCCTGGGTGACGAAGAGCTCGACGTGGCATCGGTCGGCGGGAGCGAAACAAGGCCCACCGGCCCGATTGCCGATCAGCAGCCAGCCAAGCTTACGCTCGCCGGCCAGGAGCGGGATCAGCAGCAGAGGCCCCAGCCCTGCAGCCTTCATCAGGGGTTGAAGGTCGGTCCGAGCGGGGTCGCCCTCCTGCGACGCGCACCGTGCGGCCGGGGCCGTACCGAGCAGCAATCGGCCGGCCGGGAGGCGCAGGCCGAGGAGCCGGTCGGTGTTGGGCCCATCGGCGGCTTCGATCGTATACGCCTCCCTGTTGTCGGAGAGGAGGAGCAGGGCCAGGTCGGCAGCCACGAGCGTCCTGGCCCGAGCCACGATCAGCCCCAGCAAGGTCCTCTTGCCTTCACCGCGCAGCACGGCCTGCGCCACCTCAAGGGCGGCCTGGAGGCTCTGTTCGGCGCGTCGCCGCTCGGTAGTGTCGCGGATGACGGTGGAATACCCCCGGACGAGCCCAGCCTCGTCCAAGAGCGGCGCGACCACGGCGTTGGCCCAGAAACGGGAGCCGTCCCCGCGCACGTGCCAGCCCTCGTCCTCGGCTCTCCCCCGGCACTGGGCGAGCTTGAGCAAACCCCGACTGTGCTCGGCGGCCCCTGGCGGGTAGAGGGTGGGCAGAGGCCGACCTAGGATCTCCTCCTCCGGGTAGCCGTAGAGGTGCTCAGCTCCCGCGCTCCAGCTCGTGATCCGCCCTTCCGCATCCAGCATGAAGATGGCATGGTCGCTGACTCCCTCCACGAGGCGCCGGTATCGCTCCTCCGCCTGTCGCAGCCGAGCCTCGGTCCGCTGGCGCTCCGATATGTCTCGAACCGCGGCGACGACGAGGAGCCGGTCTCCCAGACGCACCGGCCCCAGGGCGATGTCAGCCGGGAACTCGCTGCCATCCTTGCAGCGGACGTGGATGTCGAGGTGGGTGCCCATGGGGCGAGGGGCAGGGCCTGACTCGTGGTAACGTCGCCGATGCTCGATGTGCTCTGCCCTGGCCGCGATCGGGACCAGGACCTCAATCGGGCGGCCCATCAGCTCCTGGCGATCGTAGCCCGACATCGCCTCGGCCTGTCGGTTGAGGAACGTGACCCGGCCGTCCTCATCGGACACGATGATCCCATCTGGCATGGCCTCGAGGAACCTCTCGAAGGCCGCCACCCCGTCCACGCCATCACGATCATACGAGGCCTCCGTCTTGCAGGATCCCCGCGACCGTGAGGCGGGCGGTCGTCATCTGCGTCTCGCCTCGCCACCAGCTCGGCCAGGTTTCCGCCTGGCCCCGCCAGGCTCTCGCCGCTGGAGGGTGCTTGGCGAGCACCCTCCTGGACCCATCGGCAGGGTGGTCAACGCCGAGCGACGGGCAGGAGACCTCCGTTGCCGCTGAGGAAGCGAGAGTCCCATCGAACGGCACCCCTCACGGGGCCCCACCGGAACGGGTTCCGATGGGAACCCCAGGCGGTTTTGGAGCGGGGCTGACGACGAAGCTCGGCCAGGGCAGCGTCGGCGAGCCCCTGTCGCCGCGCCCTCGGCCTAGGCAGTCCCTGCTGGCACAGCATCCCGGCCGCGTCCAGCCCCTCCACGCCGACCCGGTCGGGTTGTGGCCAGCCTCGTCGTGAGGCGGTGGATCGTGTCCTTGTCGGACGGCGGCGAGGTGGGCGTGGAGCCTGGCCTGGCGCCGCTCCTTCGGGGGAACCGTCCGAGCCCTGGCCTGCGTTCCCCCGTGCCCGCCGGCACCGGGGCACCTGCCCGCGTGGGCCCACATCTCACCGGCTCACCTGGGCCCTGCCGCGCCGACCGGGCATGGATCAATCCGGTGGGGGAGCCGTCGCCGGGAATGATGTCTCCGTGGCATGCTCTGAGCACGATGGCTGAGATCATCCTCCAGCGTGTCTATGGTCCTGACGTGAGCCCGTCGGGCACCCGGGTGCTCGTCGATCGCGTCTGGCCACGCGGGGTGAAGAGGGAGGCCCTGCGCCTCGATCATTGGCTTCGCGATCTGGGGCCATCCGATGAGCTGCGAAAGTGGTTCGGGCATCGTCCGGAGCGATGGCCTGAGTTCCAGCGTCGCTACCGCGAGGAGCTCGCCCAACCATCGCGACAACCCCTGCTGGATCAGCTGACCGAGCTGGCCCGCCGGGGGCCGTTGATCCTGCTCTTCGGCGCCGCGGATGAGGAACGCAACCAGGCCGTGGTGCTGCGCTCGGTCCTGGAGGAGCGACTGCGAGGCTGAGCACCGAGCCATCCAGGGATGGTGGGCTAGGACAGCTTCGGCTGGAGCTACTGTACGAGTCCCCCGGGCTTCCCGCCTACGACCTTCCCGAGAAGCTCGTGCACGATTACGGAGGGGCTCTGGGCTTCCCCAGCAGCCGACTCTTCGCCAACTTCGTCGCCTCCATCGACGGGGTCGTGGCCATGCATCAGGCGGACCGCTCTCCCGGCTCTACGATCGGAGGGGGAAGCGCGGCTGACCGCTTCGTCATGGGACTCCTCCGCGCCTGCGCGGAGGCGGTGCTGGTCGGTGCTGGCACCCTGCGGGCCGCCCCCGGCCACCGCTGGACGCCGGAGCACGTGTACCCCACCGGAGAGGCTGCCTTCGCCGAGCTCAGGCGACGGTTGGGCCGGGCTCGACATCCCCGTCTCATCGTGGTCACGGCGCGCGGCGAGGTCGACCCCTCTCATCCCGGGCTGGAGCACGGCGGCCTGATCCTCACCGGCGAGGCCGGGGCTGCCCGGCTCCGACGCTCCCTTCCGGCGGCGACCTCGCTTGTGGTCCTGGGTCGAGAAGGGGAGTTGGACGGCCGGCGCCTGCTCGACGCCATCCACGCTCAAGGGCACGGCGTGGTGCTCACCGAAGGAGGGCCCCACCTGCTCGGGAGCCTGCTTCGAGCGGGAGTGCTGGATGAGCTGTTCCTAACCGTGTCCCCTCGGCTCGTGGGGCGAGGGCCGGACCGGCCTCGCCTGGGCCTGATTGAGGGGACAGCGCTCCCGCCCAAGCTTCCGATGCCAGCACGACTCCTGAGCCTGCGCCGTCATGGCTCCTACCTCTTCCTCCGCTACGGGCTCGGCCAGGAAAGACAATAGCGACGGCCTCTGGCTTGTCGCCATGCGGCTCAGTGAGCTTCAAGATGTGGGCCAGGCAGTAGGTATCCACCTGCTGCTGCCTCCCGCCGGCATCGGCAGGGCGGGCTTCCGGTGCCGGCACGACAGGTCGGGGGCTCATCCGGGTCGACGCCCCAAGTTCCCAGAGGCGGGATTCGCCGTTGTCCATGCGTGCGTTTTCTTGCCTGACCAGCAAGCTGCTCGACCCCCAGGTGGCGCGGCCGATGACGTAAACCGCCCCCTAGGCCAGCCACGCCTAGTCATCTCTCAAGCGCATCCCGCCGGTCGAGGCCCTTGAGATCATGGCGAGTTCCGCCGGACGGCCGGAGGACCGACCGCCGTTACCACCCCACCGCCTCCTGGTCGGGGCGAGGACCGGTCATCGATTCGAGCGTCGTGCTCGTGTGCCGACGCGGCCTGGGGGTCCATCACGAGGGCGGCTGTCAGCCAGCTGAGGCCGTGGGCAGAGGGTGTCTGAGGACTCGGGGTGCAGCTCATGCTGGGCGATGGGGCACGCTTGAACCATGGCCGGGTCGACGACGCCTCGCGTTGCCCCCACCGCCGAGCCGCAGGCTGACCCCCGGCGACGGCCGGGGCAGCCGACGCCTCTCCGACGGTGCTGGGGGCGCGTCCGCCTGGCACTCCTGGGGCGGGATGGCTTGGCGGGCCGGCCCTCCTGCGGTCGTCCCCCAAGCTGGGCGGTGACAACCTGGGGGCCATAGGGGATTCGCGGACCCAGGACGCCGGGGAGCGGGAGATCTGGCCCTTGGCCCAACTGGCCTGGGCCCGTGGGGGCACGATCAGCCCTGCCGGCTGCGCGTGCGGTGGCGCCAGTGCGGCTGGAGCGGATGCGCCCGGCCTGTAGGTCGGGGGTCGGCGGCTCAGGGTGAGCCATCGCCAACGCGATGGCGTCTCCGAGCTCACAGGCAGGTGCTCGTGCCGTTGCCGCTGAGTAAGCGATCGTCTCATGCGGCACCCCTCACGGGGTTGCCCTCGCGGGCTTCGCGCTTCCCCGCCGCGTGCCCGGGAGGCCCGGGTCTCACCGGGGCCCCACGAGGCCGGCCTCGTGGGGCCCCCTGACCGCGGCTCTGCGCCTCCCGGAGGCTCCAACTGAGCCGACGGGCGGGGCCCCCACCAAGCCGGCTTGGTGGGGTGCCCCGGGCCGATACCTCGCCAGGTTGATCGCGGCGTGGTCATCGCGCTGGTGGCGCGCCCCACCGCCGTCACCCCCCTCCAGTGCTCGGCCCCCCCGAGGTCCTGGACCAAGCCGCAGCCATGGCAGGTCCTCGAGCTGGCAAAGCACCGCTCGGCCTCCACCACCTCCGAGCCGTACCAGGGGGTCTGGT
>DATGLL010000145.1:0-20970 GCA_035294145.1 Candidatus Dormiibacterota bacterium | reverse complement strand
CGTCGATGGCCCTGCTGCGCTTCTCGGTGTCCCCGACGTTCGACCGGCTCCCCGACTGGGCGCGGGTCGAGGCCGACGTCGAGGCCGCCCTCGACGGGCGCCTCGACGTCGACGCCGCCCTGGTCGAGCGCGAGGCTCGCTACTCCCGCTACCGCCGGCCCCGCGCCGCGTCCGACCCGGAGGTGAGGGTGCTCTTCGACGCCACCCCGGGCATCCCCGCCCCGCCCGCCGCCAAGACCACCGCCTCGCCCGCCGCCAACACCACCGCCTCGCCCCCCGGCGCCACCGCCGCCTCGCCCCCCGGCGCCACCGCCGCCTCGCCCCCCGGCGCCACCATCGTCGAGGTGCGCGCCCCCGATCGCGGACCGGTGCTCCACCGGGTCGCCGCGGCGCTGTCCGCCTGCGGCCTGACCATCACCTGCGCCCTCGTCGACACGCTGGGCGCCGAGGCCGTCGACGTCTTCTACGTCGAGCCGATCGACGAGGCGGCGCAGGCCGAGGTGGCCGAAACGGTGCTGCGCATGCTCAGTGACGGAACGGGCGCTCTTTGACGGTGAGCGCCGCGGGCATCGGCCGGTCGAGCCTCTCGAGGTCGGCCGTCTTGGAGCGCAGGTCGGCCAGGAGGTGGTCGGCCATCTCGAAGGTCATCCCCGAACGGACGACGACGCGCAGCACCGCGAGGTCCTCCCGGTTGGCCGGGAAGGTGTAGGCGGGGACCAACCACCCCCTCTCCCGAAGGCGGTCGGACACGTCGAAGACCGTGTAGTTCGACACCGACGGGTCCAGGGCGAAGGCGAACACCGGCAGGTCCTTGCCTTCGCTCACCAGGCGGTACGGGCCGATCCCGGCCACGCCGGCGGCCAGGTGCTGGGCGATCTCCGAGGAGTGCTGCTGAACCGCCCGGTAACCCTCGAAGCCGAGGCTGGCGAACATGAAGTACTGGGCGATGACCTCGCTGCCGGGGCGGCTGAAGTTGAGGGTGAAGGTCGGCATGTCGCCGCCGAGGTAGTTGACGTCGAAGACGAGGTCCCGGGGCAGGGCTTCCTCGTCGCGCCAGATCGCCCAGCCGACCCCGGGGTAGACCAGACCGTACTTGTGGCCCGAGGCGTTGATCGACGCCACCCTCGGTATGCGGAAGTCCCACTCGAGGCCCGGCTGGATGAACGGGGCGACGAAGCCGCCCGATGCAGCGTCGACATGGATCGGGATGTCGAGGCCCGTCTCTTCCTGCAGACGGTCCAGGGCCTCGGCGATCTCCTTGACGGGCTCGTAGGAGCCGTCGAAGGTCGACCCGAGGATGGCGGCCACGGCGATGGTGTTCTCGTCGCAGTGCTCGACCGCCGCATCGCCCGTCAGGTGGAGGCGGTCCCCCTCTACCGGGACCAGGCGCGGCTCCACGTCCCAGTAGCGGCAGAACTTCTCCCAGCACACCTGCACGTTCGCCCCGGCCACCAGGTTGGGGCGGTCGGACGGCAGGCCGGCCTGCCGGCGGCGCTCCCGCCACCTCCACTTCAAGGCCATCGCCGCGAGCATCACCGCCTCGCTCGAACCGGTCGTCGAGCAGCCCGTCGCCGTGTCGGCCTCGGGAGCGTTCCAAAGGCGCGAGATGATCCGCACACAGCGGCTCTCGATCTCCGCCGTCTGGGGGTACTCGTCCTTGTCGATGATGTTCTTGTCGGCCGTGTCCGACATGAGCTGGCGGGCTCGCTCGGGCATCGACGTGGTCACGAAGGTCGCCAGGTTCAGCCGCGCGCTCCCGTCGAGCAGCAGCTCGCTGTTGATCAGGTCGTAGGCGTCGTCAGGCCCGGCTCCCCTCTCGGGGAGGACGCCGGCCGGGAGGCGCCGCTCGGCACCGGTCCTGCGGCTCGCCGAGGAACGCTGGGCATGGTCGGCCTTGTTCGGATGGATCACTGCCATCCCGGCAGCCTAGGGTCGGAAGGCACCGGCGGACAGGCGACGCACCGCTCGCCACCTTCCTTCTGCACCGCCATTAGGCTCCCGTCTGCCGGCGCTGCCGCGGTCAGCGCTCCGGAGGGATGGCAGAGTGGACTAATGCGAGGCTCTTGAAAAGCCTTGGGAGGCGACTCCCCGGGGGTTCGAATCCCTCTCCCTCCGCAAGGTGGCGGATGTACGTGACGACTTGGTCGGTGTGACGTGGGTCCGCACCGCCGTTCGCGCCGACGCGTTGGTGCGCTCGCTCGGCGCCTTGCTGATCCGAGGCGTCTTCGTCGGCAGTCGGCGGAAGTCACAGTCCGGTGCCGAGGTCGGGTCCTTCTCGATCCTTGCCACGCTCGACTGCCGGAAACATCTCCTCGAGCATGAATCGAGTGCGCGGCGGGATGATCCGAGACGGGTAGGCGGTCGCGACCACCCGTAAACCCTCCTCGGCGGTTGTGAACCCGCACAGCCGATACAACGCTCTTATGTCTTCTTGGTCCCGTTCGACGCGGGCAGCAAGGAGTTTCATCGCCAGTAGGAACCTCGGCGATGCTGCTGCTACTTGCAAGTAGTTGCCCTCGAAGACGTTGGTCTTGTTCGGATCGTCGCCAGGCACGAAGGCCTTCGCTGCATCATTCAGCCAGTCCGCGTCGAGGTGGAGACGTTCCGCCACGCGACGGGCGGCCGCTCGAACCTCGGCGGTCGGAGCGAAGATCGCATCTACGTCACGCGTAGATCGGCGCGTGTCATAAGCCACAGCCATCGCCGCGCCACCGACGACGAAGACGTCCGCCCGGGTCTTGTCCCGTTCCAGTTCCTGGTCGAGTGCCCTGAAGACGCGGAGCAGTCCCTCGCGATCGAGCAACACCTCAGGCGTAAGTCAACGCGCCGTCGACCAGGAACACTCCGCGACGGGCGAATGAAATCGGGCTGTGCACCAAGGCATCGGCCTCCAAGGACCTCATCCCGGACACGAACCACCATGTTTCGAGAAAACGACTCTCATCACCAACCCAAGCTGGACTTTCGCCCCCGTGCTTCGCACAGAGATGCTCGGCAAGTGCGGCAAGGAGGGCGTCGAATCTGGGGTCCCCAACCGGCTCCGGGCAGTCCTCGAGCAGATGAACCCGATCCGGAACCCAGCCGCGCTCGAACATCTCGATGAAGGAGAAGGCGAGACGAATGGACTCGGACTCCCCGCGGGCGCGGTCCGGCCCGTCCAGACTGGCCTTGATCGCCTGGGCTGTTTCGGCGAGAGACACTGCCACGTTCACCCTCCTTCCGAGAGCCACGATCGAGATTTCATGTTACTTCAGACTGAGGACAGCGGAACCGCCAATCCGACGATCCCGGTAGCGACGGCCACAATGGCGCGCCGAGGCCAGCCCATCCGAGCCGACTCTCAGCAGCGTGGCGTCACTCCTCGCACCGGAAGCAACGGATGCCCTCCGTGTCGACCAGCTGCCTGTAGTGCACGAAAGCGGTAGAGCCATCGACCAGCAACGGGCGTTCATCCTCCAGGTTGGAAGGCGCAAGACGGACCAGCCAACCGAGCCCGTACGGATCCCGGTTGGCCACAGCGGGGTCCTGCTCGAACGTGGCTTCGTTGGAAGCGACGAGCAGCCCGCTCAACGGTGAGAGCACGGGTCCAACCCACTTTGCGCTCTCGATCACGCAGAGCGGCCTACCTCTCCTCACCTGCCGGCCAGGGTCTTTCCATGTCACCTGGACGATCCTGCCGCAGCGGGTCTGGGCCACATCTGTCATACCCACCACGACCTCGGAGTCCTCGACTCGCACCCACACGTCGGCGGCGACGTCGTACAAGAGCTCTTCTGGCACGACGCACCCAGCCCACGATGGGGACGGCAACTGCTACGCCTCCCCGCAGGAGATTCCCTCGGCCTCCAAGAAGCGTCGATAAGCCTCGACACCCTCCTCCCCGGTGACCAGGTCTACCGAGTCGTTGACCCAGTCCGAGCAGCGGACCTTCGCCACCCACCCCTCCCCGTATGGGTCGGAGTTGATCGTCGACGGGGAGGAGGAGAGCGCCGAGTTCGCCTCGACCACCTCACCAGCGACCGGGGAGGGTACCGGGCCGACCCACTTTCCGCTCTCGACCGTCGCCAGGCTGCGACCCTTCTTCACCGTCTTGCCCGGCTCCTTGAGCGAAACCGAGATGATCGTGCGGGCCATGCCCTGGGCGACGTCGGTGAGCCCCACGACGACCAGATCGTCCTCGAGCCGGGCCCACACGTGCTTGTCAACCAGGTAGTAGAGGTCCTCCGGTATGTTGCATCCCCGTACTAGAGCCATCAGCCCACCCCCCCATCTGCGGGTTGGGCAGGTGATGGATCCCCAGGAGATGCATAGTGCTCGCCAACCACGTGGTTCAACAGCATGTCCAAAGCCACCAAGCGGATCTCCTCTCGATACTCGTTCATGAACTCAGGGTCGACTAGACGGGGTTTGATCGCCTGTTCGTGGCTGGCCGCGCACACCGGGCACGAAACCACGTAATAGCTCCGGTCGCCTCTGAAGTCGAACCGGACCAGGTCCGCGTGCGCGTCCGCCAAGTGGCGGTGCAGCTCGCGCCATTGGGCGTCAACGTCGCAGCAGGGGCATCTCACGGCCGAGCCCTCCCGAGACCCGCTCAGTCTCCAGCGGATGGCGCCAGACCAGCAGCGGCCGCTTCCGCAGGCACCATCGCCTCCTCCACTAGCTGAACGAGGTCGACCACTTTGAGGGTCGCGTCGTGGCCTGTGGTCTTGGCGGCGTCGGAGTACATGGCGAAGTCCTTCGGGCAGGCAACCACGAACCGCTCGACACCCAAGGTGGCGGCCTCCTTGATGCGGTTCTCGCTCGGACGTTCGGTCAGGAACGAGTCGTCCATCCAGATCCTCCCGCCGCCAGCCCCGCAGCAGAAGGTGTTGTCGCGGTTGCGGGGCATCTCGACCAGTTCGCACCCCAGAGCCGATATGACCCGCCTCGGAGCTTCGGTGACCCTGTTGTACCGTCCCAGGTAGCACGGGTCGTGGTAGGTCAGCCTAACTTCGAGTGGGCGCACTGGCAGCAACTTGGACTCGAGCAGATCGGCTAGCACCTCGCTGTAGTGGAGCACGGGGACGCTCAGGCCGTAGGCGGGATACTCGTTGCGGAGGGTGTTGAAAGAGTGCGGGTCGGTGGTGAACAGCCTGGCGAAATTTACTTTGGAGATGCTGGCGATGTTGTGCTCCACCAGCATCTCGAACAGGCCTTCCTCCCCCACCCTGCGCACGTCGTTGCCAGAATTGCGTTCGTCTTCGTAGAGGATCCCGAAATCGACACCGGCACGCTGGAGGATCCTGGCCAGCGCCTGAGAGAGGACCTGCATGCGCTCGTCGAAGGAAGCGTGGTCCCCGACGAACCACAACAGGTCGACGGTCTCCTTCCGGGCGTCCTTCACTTGGAAGTCGAGCCCCTTCGTCCAGCGGGCCCGCATCCGCGACGACTTGCCGAAGGAGTTCCCCTGCTGGGCGATGCTCTGAAGGGCGTTCTGGAGGCTCGGCTCCATCCTGCCCTGATCCACCAGCCGACGCCGCAGCTGGACGATCGTCGGGACGTGCTCTATCCCCACCGGGCACTCCTCGACACACGCCATACAAGTGGTGCACGACCAAAGCGTGCGTTCGGATATGACGTCCCCCGCGACCTCGACCCTGGCCGGCGACAGGGGCCCGGTCTCGTCAGGGCGCTCTTCGCGGTCGAGGAGGGCTGGGATGTGCTTCTGGCGGTCCGCCCACTGGCGCAAGTCGAGGATCAGATCTCTCGGCGAGAGCGGAGCGCCGGCGGTGCGCGCCGGGCAGACCGAGTGGCACCGACCGCACTTGGTGCAGGCGTCGAAATCGAGCAGCTCCTTCCAGGTGAAGTCGTCAATGGACGCGTACCCCGGGTGGTCTCCGCTCACAGGGGGTAGACGGCGGGTTGCCCCGGGGTCGGTTGCGAGCAGGTCGACGGGGGAGGAGATCATGTGCATTGCCTTGGAGAAGGGCGTGTATGCCACGAAGAACAGCGCCATCAACGCGTGCAACCACCAGAAGTACCCGTGGATGGTGAACGCTGTCCGCGGGCCCAGTCCCAGCCCGGAGAAGGCTTTCGCGAACAGCCAGCCCATGAACGTCCAGCGCTCGAAGCTCGGGAACCCCTCGTTGACTATCCGCAGGCCCTGGACCACGAACCCGGTCACCAGGATCGCGATCAGCAGGTCGACGAACAGCACGTCACCGGCGACGAGCTGCGAACGAGAGTAGCCGTCGGGCCGGTCCACACGGTCGTAGCGCAGCTGAGGCTCGGCGCGGCGCAGACGTCTCACCAGCAGGATGACGGTCCCGGCTATCGCTGCCACCCCCGCAGCGTTGAATACGGCGTTGAAGACCTCGTAAAAGGTGCCCTCCAGGAACGACTTCTCGTGTCCTTCGATCGCCCCGGTGACCACGTGGCCGTAGATGTCGTAGTCGATCCCGACGATCGTGGTGGCGACCAGAAGCCCGAGGAAACCCCAGAACAGCAGAAGGTGGGCCCAGCCGACCGCCGGCTTGCGCCGCCGTATGGTCCGGTTCGTCAGGATCGTCGATACTGCTCGGGCGAAGCTAAGACGAGCGGTCACACCGGGCGTCCCGCCAGAAGGTCGTCTCAGCCACGGTCGTTCCAGGGGGCGGCCGCTCCGGTACTTGAGCAGGCGCCTGCCCCACCCGTAGAAGAAGATCGCGATGGACACCACCGCCAGCCCGTAGAAGATGCCGATCTGCGCCGGTCCCATCCCGCCGAAGATCCGGCGCGTCGGGACGAGCCCGACGAGCACAGCCACTGGTCGGGCTACGTCAGTCGAGCTCAGCAGCTGGACGGGCATCGATGATCCTCAGCCGCCTATTCTCTCGGTAAGAGCTGGGAGCAGGTCGAACAGGTCGACCGTCGTGCCGTAGTGGGCGACGTCGAATATCGGTGCGGAGGGGTCCGTGTTGCAGGCGATGATCAGGTCGGCGTTGCGCATGCCCTCCAGGTGCTCGGGGGCACCTGATATCCCGAACGCGAGATAGGCCTTCGGCTTGACCTTCTGGCCCGACTTGCCGACCTGGTGAGGTTTGGGGAGCCAACCCTGGTCGATGACCGGACGGGACGCCGACAGCGGCGCACCGAGAGCATCGGCGAGTTCCTGGGCCAACTCGAGGTTGTCCTTGCCGGCGATCCCCCGACCGACCGAAACGAGCAGGTCTGCCGCGGTGATGTCCACTCCGGCCGCTTCCGGCAGACGAAGGGTGGCCGGGGAGCTGCGTAGCGATTCGAGGGTGGTGACGTCCACCGTCTCCACCGTCGGGGAGCCTACACCCTGGCCAGCCGCCGCCGGGAAGCTGCCGCCTATGACGGCAACGACTGCACGATCGGCGCTCAGCTCGACCTCGGCCATCAGCTTCCCGCCATATATCTGGGCGGTGGCCAAAAATCCGTTTCCCTCCGCCCGCAGATCGACGGCGTATGCGCACATTGCCGCCCCCCAGCGGGTAGCCGCCGCTGCCGCCAGGTCCATCCCCGTGGTCGAGGTGACGGTGAGCAGCAGCCTCGGAGCGGTCTGCTCGAGCAGCCCCACCAGCAGGGTCTCGTAGGCTTCCGCCTGGTACGCCTCGAGGATCGGATGGTCTGCGACGTGGACGACGTCGGCAGCCCCCAGCTCGGCGGCGAGCTCGGGATGCCCGAACAGCGCCACCCGAGCCTTACCGCCGCCGGCACCCGCGAGCTCTCGCGCCTTTCCCAACAACTCGTAGGTGCTCTCGCTCAGCTTCCCCTGCGCGTGCTCTGCGAGCACCAGCACGTCGTTGCTCATGTGTCCGCTCCTGTCCCTTTCCCTATCGACCCCGTGTGCTCATGCCTCTGACACCGCCACGTCAGACTTTGATCAGACCCCGCTCACGCAGGATCCCAACTATCCGGTCCGCTACGGCTTCGGCATCCCCGCTGAGCATCTCGGCCTGCCCGCTCTTTTCGGGCGGGAAGAGGCGCCTCACGCTCATTCCAGAGGGAAGGCCGGCAGTCGGGACACCGGCAGCGACCTCTTCCAGGCCGCCGGCCTGCATCGCTTGGCGTACCCTGGTGATCGGCGCGTAGCGAGGGGTCTGGCGAGCAGTCTGCATACCGATCACCGCAGGCAGCCTGATCTCCTCCTCAACTGTCACTCCACCCCCCAGCTCCTGGGCGACCGCCACGAAACCGTCCTTGACTTCGGCGCGCACCACCACCGAAGCATGAGGCAACCCAAGCATGGCGGCGAGTACTCCAGCCAGCTGTCCGTCCAGGTCGTCGGCCGACTGGACCCCGGTCATGACCAGGTCGAACGGCTCGTGGGCGAGCCAGTTCGCCAACACCGCGGCACGGTCACGGGTCGTGAGCCATGCTTCAGCGGCCCCTGTCCCGTTGATCTTGACGATCCGGTCAGCCCCCTTGGCGATCGCCGTGTAGAGGGTCTGGTCCATGTCGGGATCGTCGAGGCCGACCACCACCACCTCGGCGCCGGTGCTCTCCTTGATCAGAAGTGCCTCTTCCAGGGCCTGCTCGTCCCACTCGTTGGGCACGAACTTGACGAACTCGCGGTCGACATCTGTCCCGTTCGAGTCCACTTCGAGCTCCTCGACGAGGTCAGGGAGCTGCTTCATGGCCACGATGATCCTCATCACTCAGACTCCTTCGATTATCTCGTCCAGCGCCAGATCGACTCTGATCTGGCGAAGGTCCTGGTCGTCAGGCAGGAAGGGAAAGTCCCGGAACTGCTCGCTCGGCCGGTAGGAGCCGTAGGGTCTTGTACACCCCGGCTCGCCGCTCTCCCCGGGGCAGCCGTTGGTCATGAAGGCAACGCCGTCGCCGATCAGCTCTTCCATGTCCAACGACCCCGGCCGGACACGAGCCAGTGAACCGTCGTCGTCGAACGACAGGTCGGCCGGCGCTAGACGGTCGTTCTCAATCAGATGCTTCACCAGCTGGACCCGCCTCCATCGGGTGAGCTCCGACTTGGATGCCCCGCCCAGGCGCGAGTCCGGTTCCGGGTTGAAGCAGAACAGGTAGGAGAAGACCTCCTTGTCGCGAAGGTAGAAGAACATCTCGACCAGGTCCCGGTCGGTCTCGCCGAGACCGACGAGCAAGTGGCAGTTCACCTTCCACGGCCCGAAGATCTCCCGGGCGTCATTCACCACGGACCAGTACTTGTCCCAGCTGAGCCCGGCTCCTCCCGCTGGCACTTCCGTCCGATGGCGTCGAAACAGCTGCTCTGTGGCTGCGTCCAGCCCGATCCCGATCATGTCGACCCCGATCCGGCGTAGCTCTTCCACCTTGCGGCGGTTCAGCGTGGGCGGTGCCACGAGAATCGACAGTGGGGTCCCGACCCTTTCCTTGATCCTTGAAGTGATCTCGCAGGTGTCCCGGTAGGCGAGGGGATGGGTGACCATTGATATGCAAAGCCTGGTCAGCTTGTCTTGATAGGTGGCCATGCGCTCCACCACCAGGTCGGTCTCCACGAGGGGCCACTCCACCCGTATGAACGACTTGTCCTCGTAGCTCCCCGGACGGGTGCGGGCCAGACCGCAGTACGAGCAGTCCGAACGGCACCCGTCCTCGTAGTTCAGCAGCAGGTTGATCCCCCCGAAATCGAACTCCCTGCTGAAACGCCCGGACCGCAGTCGCAACGCGATGGCGCTCGCGCCGGACAGGCGAACCCAGTCCGGGCTCGAATGGCCCCCATCCGCTCCAGCCAGGGCACGATCGGCGAGCGGGATCGACACCCTCGAGTGAGCCGTGGGCACCGCTGAAGCTCCGTTGGAGATCATCTGGCGTTCACCACCTCCGGGAAGTAGCAGGAGCCGCTGCGATCGGGAGCCGACTCACTGGGTTCCGCCGCCCGTTCGGCCGCTTCACTGAGCGCGGCGATCACCGCCTCGGGATCTCCCAGCTCAGAATGCCCGGCCAGGCATCTGCGCACGACTTCACCCACGAGGCCCCGGTCGAGGCGCTTCCAGCGCAACTGCTCCTCGATCTGCACCAGGGGCGCCGGGACGCTGTTGAAGTCGCCGGTGAAGAGGACGCTCTTGACCGTCCGCCCGTGCAGTGCCAGGTAGACCCGGCAGGTACCCACCCCCAGGCGCACAGTGGCGGTGGCCGTGGCGTCAGAACGGGGGCTGTACTCGCGCTTCCACGCTTCGCTGCTGTAGCGGTCTTCGACCAGACGAGATGTCAGGTCCCGCTCGGACTGGTCGAGGTCACCCGGTTCGAGGTCTACCCCCAGCACTTCGGACAGTCCGGCCGCCACTACCGGACGGAGCCTCGCGCCGTCCCACTGCTGTGAGGTCTCGCGGGTAGCCGTCGTCACCCGCTCGCCCACCGCGGTCACGGCACGGTCGCCGAGCTTGGCGGCCGGGACGTCGAGCACGCTCAACATGAACGGGATGTCGAGGTCGGCGAGCACCGACGCGTGGAAGAGCAGCCCCCCCGAGCCGTTCAAGTAGAGCCCGAGGCCGGCGATCTTCCGTCCGTTGACGGCCAGGTCGTTCTTCCCCCTGAACTCGGCGGCGATCCCCAGGCGGGCCAGGCCGGCGACTATCCCCCCCGAGAACTGCTCCAGAAGTTCGCGCGGGCGCTTCTCCGCGGGGGCTGGTGCGCAGATGGCGACCCCGAGCTGACCTGCCCCCATGACGATCGCCCCTCCGCCCGTCGGCCTGCGGTTCACCTCCACCCCGCGCCGAACGCACTCGTCCAGGCGAAGCTCGGCCTCCAGATGCTGGTAGCGGCCGACCAGCGCGCAGTGGCTCCGATAGGTGTACAGGCGCACGGTGGGAGGGCGACCACCGGAGGCCCGCGAGTAGCTGGCGGTGATCGCCTCGTCGGTAGCGAGGCCCTCAGCGCTCCCGACCTCGTCTGCTACCAGGTATCGCCACGTTCTCACGAAGCCTCACCCACTTTCACCTCGACAAGGTTCTCCCCCGCGTCTCCCGCCCAGGACATCGAGCAGCACCACTCGTAGAGCTTCGGGCGCAGACCTTTGGACCGGGCGTACTCGATGGCGCCTTCCGCCGGGTAGGCGATCCCGTTGAGGCCGAGGTCGATCGCCGCCCTGTCGAGGGTCCTCTTCACACCGGCCATGGGCCGGGCGCATCCAAGGTTGATCTTGGTCTCGGGCATGGCCAGCCGCGCGGTTTCGAAGAATTCGATCACGTCCTCTGTCGGGGGTGGTGGAAGGTGCGACATCGGCGTTCCCACCAGGGGGACCAGAACCACCAGGATCAGCGTGGAGACCGGATAGCCCCCGACCATCTCTAGAGCGCGATGCTCCCCGAGGAAGGTCCCGTAGTGCAGGCCTAGCACTATGTGCGGGATGATCCGCAAGCCTTGGGCGGCAAGTAGCGCCAGTGCCCGGTCGAAGTCCTCTACTTTGAGTGCGAGGTGGTACACGTCGCGGATGGTCTCATCTGCGCCGATCACGTCGAGCATGACGGCGTCCGCTCCCGAAGCGGCGATCGCCTCGGCTAGCCGCTCGTCCGCCACTCCGCAGTGCACCACGACCTTCATGCCCAACTCGGACTTGATACGAGGCACGTAACGCAGGTGGGCCGCCAGAGGCACGCCGCCCTTCCTGGTGGACCCGCCCGAAACCAGGATCCCCTCGCTTCCGCGCTCGGCGAGGGAGCGCGCCACATCGAAGAGGTTCTCGCCTGAGCGCACCGAGATCATTCCCTCCAACACCTTGGCACCGCAGTGGTCGCACTGGAGCGCGCAGGCCGAGCCGGTTACCGAGACCGCACGGAACCGGTCCGGGCGGGAGGGGATCCACTCGGCGGTCTGCCAACGCTTCAAGCCCGGGGCGTAGAACTCCATCTCAGCGGGGAAATTCTGCTTGCGCACAGCCCAGGCATGTTCGGCCACCGTGGTCACTCGGCGAGCACCCCCTTCTGGCGGTACTCCACGACGACCTGCTCGAACCAGGCCCGGACCGCGTCGGCTCCTTGAACCAACTCGACGGGTCCGCCAACCTCGGGATCGGGGGCGAGCTCCACCAGCCAGGCCAGGTACGGGTCCCGGTCCACTTCCGAGGGGCGTGCGAGGACCTGGTCGTTCACTGCGGTGACTGTTCCCGACACGGGACTGAGGAGTGGGCCCACGAACTTCTCCGCCTCGAGGGAACCCAGCTCCCCGCCCCTTCGCACCACCGAACCGGGAGCGGGCAGGCTGAGCGCCGCGACCGTGCCGCTCGCCTCGACTTCGACCGGGTCGAGCCCGATGCGCACCCTGCCTCCCTCGATCGGCTCCAGCCAGGTGCGGCTCCTCGGGTCGTAGGCCAGGTCCAACCTGACCAGGAACCCCGATACCGTCTCGGTGCGGGGAATCCCGCTGTCCTTACCAGCGACAGATGCATCGTTCACTTTGCGGCCTCCCTCGCCCGCTTCACTCGACCACGCCTGCTGAGCAGAGCTCCAACAGAGCCCCGGCTGCCTCTTCGGCGCCGGGCAATGCTCGGGTGGCCCACTCGGCGAGCTCGCCCAGCGCGAGACCCTCGAGCCGAGCAGCGAGGTCGTCATCGCTGCCAAAACCCTCGACCCTCGCTGCGGTGACCCTGCCCTCCACGATCGAAAGTCCAAGCCGGCCCGTGCCGAACGCAACGAACCCCCGCCAAACTCGGCTCCTTATCTTCGCCCTCCACACCCTGGAGTTGCGCTTGGCGGCACCAGACACCCAGGCCGGGTCCTCGAACTGACGGTCGAGTGTGGAAAGCGCTTCCTCTTCCAGGCGGCACAGTCCCCCTTGCGCCGGGCGGAGGCCCAGAACCGACGCGTACGCGCTCTTGGCAGCGGCGACGAACCGATCGGAGTCCACAGTCGGCGCGTCCCGGTCGAAAGCGACGTACCGCCGCATCAGCCGCAGCGTCTCCTCTTCCTCGGTCCGGTCCGGGGTTCTCAGGACCGACACCGCCCGGCGATGATCGAACCGCTCTATCAGGTTCCCGACCAGGACCACTGCGGACCCGATCTGCGCCGCGGCGTGCCCGCACACCTTCCTGTCCCTCACCACCACCTCCGGGGCGGCGTCCAACCGAGCGTCGAGGCCCGCCGCCCGGAAGGCAGCCAGCGCCGGCTCCAGCAGCCAGCGCGTGGCTTTCGTACGCGAAGCGGGGAGTAGAGACGCGGGGACGGTGATCTGGAAGCAGAGCTGGTCTCGGTCCATGAACACGGGGCCGCCCCCCACCTTCCTGCGCAGTACCGGCCAGCCGTTGGCCTTGCACCGCTCGACGTCGAGTTCGTCGGTGGACCTGTGAAACCCGATCGATACGTAAGGCGCGGCGGTTCTCACGAAGGACAGGGTCGGGGGACACCCGGCGTCCACCCCCTCGGTGACGGCATGCCACAAGGTCTGCGACCTCAACGGGGTGGTGACGCCGAAGTCGATCACCCTGAGGGTGTCGTGCACGACAGGCTCAGGCAAGCGCTGGAGCCTCCATGGCCTCGTCGATCAGCTCGACGATGTCCATCACCTTCAGGTGCTCGTTGCCGGTCGACTTGGCGGCGTCTTCGAAGCGCGACACCTCGTAGGGGCAGCAAACGGCGAGGATGTCCGCTCCCGTCTCGGCTGCCTCTCGCACCCGGCGCTCGGACAGCCTCTCCCGGGTGTGGTTGGAGGTGAAGCCGTCCAACCACATGCCGCCTCCCCCTCCGCCACAGCAGTAGCCGTTCTCCTTGCAGCGGCCCATCTCGAGCAGCTCCAAGCCCGGGATGGAGCGCAGAAGGGTGCGGGGGGCGTCGTACTCGCCGTTGTGGCGGCCCAGATAGCAGGGGTCGTGGAAGGTGACCTTGGCGTCGAGCCGACCGGCCCAAGGTATCCTCTCGGCCAGGGGAGCCAGAAGCTGGGTGTAGTGCAACGCCGCGAAGTTGTGGCCGTACTTGGGGTACACCTTCTTCAAGGCGTTGAAGCCGTGAGGGTCGGGGGTGACGATCCTCGAGAACTGGTACTTGGAGAGGACCGCTACCACGTCTTCCATCAGGGCCTCGAACAGACCCTTTTCCCCTGCCAGGCGCTGACTGTCCCCCAGGGTCTTCTCCTCTGGTCCGAGGATGGCGAAGTCCACCCCGAGCGCGGTGAGGATCCGCACGAACGCCTGAGCCGCCTGCTGGCCGCGGGGGTGATAGGACCAGTAGTCCTCGACGTAGAACAGGACGTCCACCGGTGAGGGGTCGCTCCCCAGGACCCGAACCGGCACCCCCGCAGCCTTGGTCCAGGCATGCCTACGCCTCGGGTTCTCACCCAGACAGTTCCCCTGTCGAAAAGTCTTCTCGAAAACGTCCTGCAGCTCTGCAGGGACGTTCCCCGCTCCGACGCCGGCCTCTCGGGCCGCCGGCATTATCTGGATCATGTCCACCTGCTTCGGGCACACCCGAAGGCAGTTACCGCACGTCGTGCAAAGCCACAGATCGGGATCGCCAAGAAGGTCGATACCTGTCTGGGCCTTGCGGTGCAGCTTGCGGGGGCCGTACTCGCCAACGATGTCGACAGGGCAGACTGGGACGCACTTTCCGCACCCATAGCACCATTCGAGGGACTCGCCACCAGGTAGGGAGGCCACCTCCGCCAGCCGCGTGGTGGTGTAGTTCCGAAGCACCCGAGACTCGAACATGCGGTTCCACATGCCTGGCAGGTCCCATTCCTTGCCCGAGAGCTCAGAGGTGACTATCGCGTGCTCCATCTCCTTGGCACGGGGCGGTTGTTTCTCCCCTCCTACCGGCATCGACTCTCCTCCCAGACGCGTTCGTGGATCCCGAGGAGACGCCGGGCCAGGGATGGCAGCTCCGGTACGATCCGGTTGAACTCCTGGCTCATGCGCATCCTCAAGACGGTGTACATGTAGACCCCGTAGACGTTGGCAAGGAAGACGTCCAACCCGTAGGGACTCTCCTCCACCATCCCCAGGGCTCGCACCGTGTCGTGGACCACCGCCATGGCGGCGCCCACTTTCTGATAGGTGTCGAACGGGTTCTCACCCCACAGGTCGACGTCCTCGGAGGTGAGCAGCCGCAAAGCCCCGGTCTCGGTCTTTTCGCTCCAGACCCAGCGGTTCCACAGCCAGTATCGGCTCGGGTCGTGCAGGTGCAACAGTTCCCACGAGAGGTCTGCCGCCACCTCCTCGAATGGAGCCAAGTTCGAGACGAACGACTCCACCCGGTCGCCCACCGTGCCCTCGCCGTTGACAAGCTGGCGGGTTGCGCCCAGCAGCGGGGCGCCTCCTAGGACTTCGACCATTTCCCGGGCTCGTCGCCGAGAAGGGAAGAAGGCTCTCAGCAGACGATAGGCGGCCTGCCCGGCGTCAGGGTCGTCTGGCGAGCGGCCGACCTGGTCGTCCAGAAGCTGGCGCGCCCAGCACGACTTCGCCTCGAGGTCGGCGGTCATCGCGGACAGGTCAGCGCTGTCCAACCGGGAGAGGATCTCCCGCATGAATTCGAGCGCCACTTCAGTGTCCACACCGCTGGTGCGCTCGACGGCCACGGGCACTCCGATCAGCCCGCCGCGGCGAGCGCCCGTATCGCAGAGACAGCTCGGGCCGCCGCCGCGCCTCCGCCCGACGCGCAGTCTTCCAGGTCGGCGGGGCCGAGGGCTGCCCCGGCGGCGAACACTCCAGGCCTGCTCGTCGAGACCGTGTCGAGAGGAGGGTGAGCGCTCTCTATGAACCCGTACTTGTTCTGGGCCACCCCGAGGACACGGGCCATCGCCCTGGTACCTGGGGAGGGCTCCATGCCCACCGACAGCACGACCATGTCCATGAGCGTCTCCATCGGTCTGCCCATGGTGGTGTCCTCGCCTCTTACCAGCAGCTTGTCGCCCTTTTGGAGGACCTCACTGATGATCCCCTTCACGTACTGGATGTGGTGGCGCTCTTGAGCGGGCCAATAGATCTGGTTCTCCCAGTAGCCGTACATCCGCATGTCGATGTAGAAGATGAACACCTCGCAGTCCGGCAGGTGCTCGCGAACCTCGATCGCCTCTTTCGAGGCGACACCGCAGCAGACCTTCGAGCAGTACTCGTTCCCGATCTGGCGGTCGCGGCTCCCGACGCACTGGACGAAGCACACGCGCTTGGGCGGCTCACCGTTCGAGGGCCTCGCCACCCTCCCCGCCTTCAGCATCGCTTCGAGGTCCTGCAGCGCTATCACATCTGGGTACTCGTAATAGCCGTACATCTGCGTCTCACGGCCCGGGTCGAAGTGCTGGAACCCCGTCGCCAGAATGACTGACCCGCAATGGAGCTCCCTTTCCCCGGAGGGGGTTGCGACTCTTGCCACGAACGCACCCGGTTCGCCTTCGAAGGCCGACACTTCCGAGTCGAGCACGACCTCCACCCGTTCGGAGCTCTTCAGGCGCTCGACCATGCTCCCGACTACCTCCTCTGCCGGTTGGCAGAAGGGTGTGAGCGAGGCGTAGTTCTCGGCGATGGGGGTACCACCGAGGAAGGAGCGCCTTTCCACCAGCGTGACGTCGACACCCAGGTCGCTCACCGCCTGGGCAGCTGACAGGCCCGCCGGACCACCGCCGATGACCAGAACCCTCTCGGTGCACATGTCAGCCGGTCCCTTCACGCGTCCACGTCGGCCCAGGTAACGAACTGTTGGCCCCCGTTCTCGAGCTTGTCGAGCTGCTGCTGGAACTCCGCCCAGGCCTGTTGCCAGTCGATCCCCATCTTCTCCAGCAGAGGCCTGTAGTTGGCCGAGTGCCAATGCAGCTGGCAGACCTTGAACGGGTGCGCACCCATCGCCAACGCCGCGAACTGGGCCTCTGACATCACCGGGACGCCCACGTTGTGCCCGTGCGCCCTGGCTGCGAACTGGCTCTTGTCGAGCGCTGTCACACATCCCGTGTCATGAGTGAGCACGACGTCGGGGTCCGCCTCCTCCTTCATCACCTCGATCTTGCGCATCGTCGCGAAGGAACGGGTGAAGTCCCTCTGGACCAGTATGTGGCGAAACCCGAAGCCGCAGCAGTCGAACCAGGTGGAGTAGCTGCGAACGTCAGCTCCTAGAGCCTGGGCGATCCCCGTGACGACCGCCGTCCGCTGTCCTCCGTATATGTCCGGGTCGTATATCGCGTCACCCTCTACCAGCTTGTAGTAGTGGCAGGCTGGGTGGACGGTGACCGCGATCTGGGAGAAGTCCCGGACCTGAACGGCTGCGATCTCGTCTCTCAAGGCGTGGAGCCACTCGGAATAGTAGACGATCTCCTCGGGCATCACCATCGTTTTCCCGAGCTTGGCCAGGACCTTGCGCACCTCGTCTCGCAGATCCGGGTGGCGGAGGAGCTCGGAACGGACCTCCTTGTAGTGTCCGTAGGAGGTACCGCAGTGGATCAACGGGTAGAAACCCGTCTCGTATGCAGCTGCAAAGTTCCTGAGCGCCACCGCCGCCTGCGCAGCCGGGTTCGAGGTAGCGCTCGCGTAGTAGTTCCAAGCTGTGCACGACGTCTGGTCGCGCGGGTCTTCGTAGTCGTATCCGAGCTTCCGCATGATCCAGAAGATCGAGGTCGAGTAACCCGGGATGTGCCCGCACTGGCCACAGGACTTGTGGTGCCACAGGTGGCCGCGGGGGATCTTCTTCACGTTCCCGTACTTGGTCTCCACCTCTATGTGGTCCTCGGGAACGCGGTGGACGGTCCACTCCCCGGCCTGCTCCAACTCGAACACCCGTTCGTGGAAGTCAATGGAGCGGCCGTCGGGCTCACGCTCGAACTTGCGCTTCTTGGTCAGCAGCACATTGACGGGATCTGCGCTCACAGTTCGATACCCTCCTCTTCGAGGCGCTCTTCCATGACTTCCTCGAGGATCATGTGAAGGCCCGCGTCGACTTCCTTGATCATCGACAGCGCGCCTGTTTCGAGCCATATCAGGTAGAGCTCGATCAGGGTGCGTTCGGCCACCGCCCAGCCGGTCGTCGTGGTGTGGTGGGTCTCCGGAGGCAGTGCTCGCCGCCAGAGATCCAGGTTCACCGAGACGTCTTTGACCTCCGGTCCCCAGTCGGGAAAGGCGTCCGGCTGGAGCATGTCGGGAGAGACCTGGGTCCCGGTGGACATGATCTTGTAGATGATCCTCGAATACCCTTCGAGGGCCTCCTTGGCTGACGCCATGCCCTCGTTTATCGCCACCTCCCTCATGATGGTGATGATCCCGCCGGGATTGTTCCCCCGAGGACAGCGCAAACACGAGAAGCATTGGGAGCACTCCCAGATGTCCTCTTGGAACTGCTGGTAGAACAGCTCGGCATCTTCGCGCGCTGCGGCCTGCGCGATCCTCCTCGGGCTGAAGTCGTAGAAACGAGCCGACGGACACACCGCGACGCATATCCCGCACTCGTAGCACCCGTAGAGGTAGTCGGGGTAGCGGGGATCCGCCTTGACCAGCTCGAAGAGCCGCTGCTTCTCGGCGTAGGGGACGTCCGCGTAGCCGGCAGCGTCGTCACGTTTGCGGTGGGGGGCTGTGGTCGAGGGCATCAGAACGACACCACCGCGTCAGCTGTCATGGCGCATTCGTTGAAGGCCGCCCCCCCGATCATCTCCACCCCGTCGACGAGCTCCTCGATCCTCAGATCGTTGAGGTCGAGCGAGGGCTGGCACACCCACAGTCTCACCCCGAGGTCGGTTGCCTGGCGGATGAAGTAGGAGAGGGGCTGGCCCCGCTCGCCTTTCGGACCGATCTTGTCGACCATGGACTTCTGGAGCAGTTGCGGTCCGTACATGGTGAAGTAGATCCCCACCTCGACCTCCATCGCCGCAGCCGACGCGGCCAGGAAAAACGGGGTGGCGGAGCGGCCAGGGTCGTCTACCCCGTGGGTCTGCACGTAGAGGACCTTTCCCTCGCCCTCCCCGGTCCAAAGGGACATCTTGGAAGCCTCCTCGAAAGTGATGGCGGTTCGGTCAGAGTGCGCGGGCTCCACGAGCCCGCCGAGGGGCGCCTACTCGACCCTGCGGAGCAGCACGTGGAACACGCCGTCCTGCTGCTCTATCGAGACCAAGGCGTTGCCGGTGCGGGCGGTCCACGCCTTCATGTCAGGCTCGACACCTGGGTCGGTGGCCAGGAGCTCGAGCACCTGCCCGTCCGAGAGCTTCTTCATCGCCTGTGCCGTCTTGATGACCGGCAGCGGACACTGCAGCCCGGTGCAGTCAAGCGTTTCGGTGACCTCTACGTCAGTCACGTATCCTCCCCCCGGAATCTATCCTGTCGGCTCCTGGAGCCCTGGCCTTATATGCGTGTGTGTGAATATACGTATTATCGTGTTCTGTTCTATCACCGCGGGCTGATCGAGTCAAGGCCCAAGACGCAAAAAATGGACCGTCCCTCTCGCACGCGACCTGCTCACCTGCGCCCATCCGAGGTATTGTCAAAGTGTGAGTACGCGTGTTCGCTCCAAGAGCGGGGCGGGAGGCAAGCGGCAGCTGACTGCAGCCGTCCCCGATGCCGACGCGAGCGACATCGACGCGGAAGAGGTCGATCTCGATGGGAGCCTCGACCCGCGTCTGAAGCTCCAGCTCGAGGAGCTCGTGGGCAGCATGTGCAAGGCGCTCAACGATGCCAAGCGGCTCATGCTCCTCTATGCCCTGCGAGACCGTCCCCGGTCGGTGACCGAGCTGTGCGCCATCTTGGACCTGCCCCAGTCGAACGCATCCCAACACCTGGCGGTCCTGCGCGAGCGGGGCGTGGTAGTCACCGAACGGCGCGGGAACCGGGTGCTCTACTCGCTCCGCTACCCGGCGGTCATCGACGCGGTCGACATCCTGCGCTCCGTCATGGCCGAGGAGTTGGAGCGTCAGCACAGGCTCCACGACGTCTCCGTGGTCGCAGGAAGCTGAGCCTGCGGACGGAGACAACCCTCCGCTACAGCCGATCGGCTCAAGGCGCATTGGTCGGCCGTGCGGTCTTGACCGGGACCACCCCCATGAAGGCGAGCACCTCGGCTGGGTCTCGTCTGGCAGGTCGCTCCGCTCCCGAGGGGTTGGCGTTCTTACGCAGACCTCGCAGGAGCACCAACCCTGCCATGACCACGATGACGCCCGGAGCGAGGAAGAAGTACGGGAAAAGCTTGAACGAGGGTAGGGCGAGAACGGCCCTGTAGTCGGGCATGTCCGCCGCCATCGTGCTCAAGATCCTGTGGAACTCCGAGTACATTGGCCCGAAACCGGTGGCCAGCTTGTAGGCGAGGGACAGGCTGGGATCGTGCGCCAGAAAGGCGAGGGCCTGATCCGTCGACACCGTCTTGCCTCCATAGGCCTGGGCTGCGTCCTGAACGGCGGGGACGATCTCAGCGGCAGCCTCTCTCATCGCCGACACGTAGCCGTCGAACTGGCGGACGGTGGCCATGCTCATCACTGCCTGCTTCGAGCCGAGGTCCCCGACGGGTGCTCGGAAGTCGGCCAGCATCGAGGCCCCGTGCGGGCCGACGGTGCGGATCGAGTGGAAACCCGGCGGCATGGGTGTCAGCGGGGCGAGGATCATCAAGATCCCCACGACCAGCACCAGCTTGGCGGGACGCCGGGCCCCGGAGATGCGGTCGGGGGTTCTCATACGGCGGAGCGCGACCGCAGCGCCACCGGCGAACAGGATTCCGGGGATCACGAAAAAGAACGGGAACAGCGAGAAGTTCGGCAGCCCGGCCATCCCCGAGAAGTACGGCTGGTCCTTGTTCAGCACCGATAGCAGGGTCGAAAAGGGCGGACCAAGTGTCGGCAACTGCTGCTGGATGTACGAGAGAGCGCCAAGGTCCGGGCGGCTCTGGAGGAACTGGGCGGCCTGCTGGTAGCTCAGCTTGGACTTGCCACCGCTGTAATAGGACGCAGCATCTGAGACTATGGCAGGTGCGTTCCCGAAACCTCCGAGGACCGTCCGGCCATAGCCGGCGATCACCGGCACGTTCTCTGCGGTCATGATCGGCTTGAAACCGGCGATCATCTGAGCACCTCGCGGTGCCCGCTGCCACATCCCGAAAATCGATGGCGCGA
>DATGLL010000144.1:0-49612 GCA_035294145.1 Candidatus Dormiibacterota bacterium | reverse complement strand
GACACGCGCCACCTGACGATCCAGGTCGGGGCGCTGATCCGCAGAGGGCACGCGAGCGGGCGGTCACGCCGGGGCGTCCCCCAGGATCAGGTGACCGACCCGCCGAGCCGGACGGGAGGCGTGCCCGAGTGGAGCCAGCGGGAGGCGGTGACGGGGTGGAGGCCTTGCTCGCCTGCCCACTGCCTCGAGCTCGCAGGGGTGAGTGGTGAGCGTGTGGACACGTCAGCTGTTGCTAACCCCCAGCGACGAACGAGCCAGCACCTGGCCCAGGCAAGGCCTGCGACGCTCGCAGCCAGGCCTCATCGTTGGAGAAGGCGAAGAAGCGTCAGCAGGAGCACGGCACCCAACGTCGCCACCACCAGGGTCCCCAGAAAGCCGAGGGCGGGGGCACCCGGCCCGAGCAGGCTCAGAAGGAACCCTCCGACGAGAGCGCCCAGGACGCCGACCACAAGGTCCATCAGGCAGCCAAGGCCCCGGCCACGCACCAGCCGGGCAGCCAAGGCCCCGGCCACCAGACCGATCACGATCCAGGCCAGGACACTGCCGGGTGCGAGCACCACCCGCCCCAGCTCCAGGGACCGGGCCTGGGCGAAGCCGATCCAGGCCAGGACACTACCGGGTGCGAGCACCACCCCCACCATCAGCGCCGCCTCCCCAAGACGATCCCTACCTGTCTCGGACCCCAGAGAGGCCCGACCGCAGCCGTCCCTCGCCGCGGCAGCGCCCGCCACCGGACGGGCCCCCGCTCCCGACGAGGTCCCCTCCAGGTCTCGGAGTCGCCCCCGACGCGCCCATCGAGGTCTTGAGTCCGATCGCCTTATCGCTCGGCCGATCTCCCGGCCGTGCCCTTCGGTTCGATCTTGGGGCCGAAGTCAGGCGCCGCCTGGACCAGCGAGTCGATGTACCGGAAACGCTCGTAGCGATGCTGTAGGAGCTCTGCCGCCGGGACACGCAGCAGCTGCTCCAGGTGACGCCAGAGGGCGTCCTCAAGGGCGCGGGCCGCCGCCTCATGGTCGAGGTGCGCCCCTCCCTCAGGTTCCGGGATCACCTCCTCGACCACCCCCATGGCTTGAAGGTCACGTGAGGTGATCTGGAGCTGGGCCGCCGCCTCGACCTTGCGTCCGTTGTCGCGCCACACGATCGAGGCGGCTGCCTCCGGCGAGGCCACCGAGTAGATCGAGTTCTCCAGCATCAGGACCCGATCCGCCACCGCCATCCCCAGCGCACCGCCGGACCCCCCTTCCCCGATCACGACTGCGACCACCGGGACGGGGATCTCGAACCAGCCCATGATCGCCTGGCCGATGGCCAACGCGATGCCACGCTCCTCCGCGCTAGCGCCCGGGAAGGCCCCTGGGGTGTCCACCAACGACACGATGGGGAAGCCAAACTTGGCCGCCTGTCGAGCCAGTCGCATGGCCTTCCGATATCCCTCAGGGTGCATCATGGCCCAGTTCCGACTCACCCGCTCGGCCAGGTTGCGTCCTTTCTGCTCGCCGAAGAACATCACCGTCATGTCCCGCCAGGTCCCGGGGCCGGCCACCAGGGCGGGATCGTCATGCGAGACCCGGTCCCCGTGGAGCTCGACAAAGTCCGGCGCCATCCGCCGGATGTAATCGAGCGCGTAGGGTCGGTCAGGGTGACGTGCCAGCTCCACCACCTGCCAGACGCTCAGCGTGTCCCGCGGCCGCCTGGACACGATCAGGGCCTCCTCTGGAGGGGACGCAGGTACAGCTCGAGCAGATGGGCCAATCGCGCCCGCAGCTCCGTGCGCGCCACCACCATATCGACCTGCCCACAGCGGAGCTGGAACTCCGCGCTCTGGAAGCCCGGAGGCAAATCGACGTAGGTTGACTGCCGGATCACCCGAGGCCCGGTG
The DNA here is from genome assembly GCA_035294145.1 of Candidatus Dormiibacterota bacterium. Lineage (GTDB taxonomy): Bacteria > Chloroflexota > Dormibacteria > Dormibacterales > Dormibacteraceae > CADDZO01. Next base: position 47,733 of record DATGLL010000144.1, on the reverse strand, counting down.
AAACCGATCGCAGCGCCGGGCTCGGCGAGGTTGACGTCAGCCAGCAAGGCCAGCGAGGCCGGGACCCCCCCATACGTGGGATCGGTCAGGATGGAGAAGTAGGGAACCCCCTGTTGGTGCAGGCGCCCCACGGCCCCATTGATCTTCGCCATCTGCATCAAGGCCAGAATCCCCTCCTGCATCCGAGCCCCGCCTGAGGCTGCGAGCAGAAGGTAGGGGGTCCGGCTAGCGGCGGCCTGCTCCAGGCTCCTGGTCAGACGCTCGCCGGCCACGATCGACAGGCTACCGCCCACGAACCGGAAGTCGAACACCGCCAGCCAGATGGGATGCCCAGCGAGCGTGGCGGTGCCGACACGGACGGCCTCGTTCAGTCCCTCCGCCCGGGCCTGGTCCAGCGTCTCTTGGTAGGCCTTAGGGACCTTCCACTCGAGAAGGTCGTGAGGTCGGATGTCCGCCCAGCGCTCCCGCCAGCTCCCGGCATCGGCCAGGAGCGCGACCCAGGCATCGCCGTGCATACGGAAGTGGTGCCCGCACCCACACACGTAGCACTGGTCACGGAGCACCTCCGGCACCAGGCCGACGCCGCAACTCGGGCAGTTGGTGGTCAAGGAGATGGGGGGCAACCGCTCGCCACAGGGTGGCACCGACGGTCGGAAGGCAGCGTCAGATCTCGGTCCCCCTGGCCCCATCATCCGTGAGTGCTGCTCTGGCTCCATCCTAGCCTGGTGTCGCCCGGCGGACCTGGCATCCGACCGACGACGGGCATCGGGCACCACGCCTCAGCAGGTGAGCCCTCCATCGACCACCAGCACGTGACCGGTGATGAAGGCCCCACCGGGGGAGCACAGGAAGGCCACAGCGGCGGCCACGTCCTCGGGCGTCCCCTCCCGCTGGAGCGGGGTCCGCTTCACGATCTCGGCCACCATCTCCTCGGTCATCGAGCCGCGCGTGAGCTCGGTCCGCACATAGCCCGGCGCCACCGCGTTGCAGGTTATGCCACGGGAACCGACCTCGCGGGCGACGGCCTTGGTGAACCCGATCAGGCCGGCCTTGGCTGCCGCGTAGTTGGCCTGGCCGGGGTTGCCGGTGATCCCCACCACAGAGGCCATGTTCACGATCCGACCCCACCGCGCGCGAAGCATGCCCGGCATTACCGCTCGGGTGGTGTGGTAGGCGGAGGTGAGATCGGTCCGCACCACGTGCTCCCAATCCTCCGGCCTCAGCCTCAGGAGCAGGTTGTCGCGGACGTCGCCGGCGTTGTTGACCAGCACATCCACGCGGCCGATGCCCTTCACCATGGCCTGGACCGCCTCGCCATCGGTGACGTCGCAGCGAACGGCGATGCCCTCGACCTCTCGCGCCGTGGCCTCGGCCGCAGCCGCGTCCGACCGATAGTTCACTACCACCCGGGCCCCCATCGCTGCCAACGCTCGCGAGATGGCACGCCCGATCCCCTTCCCGCCCCCGGTGACCAGGGCAGTGCGGCCCTCCAGGCCACCGGTCATGAGGCGAACTCCACGAAGAGCTCATCAGCGTTCCAGGTGTCGACGCCGGGGAGGTACTTCGCCGCCAAGCTGGCCAATACCCGACCCGGGCCCAACTCGACCACGGTCCGCACCTGCATGGCCCGGAGCGAGACCATGGTCCGCGCCCAGTCGACCGGTCGCATCAGATGGTTGGCCAGCTCCTGCCGGAGGTCGCCGAGGGAGCCGATGGACTGGCCGCTCCCATTGCCCAGGATCGGGAACTTGGGCATCTCGATCGAGAGCCGGTCCAGGACCGTCCTGAAGGCGTTCCCGGCCGCCTCCATCAACGGGGAATGGGCCGGCAAGGGCACGGTGAGGATGAGCGCTCGCCGGGCGCCCACCTCCAGGGCCAGCCGCTGCGCTTCCTCCACGGCCGGGATCTCGCCGGAGAGCACGAACTGGACCTCGGCGTTGCGGTTGGCCAGGTAGAGCTGCCCCCTCATGGATGCACGCCGCCGGATCTCCTCGACCTGGGCCTCGCTCAGGCCCACCAACGCCAGCATGCCGCCCGGTTGATCCCTGGAGGCCGCGGCCATGATCCGTCCTCGCTCCTTGACCAGGAGCAAGGCGGTCTCCCATGACACCGACCCTGCCGCAGCCAGAGCGGTGAACTCGCCCAGGGAGTGACCGGCCATGACCCGCACCTGTCCCATGCCATAGTTCTCCCGCCAGATCTCGTAGGCGGCCCAGCAGACTGTCATGACGCACGGTTGAAGGTTGTCAGTCCGGTTCAACTCCTCCTCCGGGCCCTCGAAGCAGAGTCGGCGAACCGGCATCTCGAGTACCTGCTCGGCCCGCTCGAACACCCGCCGGGCGACGGGATAACGATCGTGAAGACGCCGCCCCATGCCCGGACGTTGCACCCCCTGCCCAGGGAAGAGGAGGGCGATGGGCTCCTTCAGCTCGACACCCACCTGCGCCACCTCATCCGCTGCGGCGCGAAAGCCGTGGCATGAGCCCTGGGGAAGCGACGCCGCTTAGGGCCCGACGCCAGCCTCGGCCACGCACCCGGCGAGGCCCGGGCGCGCGGCCGCTCCCTCTCGTCTCATCCCCGGCCGTATCAGACGGTTCCCCCCGACCGGCGGCCACGCGCCGGAGGGCGACCCGAGCCAATGGCGGCCCGACCACGCCACGGACGCGGTCCCCGGACCATGACGCTGGGGACAAGCTCTCGGCACCGGCTGCAGGGCTCACGACCCCCACTCCAGCAGGCAGGCCCCCCAGGTCAGGCCGGCACCGAACCCGGCCAGCAACACCCGATCCCCTGACGCCAGTCGTCCCTGCGTCACGGCGTCGTGGAGCGCAAGGGGGATGGTGGCAGTGGAGGTGTTTCCATACCGCTCGATGTTGACCATGACGCGATCCATGGGCAGCCCCACGCGGCGCGCGGCCGCCTCGATGATACGTCGGTTGGCCTGATGAGGAACCCAGAGGTCGATGTCGTCGATGGTCAGCCCCGCGGCCTCGGCCACCGTCGCTGCTTGACGGATGAAGATGTCGATGGCGAACCGAAAGACCTCGGCGCCGTCCATGCCGATGTGGGGCTGTGGGATCTGCGCGGCGTAGGCCCCCCGCTCGACGTCCCCGCACCAGATCCGGTCGTAGCCACGACCGTCGGCCCCGAGACACCAGCTCAGGAAGCCGGCTCCGCCGGTGGCCGGCCGCACCACGGCTGCGCCGGCCCCATCCCCGAAGAGGATGCAGGTGTTGCGATCCCTCCAGTCGACGAGCCGGGACAAGACCTCGGCTCCGATCACGAGCACCGTGTCGGCCCGTTCTCCGGCCACGTAGGCCTCCGCCACGGAGAGCGCGTAGGTGAACCCGCTGCAGGCGCCGAGCAGATCCACCGCGCCACCGCCGCTGGCCCCCAATCGCTCTTGGACCCGGCAGGCGACGCTGGGGAAAGGTCCATCGGGGGACGAGGTGGCAACCAGGATCAGGTCGACCTCCTCGGCCGAGATCCCGGCGTCGTCCAAGGCGTTGCTGGCCGCCCGAGCGGCCAGCTCGAACGTCGGCGTCCCTGGCTCGGCCAGGCGCCGCTCCCGGATGCCGCTGCGCTCGGTAATCCATTGGTCGGACGTCTCCACCGTCCGCTCCAGCTCCTGGTTGGTCAGGACGCGCTCCGGCAGGTAAACGCCGAGACCAGCGATGGCGACGGGACGGCCATGAGCACGATAGCTCCGAAGCCTGGCTGGAGGGGTGGAGAGGCGCGGGGCGGCGATCCCCATGCCGGACTCAGCTGCCGGCCCGGAGCGAATGCTCGCCCTTGGAGGCCGGGGATGACCCGACCTTCTCCTGAAGGTAGGCCCAAAGATCGCCGACGTTCTTCATCTTCTCGAGCTCCTCTTCGGGCAGCTCCACCTCGTAACGGTCCTCGATGGCCGCGATCAGCTCCACCAGGTCGAGCGAATCGGCCGCCAGGTCGCGCTGGAAGCTGACGTCCATCCGCACCTCCTCTGGCTCGCAGCCGAGGATCTCGGCCGCCAGGTCTTGGAGGTCGCGAAACACCAACTCGGTCATGGAATGGCTCCTGTCACGACTCCGCCCCTAACTGAGGCCGCTTGATCACGAGCGTCGAGTTGTGGCCACCGAAGCCGAAGGAATTGGAGATGGCCACCTCGACGCGCGCCGGACGTGCCCGGTTGGGCACGTAGTCCAGATCGCACTCCGGGTCAGGATGATCGAGGTTGATGGTGGGCGGGACGATGCCATGCTGGATGGCCAGGACACAGGCCGCTGCCTCCATCGCTCCAGCAGCCCCTAGGAGATGGGCATGCATGGACTTGGTCGAGCTGATTGCCAGCCGATAGGCATGCTCCCCGAACACCTCTTTGATGGCCTTGGTCTCGGCCACATCGCCCAGCTTGGTCGACGTGCCGTGGGCGTTGACGTACCCCACCTCCTCCGGCTGAACGCCGGCCCTGGCCAGCGCCCGACGCATGGCCCGAACGGCTCCAGCCCCTTCCGGGTGGGGAGCGGTGAAGTGATACATGTCCGCGCTGGCCCCGTACCCTGCGACCTCGGCCAGGATGGGCGCTCCGCGACCACGGGCGAAGTCGAACTCCTCAAGCACCAGCACGACGGCACCCTCGCCCATGACGAAGCCGTCCCGCTCGGCATCGAAGGGACGGCAGGCCCTCTCCGGCTCGTGATTGCGTTCGCTCACCGCCTTGATCTGGCAGAAGGCCCCCATGGTGAGGGGGGTGATGGTGGCCTCGGCGCCACCCGCCAGCATGGCTTCGGCATCACCCCGCTTGATGATCTCGGCCGCCTCGCCGATGGCATGCCCCGAGGAGGCGCAGGCGCTCACGATGGCATAGTTGATGCCGCCCGCGCCAACGTGCATCGCAACCACCCCCGAGGCCATGTCGGCGATCATCATGGGAACGGTGAAGGGCGAGATCCGGCGAATGCCGCGCTCAAGCATCAGCGCGTGGTTGCGCTCAATCTCCTCCATCCCGCCGATGCCGGAGGCGATGATGACGCCCACCTGGTCCGGGTCCAGCTGACGCGGGTCCAGATGGGCGTGTTCAAGGGCCTGGCGGGCCGCGGCCAGACCGAACTGGCAGTACCGGGCCAAATGGCGAGCGGACTTCCGGTCCATGTGCTCGCCGGGGTCGAAATCCTTGACCTCGGCCGCGATCCGGGCCGGATAGCCGCTGGCGTCGAAACGCGTGATCGGACCGACGCCGGAGACCCCCTCGACCAGGTTGGCCCAGACGGTCTCCTGGTCGTTGCCGATCGGGGTGACGAACCCCATGCCGGTGACGACCACGCGCCGACCACTGTCTCGTTCCATCGGCGACAGACTACGGACTCGGCGTCGAAAGTGCCTCGCCGAGAGGTGGCAAAATCAGGCGAAAAGTTTGGACCCAGAGTCCAGGAGCGTCCCCACCCCGGGGAGGCTGGCCAGCCCCAGGGGGGCAAACGGCGCTGGGAGCTGCTCTGACCACGCCAGGATCCAAGGGTCCGGAGGCCCGGCCGAGCGTCCTCGCGCCCCTCCCCCCCGCAGCCATCGACGAGCCGGGGCACACCCGTACCCTGGGGAAGCGCGAGCGGACCCGGCGGCAAGGCGGGCGGCCGGTGCGTGGCGCTGACGCCTGCCGCCCACCGCCAGGCCCGACCCCGAGATGGGTCAGGGAGGATGGATGAGCAACAGCGCCGAGGCCCGTATCCTCGGCGTCACCATCGTACGTATGGAGCAGGACATGACCACCGCCTCGCGGCACGTCCCCGAGCCGACGTCCGGCAGCACGGTCGGGTCACCCTCGACGGCTTCGGCACGGGCCGGGGCAGGACGATGGACCGGAGAGCCCATCTCGGGGCCTGAGCGTGCGCACTAAGATCAGCAGGGCCACGGTCGTCACCCCGTTCAGCCGCTTCCAGGCGGACATCATGTGCCGGGACGGGGTGATCGAGGGGCTAGTCGAGCCCAGCCGGGGAGGCGTGGCGGACGAGGCTATCGACGTCGCTGGGAAGCTGGTGTTCCCCGGCTTCATCGACCCTCACGTCCACAGCCGCGATCCAGGGTTGACCCACAAGGAGGACTTTGCGCACTCGACGCGGGCAGCGGCGGCTGGCGGCATCACCACGATCCTTGAGATGCCCAACGCGCTGCCACCGGTGGCTGACGTCCCGAGCTTCCGCCACCGGGCGGCCCGGCACTCGGAGGTGGCTTCGGTGGACTTCGGCCTCTGGGCGCTGTCGCTCGGGTCCGAGAACCTCGACCAGGTGCCCCGCCTGGTGGAGGAGGGAGCGGTGGGGGTGAAGCTCTTCTGGGGCTACGCGCTCCACCGTGTGACCCGGCAACTGGTCTACAACCTTGCCGACGAGCCGCCCGAGCAGTTGATCCTGCCACCGACCAACGGCGAGGTGCTCGAGCTCTTCGCGACCGTGGCCAAGGCAGGTGGGCTCCTGGCTGCCCACTGTGAGGATCGGGAGGTGATCGAGGCGAGTCAGCGAGCGCTCAGGCACGATCTCGAGGGATACGGGGATCTCCTCGCCGCCCGCCCCGATGTCGCCGAAGCGACCGCGATCGCCACTGCGGCCGAGCTGGCGCGGGCCACCGGGTGTCGCTTCCACGTGGTCCACCTCTCCTCGGCACGAGGGGTGGAGATCGTCCGCCAGTCGCAACGGGCCGGGATCTCGATCACGGCCGAGACCTGCCCCCAGTACCTGACCCTGACCGACGAGGACTACAGGCTGATCGGGCCCATGATGAAGGTGTATCCGCCCATCCGCAGGGCGGCCGACCGAGAGGCGCTCTGGCAAGGCCTGCTCGACGGCACCATCACCTCCGTCGGCTCCGATCACGCTCCCCACACGGTTGAGGAGAAACAGCAGCCTTTGGCAGCACAGCCCGCCGGCTGCATCGGGGTCGAGACGCTCGCCCCGGTGATGCTGAACGCCATGACACAAGGCCGGATCAGCGCCGAACGCCTGGCCTGGGTCTGCTCCGAGGGGACCGCTCGCCTCTACGGCCTTTATCCGCAAAAGGGGGCAATCCTGCCCGGATCGGACGCCGATTTCACGATCGTCGACCCCCAGGCCGAGTGGCAGATCGACAACGCTCACCTCCACTCCAAGCACAAGCTCAGCCCCTGGCACGGTCGGCGGGTCCGAGGCCGCCCGGTTGTCGGGGTGCTCCGTGGGCAAGTCATCATGCGCGATGGAGAGCCGGTGGGCGCGCCCTCAGGCAGGCTGGTGCGTCCCCGCCACCCCCAGGGGAGGGCGGCTCGCGCTTGAGCCGCCCGGTCCCGGGCGACAGCGCCCCTCGCCTTGGGCAGACTCCGGGTCAACCTCCTGGGACCTGTACCTCCCAGGCATCCATCCGCTCGCGCACCAGGGCCAGGGTCCGGTAGAGGCCGTGCACCAGCTTGCCGTAGGGGGCGGTGACGAAGACGCTCACCACCGCCCCCAGGTGCAAGACCAGCAGTGGCCCCATCAGCGGGGTCGCACGCAGGCCGAGCAGGGCGAGCCCGCTGAGGCCGACCACCAGGCTGAGCCAGAGGAAAGCGATGTCCAGCGCCCGGGCCCGAGCCCCGGCCGCGGGGGAAGCCTGGCGTCCGAGCTGGAGCAGGCCGCCGGCGCCGCTCACCATCGCCACCCCGCCGGCCGTGCCCAGCAGCACCGGTGCGCTCAGCAGCGGGTAGGGCGGGAGGCGACCGAGCAGGTCCTGCTCCACCGCGGCGGCCAGGGTGGCGGCAAAGGCGAGGGCGAAGCCCCCGAGCAACAGCTGGTGCAAGATCCGCCGGGCCGAGGAGGGGTGGAGGGGATCGGGATGGTAGCAGCCCCCACCGCCCCCGCTCAGATAGCGCAGCTGGAGGACGTCGACCAGCGCCCTGGCCCAGGCGCGGAGGCGGAGCGGGCGCGGGAGGCCACCGAGCTCGCGCCAGAACCGCCAGCCACCTACCGCCAGCACCAGCACGGCCAGGGCGGCGAGGGCAAGGAAGCCGGCCAGGAGCAACTCGTAGGCGATCAGCTGGTAGAAGGCGCCGGGCCCGGGATGGGGGCGGACCAGGCCCCCCAGGCCGCGGGTCCAGGCCACGGCCCCGAGCGCCAGGAGCGTGCCGGCGAGCCCGGCCAGGGCGGCGGTGATCCCTGGGCGGTCGAGCAGCACCCCCAGCCCCCCCGGCCAAGCGTAACGGCGGTAGGCCGCCAGCCGGACCTGGCCCATCAGGGCAGGGACGTCCACCGCGAACTCGTGCGGGGGCGCGAACATGCAGGCCTGGTAGCAGGCGCGGCAGTCGTGGCAGAGGTTGGCCAGCTGGACCACGTCCCCCAGGGTGAAGGCCGGGCGCCGCTCGGCGGCGGGGAAGACCGCGCAGTAGCCCTCACAGTAGCGGCAGGCGTTGCAGATGGTGAGTTGGCGCTCGGCCTCCTCGATCAGCTCAAGCAGCCCGGCCACCGGCCGCCGCCTCCTCCCCGGCGATACGCCCGAAGACGCTGCCGATGGTCATGCCGAACCCGCCCAGGTAGCCGTCGCGGAGGACGTTGCCCGCCATCACCTCCCCGGCCGCGAGGACGTTGGCGAAGGGGCGGCCATCCTTGCCCAGCACCCGCGCCCGCTCGTCCACCCCCACCGCCAGGTAGGTGAAGGTGATCCCCGGGCGCAAGGGGTAGGCGAAGAAGGGTGGCTCCTCGATGGCCAAGGCCCAGTTGCTCTTGGGCGGATCCAGGCCCCGCGTCGCCCGCCTGTCGAGGCGACTGGGATCATAGGGGACGTTGCCGTCCACGGCCCGGTTGAAGCTGGCGACGGTCTCGAGCAGAGCGGCGGCGTCGACCCCCATCTGATCCGCCAGCCCCTCTAAGCGCTCGGCCCGATAGGGCGGGTAGAGCGGCGGGATGAAGCGCCCCACCACCTGACGGTCGAAGACCGAGAAGGCCAGCTGGTCGGGCTGGCGGGCGATCAGCCCGCCCCAGCTAGCGTAGCGCTTGGGCCAGAGGTCGGCCCCCTCGTCGGCGAAGCGACGCCCCTGACGGTTGACGACGATGCCGAAGGGGACGGCATCGACCCGGGTCACGATCCCACCTTCGGCCCGCGGCGAGCGGGCGTCGCAGGCCACGGCGTGGAAGCCCTGCGGGTTGCCCCGCGGCTGAGCCCCCAGCTCCAGGAGCTGGGCGAGCAGCCGCCCATCGTTGGCCCCACTTCCCCGGATCAGGTAGCCGTCGGCCGCCTCGCCGTGGAGGCGACGCAACCACTCCCGGTTGGCCTCGAGGCCCCCCGAGGCCACCACCACTGCCCCGGCTCTGACCTCCACCGTGCCTTCGGGGGTGCGCACGCTTGCCCCTTGAAAGACCCCATGCTCGACCCGCAAGGCGCATACCTCGGCCTGGTAGCCGATCTCCACCCCCGCCCCCTCCGCCTGACGGTAGTAGGCGTTGAGCAGGGCCTTGCCCCCACCCAGGAAGAACCGGTTGGTCCGGCTGAGCTGCAGCGTCCCCCGCATCGCCGGCTGCCAGCGCGCCCCATGGGCCTCCATCCACCTCGGCAGCTCCCGGGAGCGCTCGATGGTGAGGCGGGCAAGTTCCAGATCAACTTCCGGCCCGGTGACCTCGATCAGATCCCGCAGGAACTCCTCCTCGGGATACTCCGGCCCCGCCACCCGCACGTTGCGGGTGTACTTGCTATTCCCGCCCCGCCATTCGACTGACGTCTTCTCCAGGAGCAGGACCCGAGCCCCGGCGTCGCGAGCCGCGAGGGCAGCGCAGAGCGCCGCGTTCCCGCCCCCCACCACCAGCACGTCAGGGTTGCGCCATCGTCCTGCCGTCTCCACCACACCTCAATCGGGTCAGGTCACGACCGACGCCGAGCCCGCCCCATCCTTGGGACGAGCCGAGGACAGCCAGGCGCCCTCCTCACCGTTCCTCGACCAGGGAGCAGGCGAGGCGGAGCTGAGACGGCGCCGGAGTGGCGGCGCTGGCGGGATGAGCGGCACGCAGAGTTCTGGGCCCACGATCTCGGCACGCCATGGTATCCCGACCAGTCCTTCCCGGATGGGAGCCCAAGCCTCCCCGACCGCGTGCGCGACCGGCTCCGAGACGGAGCCGCCGCCGAGCCAGGGCCACCTGGGCCAGCCCTGTTCGAACACGGTCGGCACCCCCGGCCGGCGGAGCCAGAGGTTGGCCGCTTGGGATCGCGGCCACGAACCCCGGCGTCCCGCCTCCGACACGCGATGCCCTCTCCAATGCCACCGCTCCCATCTTCCCGCTACTGGGCCGCCTCTCGGACCTTCGGGCGTTCGCGAGAGCTTCAAGGCGCTGAGGTCAGCAGGCCGATCAGCGACCGGGGTCCCGGTCCTCGGCCTGATCGCTGGCAGGACACGCCGGCACCGGTTGGCGCCCTCCGCTCGGTCCCTGACCCTCGGGCTGGGGTGGCATCGAGCCACCCTCCCCGCCCGACCCCGGGGGCTCGCCCGGAGGTCGGCGGCGCTGCCAGCGTAGCTTGGGAGGGAAGGTCCGACGGTACTCCCGCGCCCGCTCGGCAGCGATTTCAAAGTTCTCGCAGAGCTTCTCGTTGCCCTCCAGAGCGCGGAGGTGGAGCACATCCTCGCGCAGCTCATCCCAGTACATGTCGAAGGCGAAGGCGTCGAAGAGCAGCTCCTCGGCAAGATGGCGATGGAGGGCGAGCACGCTCACCTCCTCGAAAAGGTGGGCAAGGTGCAGGCAATCGTCGCCACGTAGCTCTTTTTTGAGCAGGCGGGCGAAGGCGGAGGCGACCGGCTCGGTGTGCAGGACCTTCATGATGGCGACGAAGGTCGGGACCTGCTCCGGCGTGGACCGGCCGAAGTCCACGTATGTCCTGCGCTCCTCGGGTCGCCGAAACGCGCTCACGAGTCCATCTCCACCCGAGCCAGGGACCGATCTGGCCTCATTCTGACAGGTATCGACGCTCAGAGCAGCCTGCGCAGGTCGAGCGCCAGCTGCAGCCGCTGACGCCGTTGCGGGTCCGAGAGATCCCCGCCCAGCAGCTCACGCAGCTTGTCCATGCGGTAGAGCACCGTGTGGCGATGGAGCCGTAGAGCCGTGGCCGCGTCCTTGACCGTACCCCGGGTGAGGACTGCCTCCAACGTCTCCAGCAACGCGCCGCGGCCATCAGCCTGCATCAGTGGCCCCAGGACGTGATCGACGTAGCGCTCCACCACGAGGGGATTTTGCGCCAACAGCAGGTATGGAGCGATCTCGTCGTGGTGGTAGAGGAGGGCATCGGGCCAGAGCTTGCGGCCCACCTCGACCGCCTGCTGTGCCTCAAGGTAGGAGCGCGAGATCCCACGCAGGCCAGGATGCTCTCCTCCCAGCCCTCCACGCACCCGTGCCCGCAACCGCCGCCTGAGGTCGGTGAGCAGCTCCAGCACCTCCTCCTCGGGGGCGGGGCGGTCCGCCGGCCAGAGCACGACCACCGTGTGAGGATCGGTGGCGTCCGCCAGCGCCCGAGGAGGCAGATCCAGGCTGCTGAGGATGCCCTCGACCGGGTCGTCACTCTTGATGACCAGGGCCAGGTAGGCCGGAGCCAACTGGACGTTGACGGCTAAGGCCTGCTTTTGGATCGCAAGCTCGGTGTCGAAGGTGTCGCTGATCAACGAGTGGAGCAGGCGGGTACGTGCTCGCACGCCGCGCAACAGGTGCTGCTCACGAGCATGGACGTAGGTGCGGGTCACCTGAGCCGCCACCTGGTCCAGGGCGCCGAACACGTAGTTGGCAGTCACCACCAGGGCCTCCGGGCTGGCATCGGGATGGTCTCGCCAAGCCCGCAGGATGGCGTTCCAGGCCACCCGAGCCGCGATCCGATAGGCGGCCAGCACCGGCTCGACCGACTGAGAGCTGCGCGCCTGGAGGATGCCGAGCTGCGCCACCTCACGCAGCTCTCGGTGGGTGGCCGGGCGGCCCTCGCGGGCGGTGGCCAGGAAAAGGTCGATCCCGGCCTCGCAGGCCCGCTCGATCGCCTCCCGGCGCGGGGGGGCGCCGGTGGAATCGTCCCAGCGGACCAGCGTCACCACCGCCCGGGCCATGTGCCGTGCCAGGCCAGGCCGTCGCCGTGCCAGCTCCTCGAGCAGGGAGGCCGGCAGCCTGGGGCTCGACCTATTGGCCATCGCCCCCATGGTCGCACGCCCCGGCGATCTGGATGCCAACCCGGCCTGGCAGACGGCCGCGGTCATCGCCCACGACCTGATCTCCCTGCCCCCCACCGTCGCCGCCCAGGCCAATCACCGACCGCCCCTGGCCGAGCTGGCCGAGTCGGCCGGCCGGTCGCGCCCGACTCGGAGACGGGCCTCACCAAGCGCGACATCGTTGCCCGGCCACGCCCTTGATAGCCCGCTCTCACCTGAGCGCCTCACTCATGGATCCAGGTCAGACGGCCACCACACCTCCACCCAACACTCCCCGCCCTGGCGACTCCGGTCGAGGGGCAAGCCGACCCCAGGCGACGTACGGCCCGGCTCCCGGCAGGGCGAAGCAGCGAGCGGCTCGCCTACCTCCCACGCGCCCAGCCTGCTGGCTCAGAGCCAGCCCTTCTCTTGAGCGATGCGCACCGCCTCCATGCGATTACGCGCCTCGAGCTTCTGGATGGCAGCGGAGAGGTGGTTGCGAACCGTTCCCTCGGAGAGGCACAGCCGTCTCGCCACCTCGGCCAGGGTCGCCCCGTCGGCCGACGCCGCCAGCACCTCGGTCTCGCGTGGAGAGAGCGGGCTGTCGCCCTCGCTGAGGGCCTGGATGGCCAAGTCAGGGTCCACGACTCGTTCCCCCGCCATCGTCCGGCGGATCGCCACCGCCAGCTCCGAGGCCGGAGCGTCCTTGAGCATGAAACCGCTGGCCCCCGCAGCCAGCGCCCGGCGCAGATACCCTGGGCGGCCAAAGGTCGTCAGGATCAGGACCTGACACGCCGGCACCTCGCGGCGCAGGGCACTCGTGGCCTCAATCCCTCCGCCTCCAGGCATCTCGATGTCTACCAGAGCGACGTGAGGCCGGCTCTCAAGGGCGGCGGCGACCACCTCGTCACCCCGGTCGACCTGGGCCACCACCTCGATGTCCGGCTCCAGGGCGAGCAGCGCTGCCAGGGCTCCGCGGACCATGTCCTGGTCCTCGGCCAGGAGGACGCGGATCACGGCACAGCCGAGAGATCGGCCCCCAACCGGCTCGAGGCCAAGGGTAGACGTACGGCCAGCCGGAACCCACGGCCAGGACTCCCGTCGAGCTCGACCTGACCGCCCTGGGCCACTACCCGCTCGCGCAGGCCGCGTAGGCCGTTGCCAAGCTGGCAGGGGCTGCAACCGATGCCGTCATCGACGATCTCGAGACGGATGTGACCCGCCTCCTGTTCCACACAGATGTCAGCCCGCCGGGCGCGGCTGTGGCGGAGGACGTTGGTCACCGCCTCGCGCACCGCCCAGGCCAGGGTGCCATCGAGCGACACCGGCACCGACCCCTGGGCGGGGTGGCGGAGGCGGACCTCGATCCCGGCCGCGGCCAGGGTGGAGCGAGCCCTGCCCAGCTCCTGGCTCAGGCTGGGCTGCCGGTACCCAGCCACCGCCTCCCGCACCTCGCGCAAGGCCTCTCGGGCCACCCGCTCGACATCCCGGATCTCGGCCAGCGCTCGCTCCGGGTCGGTCGTTCCCAAGCGCCCAGCCAGCTCCGACTTGAGCACGATCACCGACAGGCTATGGCCGAGTAGATCATGCAGGTCACGCGCGAATCGCAGCCGCTCCTCGGCCACGGCCAGCCGAGCTCGTTCCTCATGCGCGCGCTGGAGCTGGATGGTGGTCGTCACCATATAGCGAATGCCAACCATGCCAAGGCCGGTCAGAAAGAGGATTGCCGCAATCCAGGACACCCAGCTCAAGCCACCGTCCACGACCGCCACGACCAAGGCCACCGTTGTCGTGGCCCCGACGGCCAGCAGAGAGCGAGGAGGGGGGAAGGCGGCGCCTGCCACCGCAGCACAGTAGATGAAGGTGCCCGCCCAGGCGTTGTCGACGACGGTCAGGAAGATGGAGAGGGCGAGGAGCGTTCCCAGCACGACGGCGCCAGGAAGGCCGTCACCCGGGTAGACCCGGGCCCAGAAGACGAGGTACACCCCCACGAAGAGGGTGCAGGCGAGGAATGTCACCTCCACCTCGGTCAAGGAATGGTGGCCGGTGAGCTCCTCGCCCACGGGGAAGGCCAGGTAGATCAGGTACCCGATCGCGAAGACCAGGGCCCAGGTTCGCCCCCAGCCCATCCACCGGCGAACGGTGCTGATCACCCAACGAGCGTACCCGCCCAGGGCCGCGACCGGAAGTGGCCGCCGTCATGAACAGGAGATGATGGATGTCACCTCCAGATCTGGAGGCCCGTGACTGGCGACCAGATCGCCCCTCTCCTAGCGTTCCCACCGTCATGGAACCTGTCGTCGAGCTGATCCAGGCTCGCAAACGCTATGGCTCGGTGGAGGCGCTGCGCGGGGTAGACCTCACCATCCACCGGGGCGAGGTGGTGGCGATGCTGGGGCCCAATGGGGCTGGCAAGACCACCTCGATCAACCTGATGCTGGGTCTGCGCCGGCCGACCTCGGGCCAGGTCCGGCTGTTCGGCCGAGACCCGGGCGACCGCCGTGCCCGCAGCCGGTGTGGGGTCATGCTCCAGGAGTCGGGAGTGCCCATGGGGCTCCGGGTGCGCGAGCTGGTGGAGACGTTCCGGGCCTACTACCCGAACCCGATGCCGACCGCGCGCGTCCTCACCTTTGCCGGCCTTGAGGCGCAGGCCCACGTCCCGGCGAACAAGCTCTCCGGCGGGCAGCTCCGGCGCCTCTACTACGCATTGTCCATCTGCGGCGATCCCGAGCTGCTCTTCCTGGACGAGCCCACGGTGGGGCTGGATGTGGAGTCCCGCCGGGCCTTCCTGGACACCATCGAGGAGTTCGCGGCCGAGGGCAAGACCATCGTGCTCACCACCCACTACCTGGAGGAGGCGGACAGGCTGGCCAGGCGGGTCATCGTGATCGATCAGGGGAGGATCATCGCCGATGCCCCACCGAGCGAGATCAAGTCACAAGTGGCGGGCAAGCGGGTTCGCTTCGACTGCGTGGGGCCGATCGACGAGGCAGCCCTCCGTGGGCTGCCCTACCGCCATCTTGAGCTTCGAGGTGGCCACGTGCAGATGCTCACCAACCAGCCTGAGGAGGTCCTGCGGGAAGTGTTCCAGCGCGGGCTGGTGATCCGGAACCTGGAGGTGGTCGGCGCCGACCTGGAGGAGGCCTTCCTTGCCTTGACCGCCAGGCGCGCGCCGGAGCTCGTCGAGGTTGAGGGCCGGCAGCTCGAGACCGAGGAGGCAGCAGGATGAGCACGGCGGTGGCGGATCAACACCCAAGGCCTGACGTAGCCCCGCTAGGTCGGATGGCCGCGGCCCAGGTGCGAGCGACCTTGCTCTTCTATTGGCGGAACCCGGCCTTCTTCGTCTTCTCGCTGGTGCTGCCGGTGTTCTTCTACGCCTTCTTCGGCCTCGCCTTCGGCCGACAGCGGGTCGCTGGCAACGTGACCGCCAGCTACCTGATCATGGCCCAGATGGGGGCCTACGCGGTGAGCAGCATCCTGGTCTTCAACATCGGCATCGGCCAGGCCAACCGTCGCGCCACCGGCCAGGACCGGCTCCTACGCGCCACTCCCCTGCCCTCCTGGATCGCGCTCTTCGCCGACATCGTGGGCGGGCTCGTCCTCTCCCTCCTCTCTCTTCTCGCCCTGTTCGTGCTCGCGGTGGCAGCCGGCGGGGTGAGGCTCGACCCGCTGGAGTGGGGCAGCCTGCTCCTCCGCCTGGTGCTCGGCTCCCTGCCCCTGCTGGGGTTGGGGCTCGCCATCGGCTACGGAGCGAGCCAGAACGCTGCCCCCGCCCTGGCCAACTTGATCTACCTGCCCATGTCCTTCGCCTCGGGCATGTTCATCCCCATCCAGAACCTGCCCAACTTTGTCCGGACCATCGCCCACTACCTCCCCACCTATCACTACGCCCAGCTCGTCCTGGGACAGTTCGGCGTCTCCGAGGAGGAGCTCTGGCGATCGGTCCTCTGGCTCGCCGGCTGGGGGATCGTGCTCTTTGCGATCGCGATCCGGATGTATCGGCTGGACCAGATCAGGAAGTTCGCCTGACCCTGTACATGAAGGCGGGGGAGGCGGTCGCCTCCCCCGCCTGGCCCCGGCCCAGATCCGCTCCTTACCAGGGCTCCTCCCCAAACGTCTCGCGGTAGCGGGTGGCGAACTCCTCGCGAGTGTAGCGATGCTCGACCGTGCCGGACTGTTCGATCACATAGGTGGCGGCGAGCGCAGCGATCCTCCCCGCCCGTTCCGGGCCCAGACCGTTCAGCAGGCCGTAGACCAGCCCCGCGCGGTAGGCATCGCCGGCGCCGACCGGATCCACCTCCCGCCGTGGGGGGGCGGGCGGGATCCGGAACTCACCGTCCCGGGTCGCAATCTGAGAGCCCTCCCGGCCATAGGTCGTGACCACTATCTCGGCCAAGCCCAGCAGCTCTCTCGGGCCGTGGCCGGTCCGCTGGCGCATCAGCTCCATCTCGTAGTCGTTGCCGATCACGATCCAGGCCCCCCGGCACCCCTCCTCCAGATCGGCAGCGGTCATGTGCGGAAGCTGATGCGAGGGATCGAACACCCAACGCACCCCAGCCTCCCGGCATTCGCGTACCAGCCGGAACATGGCCGCCGGCGCGTTGGGCCCGACGATCACCGCCTCAGGGTTGGGCACGGTGTCGGCCAACCCCAGCTGGGCCGCATGGGTCATGGCGCCGCCGTAGTACATCCAGATGGCGTTGTCGTCGAGGTCATGGATCGTGTAGCCGCTCGCGGTGTGCTCCCCAGGCAGGACCCGCAGGCCACGGCAGTCCACGCCCAGCCCCTCCAGCCATTCGCGGAACTCGGCGCCATCCTCTCCAACCGTTGCCAGCATGGCCGACGGATGGCCGAGCAGGGCGAGGGTGTAGGCGTAGTTAGTGGCCACCCCACCGCGCCGCTTCCGCATGACGTCAACCAGGAAGCTCAGGTTGAGGACGTGGGCCTTGTCAGGGACGATGTGATCCCGAAACCGCCCCTGGAAGGTGAAGATGTAATCGAACGCGATCGAGCCGGAAGCAACTACCGTCATCCCGCTGTGAGGCTACCCTATCCCGACGCCGACGAGTCGGTCTATGGCTCCCCGCCCGACCGCGATTGATCTGCGGTCGCCCCTTCTCTCTCGCTTGAAGGACTCCCGCTTCCGTTCCGCCGGGCGTGACCTCGAGCCGGCGGGCTGGTTGCCCGCTCCAAGCGGCTGAGGGAACGCACCGCCAGCCCTAGCCCGTCGTGCACCAGCGTGAGCGTCCTGAACGCCGCTTCGTCGAGGAGGTCGTAGCCACGTGCCCGGCTCCATACCCTCCCTCGATCCAACGTCTGTCGAGCCCGGGCCGAGGCTTCCCGACCCACGCGGCCGGCCCGCTCGCTGAACGCGCGAGAGGCAGCCACCGCTCGCTCCATCGCGCGGTGCCTCCGCCACGCGCCCCACCGACTCCATCCCGTCCCCCGGTCTGCCATCGCGACCTCCACCTCGGGCCACCGCGACTCAGCGGTGGCCATCTCTTGACGCCTTGCGTCATTCTACCCCAGGTGCCGTCGCCACCGAGGGAGCGATGTTCCTCTATGGCAGCGCCCCTTACGGGGGCGTCCTCGCGGGCTTTGCCCTCCGCACGCCGGGCTCTACGGAGCCCTCACGAGGCCAGGATGGTGGTGATCCCTCCGTCGGCTCTGCGCCTCAACCGAGGCCCCACCACGACAGAGAGCCGCCAGGCGGCGCCCCGATCCAGGCGGGATGCCAGAAGCCTTGCGCATCAGGAACCAGCCCATCGAAGACGGCGGCGTTGGAGCAGCTGCGGCAGGCCCGTCGTCGAGAGGGTCCCCAGCGAACCGGGTCCGATGGAGCCCCCGGAGCGGCTGGTGGCCGCCTCCTCGACCACGATCCACCGCCGCCGGGCGGGGGCGCAGTGGGGAGCGGCTGCTACGGTGCGCCTCGTCCTTCCGGTCGCCCTGGTCGCCCGAGATCCCCGGGAAGCTCGCCGCCTTGCCGGAAGCGAGGGGCCGGGCTCGGCACCGTGGCCAGCACCCGCATCCCACCGTCGGTCCCCATGGCCCCGGCCGAGGGCCTGACCCGCTCAAGGTCTCGCCCCTTGCCCCGGCAGCGGGAGAACCCCACCCTCCGGCCCTCGCGCCTCCCGGCCAGGAGCCACCGACGGCGTCACGGCTCCCTTCCACGAATGCCTCCGGGGAGATCCAGGGCCACAAGCCCTCCCCGGCCTTTTGGGTCCAGGCCCTCGGCGGGCTCAGCCTGGTTCCCGCGCTTGCCCAGCCCGTGCCTCGACGGGGACGCTGGCACCTGGCCGGTCCGACGGGGGCGTCGGGGTCGGCCCTCAGGGTCCGCGGAGACCAGGCGAGAGCGGAGCGCCAGCAGCCTCCAGCCCTGGGGCGGACCGGGCCTCCGCGGCACCTCAGCATCGGCGGCCGAGCAGCGCCCGAGAGACGGGAGCCAAGGCCAGCCGGATCTGGCTCATTCCCCCGCACCAGGGCTTCATCCACCTCCCAGATCGACCACTGACGATGCCCTGAGCCCAAGCTCGGCCTCGATGGCCCGCACAGAGGTCAGCCAAGCGGCCCCGGGGCCCGCGGCGGGCCGGGGATCGTGATCGGCGGCCAATCCCTGGGAGTTGGCTCCTGCCTACCAGCCGCTGATCGGGACCGGCGTCCCGATCAGCGCCTCCGCGCGGAGGCAGGCACCCGACCGGCCGTGGGAGGAGGGAGCGTCCCCAGGAGCAGATCTCCCAGGCACGTCCCGGAGACCGGCGCCATGCCCCCGGGATGCCGGCGGGAGGGAGTCGTGGGACGGACGCCTTGGGTCCTCGCCCACTCCTTCAAGCTCAGGGCCACCCGTCACAACTCGCTGGTCGAGCAGCTGCTCGGAGCCTCTGGCCTCGCCTTGCCCCGGAGCCGAGCGATCAGGGTCTCGGCGAAGGGGCCGAAGACGTCGTAGTGGGCCACCCGCCGCCGCCCCTCGGGCTGGATCCACTCCGGTTTCAGCCCGTGCCGGCGTCCCCAGGCCTCAAGCTGCGGCCGCAGGCCGATCACGTGCAAGAACGGCTTGCGCATGACCACTCCCCGGCGAGACAGCCGACCATCGTAGGCATCGAGGTTGCGATGGACCGCGATCCCACCTTGCTCGGCGAAGGCGATCGCCTCCCGGATCTCGCGGCGCTCGAAGTATCGCTCCTCCAGGGGCGGCTCCTCCTCACCACCCGCCCCCGACTCGAAGGGGGTCAGCGTCGCTCCGTGCACAGCGGACGGTAGGCGCAGAGGCCGCAGGGTCGGTCTCGGTGCTCGGGCCCCAGCCGGAAGTCGCCGGCCGTCACCCGGCGGGCCACCTCCCGGACCCGCTGCTCGGCGCCCTCTGGATCCGGGCGCACCTCGATCGCCTCGCCCCGTCGCAGGTCGAAGAGGACCAGCCCGGGATCGGCACCAGCGGGTGCGCCCCGCACCAGGCCACGACGGGCGGCCAGGCCGTAGATCTGGAGCTGGGTGGCATAGGCAGCTCTGAGGCGGTCGTCGAGGCGAGCGTTGGTCTTGTAGTCGACCAGGGTGCTCGTCCCCCCCGGCCCGCAGACCCGGTCGACGGCACCGGAGAGGCGGATGCCGTCGTCGAGCCGTAGGCTGAACTCGACCTCCGTGCCCCAGGTGGGGACGTGGGCCAGAGGATGGGCGAGGTAGGCGGCCAGCATCCGCCGGCCCTCGTCCGGACCCCGGTAGAGGGCAAGCAGGTCGCCCCCAACCGCGTGCCAGGCCGCCAACGCTCGGTGCACTGCCACCCCCAGCTCGGCGGCGGCTCGGCCGGGCTCGCCCTCGCGCTGGTCGAGCAGCTCATCGGGGGGAGCGGGCACCTGCCAGACGTAGCGGAAGCGGTAGCGGACGGGACAGACCTCGTACTCGTGAAGCTGGGTGAAGCTGAGCCGGAGCGGCGCCGGCGGAGGCCCGACCCGGCTCGCCAGGCTCGGATCTGATCGCCTCAGCAGCTCCAGACGCGCGATCAGGGCCGCGACCGGCACCGGGGACTCGACAGGCGACCGCCGGGCGACCGGGAGCGGCAGCTGCTCTGCCTGCACCACTCGGGCCGATCCGGGATGCTCGAGGGCCCAGGAGAGGATCTCGGCGAAGTGGTCGTCCTCCTCCGGGTCGACCTCCTCCGGCCGGCCCTCGGAGCGAGGGGCGCTGACGTAGAGCAGGTCGCGGGCTCGGGTCAGGGCCACGTACACGGCCCGCCGCCGTTCCTGCCGGGCCAGGGCCACGGTGCGGGCCCCGGGCGCGTGCTCCTTGAAGCGCGGATGACGGCCCTGGCGCCAGTACTTCATCACGAACCCCGGTCCCTCGGGGTCGAAGAAGTAGCGCTCCTGATCCCGGGGGTTGGGCGGCCGCAGGTCGACCAAGAAGACGACCGGGAACTCGAGGCCCTTGGCCCCGTGGATGGTCGAGAGGTGCACGGCCTCGGCCTCCGGCACCGAGGCCTCGCCGGCCGGGAGCAGGGCACTGCCCACCCTTTCCAGGTAGGCCGAGAACTCGGCCATGCCGGCCAGCGGCGCGTCCCGCTCGAAGCGCTCGGCCATCTCGAAGATCTTGCGCAGGTTGTGGAGGGGGCGCGGCCCCTCCCGGCGGGAGCGAACCTGACAATGCCGGAGGTACCCGCTGCCCTCGAGCAGGCGGTTGAGCAGGTCAGCCACGGTCAGGGCGTCGCGGACCTTGGTCACGCCATCGACGACCTCCAGCATCCGCTCTGCCCGCCGGGCCGTGGCCGAGGACAGCTCCGGCCAGCCCTCGCCGCGCGACGCGTCCAAGCAATCCCGCAGCCTCATGCCCCACCGTCCGACCCGGCGGCAGGCCAGCCGGTACATCTCGGCGTCCCCCATCCGCACCACCGGTCCCTGGAGGACCCGGACCAGCGCCGCGTCGTCCATGGGATCCGCCACCAGCCGGACGAGCGCCATCACGTCCTTGAGCTCCTCGCGGTCGAAGAAGCCGGTCCCCCCGACCGTGAGGTAGGGGATGTCGTGGGCCCGGAACTCCTCCTCGAACTCCCGTGGCAGTAGCTTCACCGAGTGGGCGAGGACCGCGATCTCAGAGAACCGGCGTCCCGCCTCGACCAGGCGCCGGATCTCGCCCGCCACCAACCGCGCCTCGCGTCGGGAGTCGGCCGCCATCATGACCGAGATCGGAGGGTCCGGCCGGGCGCCCGCCGCCCCGGCGCGGGCGGCGACCAGGTCGGGCTCGGAGGCGAAGCTCGGATCGCGACGGATGAAGTCGGTGGCGAGGTCGAGGATCTCTTGCACCGAGCGCCGGTTGACGGTCAGGGGCAACCTCCGGCCGGGGAAGCGTGTCCGGATGTTCTCGATGTCGGCGTCCCGCCACCCGTAGATGGACTGCTTGGCGTCGCCGACCACGGTGACGTTGCCGAACTCCGGGGCGGCGAGCAGCCGGATCAGCTCCAGCTGGATGCCGTTGGTGTCCTGGAACTCGTCGACCAGGAGGTAGCGAAAGCGCCGGCGGCAGCGGGAACGGAACTCCGGGTTCTCCCGCAGCGCCTCGATGACGGTCAGGATCAGGTCGTCGAAGTCCATCCGCCCCGCCTCCCGCAGCCAGGACTGGTAGGCAGAGTAGACCGTGTAGAGGACCTCGATCGCCTCCCGCTCGGCCCGGGCGGCGGCATCGCTGGCACCCCGGCGACCGTGGATCTCCAGCGCCCGCTCCCGGAACTCCTCCGGCAGCACGCCCCGTCCTTTGAGCTTGAGGGCGAAGGTGAGGCCGTGCTGAACCAGGTCGGCGATCTCGTCGGGGCTCAGGGCCTCGAACTCCCGATCCAGGCCCGGCTCGTCGCCGCTGCGCAGGCGCGCCTGGAGCCGCTCCACCATCAGCCGCTGCCCCAGCTCGTCGAGCACCCGCACCTCCCGGGGAACCCCGATCAGGTAGGCGTCCTCCCGGAGCAGGCGGGCGCAGACGCCGTGGAAGGTGCCGATCCAGGCCTCGTCCAACGGCCGTCCCAGCTCCTGGGAGAGGCGCTCGCGCAGCTCGTTGGCTGCGGCCTCGGTGAAGGTCACAGCCAGCACCGACTCCGCCTCGACACCCCGCCCCACCAGCCAGAGGAAGCGGCGCACCATGGTGAAGGTCTTGCCCGTCCCCGGCCCGGCAGCGATCAGGAAGGCGCCCTCCGGGCCGGCCTCGATCGCCGCCCGCTGCTCGGGGGTGGGCTCGGCAGCTCGCCCCGCTTCGGCCACGACTCGCTCTCCGACCACCGCCACAGCCTACCCCGGGGGCCGGGAGAGCACCGACCCCCGGCGGCAGGTGACGGACCCGGCATCCTGGCCTCCGATGGGCGGGATGGCTCCAACGGCGGGAGGACGGTGGGAGACCTCACCGGGCCTCGTTCCCCACCGTCGTCTCCTCGCCTACCGAGCCCCGCAGGCCCGCCAGCCCCGCCGCGGCGAGCGAGGCGACGGCTAGGAGGAGGGCGGGCAGCACCAGCTCGCCCGGGCGCCCCAGCAGGTAGACCACCCCGGTCAGGGCCACCCCCAGAGAGGTGCCGAGCCCGCGGGTCAGGTTGAGGATCCCCCCGGCCACGCCCCTGTGCTCGCGGGGGGCGTTGGACATGATGGCGGCGTTGTTGGCGGGGGTGAAGGCGCCCAACCCAGCCCCGATCAGCCCCAGCTCGAGGAGCAGCAGCCACGGTGGCTCCGGCGCCGCCGCCACCAGGAGCAGGCCGGCGGTGGCGAGGAGCATGCCCAGCACGGTGACCGGCCTCGGTCCCAGCACGTCCCCCAGCCGCCCGGCGACGGGGGCGACCAACCCCAGCGCCGCTGGCAGCACGGTCAGTTGAAGCCCGGCGGCGACGGGACCGGCGCCCCTGGCCTCCAGATGGAAGGGCACCACGAAGAGGAGGCCGAACGCGACCAGGTAGGAGAGGAGCCCGCTGCCGATGCCGGCGCTGAAGGCGGTGCTGCGGAACATGGTCAGCCGCACCAGGGGATCGGGCAGGCCGCGCTCTCGGGCCAGGAAGCCCGCTCCGAGCGCCAGCGCCGCCCCGACCAGCCCCAGGATGGGAGGCGAGAGCCAGCCCTCTTCCGGGCCGAAGGAGAGGGCGGCCATCAGCGCCCCCACCGCCGGCATCAACAGCGCCGCGCCCCAGCCGTCAAAGCGTTGCCCCGTCCGCAGCTCGCGGGTACGGGGGAGCAGGAACCAGCCCGACACCAGGCCCAGCAAGCCGGCGGGGACGTTGACAAAGAAGATCAGGCGCCAGCCACCGAGCCCGATCAGCAGCCCCCCAATCGCCGGGCCGAGGGCCAGACCCAGGGCCTGGGCCGCCCCCTGGACACCGATGCCCCGCCCGAGCTGACGAGGGGGCATGGCCTGGGTGATGAGGGCCACGCTGTTGGCCTGGAGCATGGCCGCTCCCACCGCCTGCAGGACGCGGGCACCGACCAGGGTCAACAAGCTGGGGGCGAGGCCGCACAGCGCCGAGCCAAGCGTGAAGACGGCGAAGCCGTAGGTGTAGAGGAGCTTGCGGCCGGCCATGTCCGCCAGCCGGCCCACGACGGTCACCATCGACACCAGCACCACCAGGTAGGCGAGTGCGACCCACTCGATCGCCCCCAGGCCGGTGTGAAACTCGTTGCGCAGGGTGGGCAGCGCCAGGGTCACGATGCTGGCATCCAGCTGGCCCATGAAGGCTCCCACGCAGACCGTGCCCACCACCAGCCACGGGGCGTGGCGGAAGCCGCGCACGGAGGCCGGGCGCGCCGGCTCCGTCAGCAGCCTGGCCTTAAGCGCGCCCCTCATCCGCCCCCCTCCCGGCGATGGGCTCAAGCCCGCCGCCGGTCATGGTCGACGATGTGAGCATTTGATCACGGACGCACGTCATGCTAGCCTGCTCGGCGTGGTTCCCGATGCTCTCCTCGAGGAGGTCGCCAGACGCTTCGCGCTCCTCGGCGACCCCACCCGGCTCAGGCTGCTCAGGGCGCTGCACGAGGCCGGCGAGACGCCGGCCGGCGAGCTGGCGGCCAGAGCCGAGGTCGGCCGTGAGAACGCCTCCAAGCACCTCGCCCGGCTCGCCGAGGCGGGGCTGGTGGGTCGACGGCGGCAGGGTGCGACGGTCCTCTACCGCATCGCCGACCAGAGCCTGCTCCAGATGTGCGAGCTGGTCTGCGGTAGCGTCCGGGAACGCGCCGCCGCCCTGGCCGGGGAGCGATGACGGCGCCGGCACGGCCGGCTCCCGGGGTGCCGGCCGCCTCGAGCCAACCCCGCTGGGCGAAGGTGCTGGACCAGAGCCGCTGCATCGGCTGCCACGCCTGCACCACGGCCTGTAAGTCGGAGAACGCGGTGCCCCTGGGCGTCACCCGGACCTACGTGAAGAGCGTCGAGGTGGGCACGTTCCCCCAGACCCGCCGCGCCTTCCAGGTCACCCGCTGCAACCAGTGCGAGGACGCGCCCTGCGTCCAGGCCTGCCCCACCGGGGCGATGTACCGGCGGCCGGACGGGATCGTGGATTTCGACAAGTCGATCTGCATCGGCTGCAAGGCATGCATCGCCGCTTGCCCGTACGACGCCATCTTCATCAACCCCGAGGATCACTCGGCGGAGAAGTGCAACCTCTGCGCCCACCGGATCGATCAAGGCCTGGAGCCGGCCTGCGTGGTGGTCTGCCCGACCCAGGCCATCCTGGTCGGAGACCTCGACGATCCCACCTCCCAGGTCTCGGAGATCGTCAACCGCTCGCCGGTGGTCGTCCGCCGACCAGAGAAGCGAACGTACCCCAAGGTCTTCTACCGGGGCGCCCACCAGGCGACGCTCGATCCATTGGCCGCCCGCCGGCCGGAGGGCGGGCTCTTCATGTGGAGCCGGCAGTCGGGGGAGGTCGTCTCCGGCAGCCCGGCAGGGCACTCAGGGCCGGGGCCCTCAAGCCCGGGGGCGGGCGGGAACAGCTCCGCCGCCGCGCTCCTCTCCTACGACGTCGGCCACCAGTTGCCCTGGGGCTGGCGGGTGAGCCTCTACACCTGGACCAAGGGGCTGGCGGCCGGCACCTACCTGCTCACGCTGCTCCTCGTCCTCGGTGGCCGCATCCCCGCCTCAAGCCCCCTCTGGTCGTGGGCGACACCGGTAGCCTCAGGCCTCTTCCTCGGTCTCACCGGCCTACTCCTGATCTGGGACCTGAAGCACCCCTTCCGCTTCCACCTCATCTTTGTCCGTCCGCAGTGGCGGAGCTGGCTGGTGCGGGGAGCGTTCGTCATCGCCGCCTACGCGCTGGTGCTGGCAGCGCACCTGGCGGCGAGCCTCCTTGGGCTCCGGTCGCTCCAGCGTGGCCTCATGGTCCCAGGCCTGCCCCTGGCCCTGCTGGCCGCCGTCTACACAGCCTTCCTGTTCGCCCAGGCCAGGGCTCGTGACCTCTGGCAGAGCCCGCTCCTGCCCGCGCACCTCGCCGTCCAGGCCTTCCTCCTCGCCTCGGCACTGCTCCTCCCCCTCTCCGCCTGGCTGGAGCCGGCCGCCTCGCGCAACCTCGAGTGGATCCTCGCCGGCAGCGCCCTGGTCCACCTCCTCCTCGTCCTGAGCGAGGCATCGCTGACGCACGTCACCGCCCACGCCCGGCTCGCTCTCCACGAGATGATCGCCGGGCGCTGGGCCCGTCCCTTCTGGGCAGGCGTGGTCCTGGTCGGGGTCGCTCTGGCGGCGCCGCTGATCGGCCTCTGGGCCTCACCCCTCGCACTCCTCGGCCTGCTGGCGCACGAGCACGCGTACGTGCAGGCCGGCCAATCCGTGCCACTGGCATGAACCTCGTAGAGCCGACATGAACCCCGAAGAGCCAAGTCGTCGCGTCGGCGCCAACCGCCATGAGGTGGAGGCGCGCAGGGAGACCTTCTATCCCGGTCCCAGTCGCGTGCACCTGGCCTCGTTCCCCCCCAGGGAGCGCTGGGACGATTGGGTGGAGCTGGAGTCGAAGGACTGGCCCCGGCGCTCGGAGCGGCACTACCTGCTGATCCCCACCGTCTGCTTCAACTGCGAGTCCGGGTGCGGACTGCTGGCCTACGTCGACCGGGGCAGCCTCCAGGTACGGAAGTTCGAGGGCAACCCGGAGCATCCCGGCTCCCGGGGCCGCAACTGCGCCAAGGGGCCGGCCACCCTGACCCAGGTCACCGACCCTGACCGTATCCTCCTTCCGCTCCGGCGCGCGGGCAGGCGTGGAGAGGGCAGGTGGGTGCACGTGAGCTGGGACGAGGCCCTGGACGACATCGCCGCCCGTATCCGGACCGCCATCCTGGAGGGACGACGGAACGAGGTCATGTACCACGTCGGTCGGCCCGGCGAAGACGGCTTCACCGAGCGAGTGCTGGCGGCTTGGGGGGTGGACGGCCACAACACCCACACCAACATCTGCTCGGCTGGGGGACGCTCCGGCTATCACCACTGGATGGGGATCGATCGGCCCAGCCCCGACCACGCCAACGCCCGGGTGATCGTCCTGGTCAGTGCCCACCTGGAGGCGGGCCACTACTTCAACCCCCATGCTCAGCGCGTGCTTGAGGCGAAGCAGAGGGGAGCGAAGCTGATCGTCTTCGACACCCGTCTCTCCAACACCGCCACCCACGCCGATCACTGGCTCCCCACCTACCCGGGCAGCGAGCCGGCGGTGCTACTGGCCATCGCCAACCACCTGATCCAGTCGGGCGCGTACAACCGCGATTTCGTGCGGCGCTGGTGGAACTGGCAGGAGTACCTGGTGCGCCGACACCCCGAGGCGGAGCCCAGCTTCGAGCGCTTCGAGGAGACCCTGCGGGACCTCTACCGCGAGTACACGTTCGAGTTCGCGGCGCGCGAGTCCGGCCTCGCGCCCGAGCTCATTCGGGAGGTGGCGGAGATCGTGGCTGGCGCCGGGACGCGGCTCGCCACCCACAACTGGCGTTCGGCCGCAGCCGGCAACCTGGGCGGCTGGCAGACCGCCCGCTGCCTGTTCCTGCTTAACGCGCTGCTGGGAGCGGTCGCCACCGAGGGGGGCACCTACCCCAACACCTGGAACAAGTTCATCCCCCGGCCCATCCACATGCCTCCCCATCCCCAGAAGTGGAACGAGCTCATCTGGCCACCCGAGTACCCATTGGCCACCAACGAGATGTCGTTCTTGCTCCCCCATTTCCTGCGCGAGGGGCGAGGGCGACTGGAGGTCTACTTCACCCGGGTCTACAACCCGGTCTGGACCAACCCCGACGGCTTCAGCTGGATCGAGGTCCTCTGCGACCCGGACAAGATCGGATTACACGTCGCCCTGACCCCGACCTGGAACGAGACCGCCTTCTTCGCCGACTACGTGCTCCCCATGGGGCACGCCTCGGAGCGCCACGACCTAACCTCCTACGAGACCCACGACGCCCGCTGGATCGGCTTCCGGCAACCGGTGCTGCGGGCGGCGCGGGAGCGGCTGGGAGCGCAACCGGTCGACACCCGGGAGGTGAACCCGGGCCAGGTCTGGGAGGAGAACGAGTTCTGGATCGAACTCAGCTGGCGGATCGACCCCGACGGCAAGCTCGGAATCCGGCGCTGGTTCGAGTCAAGGGAACGCCCAGGGACCAAGCTGACCGTGGACGAGTACTACGGCTGGATCTTCGAGCACTCGGTGCCCGGGCTGCCGGAGAGGGCGGCCGCCGAGGGCCTGACTCCCCTTCAGTACATGCGCCGCTACGGCGCCTTCGAGGTCGGCCGAGGCATCGGGCCCCAGCACGAGCAGGAAGTGCCGGAGGCGGAGCTGGTCGACGTCCACATCGACCACCTCGGCCGTGTCTTCACCCGGGCTCCGAAGCCGGAGAGCACCAACATCGTGCCCGAAGGGATGCCCGATGGGGACGCCGAGGGACGGCGAATGGTGGGCGTGCGCGTCGACGGCCGGGTGCTGCGCGGGTTCCCCACCCCCAGCGGCCGACTGGAGTTCTTCTCCTCGACCCTCGCCGATTGGGGCTGGCCCGAGTACGCTATCCCGACCTACGTCAAGAGCCACGTCCACCCGGACAACCTGCAGGAGGGGCAGCTGGTGCTGCTGCCCACCTTCCGGGTCCCGATCCAGGTCCACACCCGCAGCGCCAACGCCAAATGGCTGGACGAGATCGCCCACACCAACCCGCTCTGGATCCATCCCGAAGACGCCGCCCGGCTGGGCGGGATCCGAACCGGGGAGCTGGTGCGGGTGGAGACGGAGATCGGCCACTTCGTGCTCAAGGCCTGGGTGACGGAGGGCATCCGGCCCGGGGTGGTGGCCTGCAGCCACCACATGGGGAGGTGGCGGCCGGAAGGGCAGATCGGGCAGGGCCAGATGATGGCGACCGTCGGCCTGGCCAGGGAGGGGAGCCGGTGGCGGTTGACCCGGAAGGCGGGGGTGATGCCCTACGAGTCGGCCGATCCCGACACCAGGAGGATCTGGTGGAGCGACGGTGGCGTCCACCAGAACCTGACCTTTCCCGTCCATCCCGACCCCGTCTCCGGTCAGCATTGCTGGCATCAGGCGGTGCGGGTGCGGCGGGCCGAGCCCGGCGACGCCTACGGGGACGTAGTGGTGGACACGGCCCGCTCGGTGGAGGTCTACCGACGCTGGCTCGAGACGACGCGCCCTGCGTCTCGCTTCTCACCCGACGGCATCTACCGCCCGCGCTGGCTGCTCCGACCCTTGCGCCCGACGCCCGAGGCCTACCGGCTGCCCGAGACGGCGCCGGCCGGGGGAGGGGACTCGTGAACGAGCTGTTCTGGACGCTCGGCCTCGGCCAGCCGTTGCCCTCGGAGAGCGAGCGCCGCACCCCCCTCCTCTTCTTCCAGCTCCATCCCTGGGCAACGGTCACCATGAGGACGCGGTCCTGCTGCCCTTGGGCAAGGCGTGGCGGCGGAGGCCGACCAGGTGCGCAGCTCGCTGGCAGCGCTGATCCTGAGGCGGCAAGGCCGCGCACCGTCCTGGTCATGGGAGGGACGGTCGACCGGCTCGAGCGTGGCTACCCGGTGGCCAGGGGCTGAGCCGAACGAGGACCGGCGATGCGTCGCCACCGGACGGCCGCGACGGAGCGGACGGCGCGTCCGATCGTGGTCGGGCGCTCCGGTCTCGCTCTGACCCAGCTCCACCGCCGGCCACGCCAGACCGTCGCCTACTCCGTGGGCTGGCCGCCGAAGGGGCAAATCATGGCGTGGGGACAGCCGTACCAGCTGAGGCAGGTGCCGATCACCGGACGGGGGGCAGGTGAGAAGTCGCCAGCTCGGATACGACGAATCGCCTCCACCACGGTCGCGCGCCCGCGCTCAAGGTCGGCCTCGCCGATCGGGTGCTGCATCCATTCGGCCACGCCCGGGGCGGAGGCCTGCACCGGGAACAGGACCTGGCGCATCTCTCCCCGAACGGTGTCCCTCGGGTACCAGAGGGAGAGGAATCGAGGTTGGAGGGCGATCGGGCGGCCCTCCTCGTCCACCCCCTCACGGCAGGCTAGGTAGTAGACCGCCAGCTGCACGTCCGTGGGCTCGGCGCCGAAGGACTCCTCGTACGCCTGCTGCGCCGTCTTACCCCGGCCGGTCTTGTAGTCCACCACCTCGCAGGTCCCCCCTCCGGTGTCGTTGACGCGGTCGATCTTGCCGTGGATCTCGGCCCCGTCCAACCAGAGCTTGAACCTCCGCTCGACCATGAGCGTGCCCAGCCGCCGGATCGGCTGCGGGCTGGTGACGAAGCGCACGTAGTTCTCCAGGATGCGCCGCACAAGCTGCTCCTCGGTCCGCCGGTCCAGCACCGACTCCACCCGGCTCAGGTATGCCTCCAGCTGCGAGCGCAACACCCGCTCCAGCCACTCGCGCTGGAGACGCGGCTCTAGATGGCGCCACTCCGGTTCTCGGCGATGGAACTCCTCGAGCACGCGATGCAGAAAGCTTCCCCGCTCCAGCTCGACTCCTCGGGGTGGGGTGACCAGGCCAGGATGGTGGTTGTACCAGTACAGGCGTGGGCACTTCAGGTAGTCGTTGATGGCGGTAGCGCTGAGGTGAGGTGGATCGGCCCGCTCCGGCGGCTGACGATGAGGCTCGAACACCCTCCCCGCCCCGGGATCGGTCACGAAGCCCAGGTCGACGCCCAGTGCCGCCAGGCGGCCCCGCTGCTCCTCCTCCAGCGCCGCGCCCACCAGCAGCGCCTCTGCCTCCGCTAATGTCAGCACCGAGTCCGCCTCTAGGCGAGCGGGAGCTCGGGTCAGCTCGCTGCGCGGTGCCCCTGCCAAGGCCAGGTCGCAGAAGGGCGAGGGGCCAGCCGGCCCATCGTACCGGTCGGCGTAGGTGACGTAGAGGCGATCCCGGGTCCTGGTCATGGCCACATAGGCCAGCCTGGCCTCCTCGGCCACGTGCTCCTCCGGGCTGGAAGCCCAGGAGGGCCAGAAATCGCTCAGGTTCCTCAGCAGCCATTGCTGGTCGGCTTCCTCCAGGAGCGGGTGTGGCCGCCCGGCCAGCGGGAACCGGCCCCGGGCGAAGCCGCTCATGAAGACGACCTTGAACTGCAGGCCCTTGGCCTGGTGCACGGTCATGATCTGCACCGCATCGCGCGTCCCGGAAGTGGGCTCAGCTTCATCCACGGCTCGGGCGATCCAGGCCTCCAGCCGAGAGCCGACCTCGGCGAGCGTCGGGGGATGGCCATGTAGACGTTCCCAGACTCGGGCCAACTGCCCGAAGGCGTCCAACGCCACCCGGAGCTGGCCCAGCAGCTCTCCTCGCTCGCCCTCCGGAAGAGGGACGGCCTGGGCGCGCTCGAGCAGCCCCGTCTCGATGGCCACGGCGTAGGCCAAAGCATCGACCGGGAGCTGATCCACCCGCCGGCCCAGAGCGGAGAAGCTGAGCAGGGCCCGGTGGAAGGCGTCCAGCTCCTCCGGGGCCAGGTGGCGGACGAAGTCCATCGGGGGCGCGGCGCGCTCGGCCGACAGCCCCCCGCCGTCGGCGTCAAGCGGCAACTCGCCCTCCACGGCCACTTCCTCCCAGGGGAGCGGGTAGCGAACAGGGTCCACCTCGTGCAGCCAGCGCAGGAGCCTGCGCACCACCTTGATCAGGGAGCGTCCCTGCTCGATGGCATGGCGCCGCAGGCGGCTGGCCGTCCGCTGGTTGACCCCGCTCAGCCCGGAGGCGAGCAAGCGCTCGAGGGACTCAGGATCCTCAGGCCGCTGGAGCGCACGGAGATAGGCGAGCAGGAAGCGGACGATCTCGTTACGGGCGATGGTGGTCACACCTCGGACCTCGTAGGGGAGGCCCATGGCCCGGGCGGCCTCCTCGAAGGGGGCCGCCAAGGAGGCAGTGGAGCGGAGCAGGACGGCGAAGTCGCGCGGGCGCAGGTCAGGTCGCTCCAGCATCAGACGCCGGATCTCCCGGGCCACAAAGAACGCCTCGTCCACGGCCGTGGCCTCGCGGACCACGCGAACCACGTCCCCATTCCCGTCCGGGGCCCCGGCCAGCGTCCGGGGGGCTCGACCCGGATGGGTAGCCTCAAGCAGGCGGCGACCGGCCTCCAGCACCGGCCCCGGGCAGCGATGGCTGACCTGTAGCTCAAGGGTGCGAGGGGCGTAGACGCGGACGAAGTCATCGGTCAGCAGCTGGGGCACGGCCCCCCGGAAACCGTAGATGGACTGGTCCGGGTCCCCCGCCACCAGCAGGGCCGGGCCCTGCTCCCGTCGTCCCGGAGGCGGCGCCAGCAGGCTCAGGAGGTGGAACTGGGCCGGGTCCACGTCCTGGAACTCGTCAACCAGCACGTAGCGGAGCCCCGCCCGCAGCCGCTCAAGCACCGCCGGCCTGGCCTCCAGCAGCTCGATGGCGCCTCGTACCAGGTCCCGGAAGTCGCACAGGCCAGCCGCCTCCAGGCGTGCCTGATAGGCCCAGAAGATCTGGGCCAGAGCCCGCAGCCGGGGCGTTCCCGAGGCCTCGGCCAGCAACCGGAACAGGCCAGGGTGGACCAGGTTCTGCTTGAGCAGGGCCACGAAGGCGAGCGCGTCCTGGGTGAAGCCGTCGCTACCCGCGATCGGGGCGAAGCCCCCGAGCTCGGCCCGATCCATGGCCTCGAGCGTGGCCCGCATCGCCACCCACTCCTGGAGGCCACTCATCAGCAGGGAGCCGGGATCGCCCCACTCGCGCATCAGGCGCGCACAGAAGCTATGGAAGGTGCCAATGTGACACCGTCCGTAGGAGTCCTGGAGCCGCTCGTCCAGCCGCTCCGTCAGCTCCCGCGCGGCCGCGGTGGAGAAAGTGAGGACCAGGATCTGCTCCCGGCTGGCGCGGCCGCTCTCGACCAGGTCCGCGTAGAGGTCGACCAAGGCCTGGGTCTTGCCCGCGCCCGGGCCGGCGAGCAAACGCGTGGGACGTTCGAGCACATCCGGGGATAGGCTGCCCACGGTCTCCGAATTCTTCTCGATCGTCCGAGGTATGGGCAACCGTCGTCCGCCGACGCAGAAGCGAGTCGGGCTTGCCGAAAGCGAAAGTCGACCCGGCCTGGAGGGGAGAGAGCTGTCCCCAGCCCTTCCCCGGCTCGCCGATGCTCGTGCAACCGGCTACCTCGGTAGGTCACCTCGGCAGGAGCCGAGGCCCGAGGGATTGGCCCTTCCTATCGCGCTCCGCCCAAACCGTCATCGATCATCACCAAAATCAACTTGCTCATCGCGTCGTTGACGCGAGCGCACTCTGCCGGCTACCGCTGCCCGCTGGGCACCCCGCGAATTCCGTCAGGTGCCCCCGATGAGCGAGGACCAGCTTCGCGCCGCACAGCGACGGCCCCTGGCCTGGCCATCCGGGATCTCCGGCGGTGGCGAGGGCGAGACCACCAGCCACCAAGGGAGGCAGCCAGTTCGGCGCGTCGACTGGCCTGCGATCAGGTGACTCCGGGCCCGTCAGCGGCGTCACGTGGGCGATCAACATGATCAGAGTTGGGCAAGAGAGAGTATGAGGCGAGCTCGGAAGTCATCACCGGCCGCGGCTCCCATCGAGGAGATCCAGGCCAGGGGGTCCCGAGCCCTGGCAGGGGCTC
Source organism: Candidatus Dormiibacterota bacterium (assembly GCA_035294145.1). GTDB lineage: Bacteria > Chloroflexota > Dormibacteria > Dormibacterales > Dormibacteraceae > CADDZO01. The sequence continues at coordinate 14,626 of DATGLL010000144.1, read as the reverse complement.
GGCGCGGGACGGGGCTCTCCAACGCGCTCGTCGATCAGGTGACATGCCATCGTGACTGGCCGAGCATCCCCAATCGCCTGGCGGTCCGTCGGTTCTTCGCCGAGAAGCTGAAGAGCCTCCGGATGGCGCACAACCTAACTTCACTTCATGTGGTCATCCGCGAATATGACCGGACGGACCGGTAGCCGCTCTCCGCCATGGCGCTCGCCAACACGGGTCTGCCAGACATGAAGCGACCGTGCAGGCGGGGTTTAGAACTCCACCGTTACCCGATCCGTCAGCCCTTTGGGCCGATGCAGGGCCTGGGCCCAGTTCTACGACCTCCTCCAGGCGGCTGCCATGGAGAGCTGGCGGGCGTCCTCGAAGACCACTCCACAGTCCCCGAGCCGGCCAACCCGCGGCCGCCGTCCGGGCGGAGGGCACGATCGGAGTTTGACCACGTCACCCTCGCCTACCGGAGCCAGCAAGGCCACGATCGCCCGACTGGCAGCCCGTTTCCACGACCCGACCATGGGCAACGTTCGCCGGGACGGCATCGATTCTCGTGAGCTGGCCCTCAGCGACCTAGGCCGAGCGGCGAGAACGGTGACCCATGGGCGGCTCTTGTTGCGCGGCTCAGTGGCCGACAACATCGGCCTCGCCCCCGGGGCGTTGCGATAGGAGATCGAGGACGCAGCCGGGACGGTTGGGCACACGAACTCATCGCTGCCCCGCCCAAGGGCTATGACACCCTGGTTCGGCGCCGGGTCGTCCGGCCCTCCAGCGGTCAAGGCCAGTTGGTGGCCCTCCGCCCAGGCCCTCGTGGTCGACCCCGGGTGCCGATCCCGGACGAGGCCATTTCCCCTCTCGACCTCCCCAGCGAGCGCCCCCACCCTGCTCGCGGATCGAATCGCGATCGTGACCGCCCATCGTTGCCATCGCTGGCCGGATGACGGTGGGGACGAGGGCCGGATCATGGAGGAGAGCCCTTCCGGGAGCTGGCCCGCTCGAAGCATCACTTCGGCTTGCCTCATCAGAGCTGGCTGGCCAGCCGGGCCTGAGCCGATACGGCCGACGGCGAGGTCGTTCCCCCAGCGATAGAGGAGCGTCAAAGCTGAGCCGCCCAAAGGGGAACGGGTCCGAGCCATCGGTCCCCCTCTCACTGGCCGGGTCGCGGCCGCCAGCAGCGTCCTGGGGCCCCTAGAGGCGATCCCGGACCACCGCCGCCAGAGCCTCGACGAACTCTGGACGGTCGTTGAGAGAAGGCGTGCGGCGCAGCTCGATCCCCCGCTGCCGGGCGAACTCCTGGGCCTCGATATCCAGGTCGTACAGGACCTCCAGGTGGTCGGCTACGAAGCCGATCGGGCAGACCAGCACCTTGGTTGCTCCGGAGCGTTCGACAGCCTCCAGCAAATTGGGCCCCAGCCAGGGCTCCCCAGTGGTCGAGGCAGACTGCCAGGCGACCTCCCAAGGCGGAAGGCGCATGCCCTCCGCCACCAGGCGGCAGGACTCAAGCATCCGCTGATCGTAGGCATCCCCCTCGGCCACGATTCGCGCGGGCAGGCTATGGGCGGTAAAGAACAGGCGATCAGGCTGATACCCGTCGAGCGCCTCGCGCAGGATCGCGCGCACCGCCTCCACGAAGGCGGGGTGGTCGTGGAAGCCGCGGACGAACTCCATCTCGCCCGCCTCGGCCGGCCAGGCCTCGCGCAGGGCACGCTCGTACCCGCCCAGGCTCATGCGAGCATCGTGGGGCGCGAGCGGAAGCCCGATCAGCCTGCGGACGCCGGCGGCCCGCGCCTCGGCGGCCGCCTCGGCGATCCAGGGGGGAGCATGCTTCATGCCCACAAACGTGGGCAGCCCCAAGCGCTCGCCCAAGGCCTGGGCCTGGCGTCGAGTGATGGCCTCCAGGGGGGAGCCGCCGATCGCCCGGTAGCGTCGTGTCAGCTCCTCCAGCGCCTCGGGGGAGGGTCGACGACCACCCCGGATGTGGGTGTAGTAGACCTCGATCTCCTCCTCGCGACGCGGGCTGCCGTAAGCCATGCACAGGACCCCAACCCGGGCCTCAGGCATCGTTCACCACCCCCCGATGGACGAGCTCGACCAGCGCATGCAGGTTTTCCAGCGGCGTCTCGGGGAGGACCCCGTGCCCAAGGTTGAAGACATGGCCCGGCCGCCCGCCAGCCCGGCGCAGCACGTCCTCGGCGCGCCGCCGGACCAGGGAGGTCGGCCCGAGGAGGACGGCTGGGTCGAGATTCCCCTGCACACCCCGGTCGAGGCCGACGCGGCGCCAACCGACGTCGAGGGGGACGCGCCAGTCGAGTCCGACCACGTCTGGACCGGTGGCCGCGATCGCCTCCAGGAGCCCAGCGGTCCCGGTCCCGAAATGGATGCGAGGAACGCCCAACGGAGCCAGGGCCATGAGCACCGCCCGGGTGTGCGGGGCAACTCGCTCCTCATAGTCCTCGACCGAGAGCGCCCCCACCCAGCTGTCGAAGAGCTGGACGGCGTCAACGCCGGCCGCGACCTGGGCAGCCAGGTAGCTGGCCATCACCCGGGCCAACTTGCCCAGGAGGCGGTCGAAGGCCTCCGGCTCCCGGTACATGAACGCCTTGACCAGGGCATGGTCCCGGCTTGGGCGGCCCTCCACCAGGTAGCTAGCCAGGGTGAAGGGCGCTCCAGCAAAGCCGATCACCGGCACCGGGGACATCGCGACCACATGTCGGACAGCTTCGATCACCTGCGGCGCCGCCTCCTCGCCGTCGGGCTCGCCCAACGCCTCGACGGCCTCCCAGCTTCGCACCGGCCGCGCGATCACCGGCCCCACGTCCTCCACGAGCTGGACCTCCACCCCCATGCCCCGCACCGGCAGCATGATGTCGGCGAACACGACGGCAGCGTCCACCCCCAGGCGGCGCACCGGCTGGAGGGTGACCTCGGCACACAGCTCGGGCTGAGCCACGATCTCGGTCAGCGAGTAGCGCTCCCGGAGCCGGCGGTACTCAGGTAGGGAACGTCCCGCCTGCCGCATCAGCCAGATCGGCGTGGTGTCGACCGGCAGACGCCGCAAGGCTCGAAGGATGCGGCTGTCGGAGCGGTGGGCGGAGGCGACTGCCTCGCCATCCAGGCCGGGACGAGGAACGCTCATCCGATCGCCGACTCCAGGGTGCGCTCCACGTCCTCCTCGGAATGCGCGAGGGAGACGAACCAGGCCTCCCACTGCGAGGGGGGGATCAGCACACCAGCCGCCCGCAGTCGCTGGTGGAAGGCCGCGAAGGCCGCCTCGTCAGGGAGGAAGACCGTGAGCATCGAGCCCACCCGGGCCACCCGGCCCACCGCCCTCAGCCCCTCCTCCAGGGCCGAACTCAGCTGCTCAAGCCGCCGATAGGCTTCGGCATCGAGGAGCCGAAGGGTGGCCTCGCCCGCCGCCATCACCACCGGATGGCCAGCCAGCGTGCCAGCCTGGTAGACGGGGCCGGCGGGCGCGACCAGGTCCATGAGCTCCGCCCTGCCCCCGTAGGCACCCACTGGCAAGCCCCCACCCACGATCTTGCCCAGCACCGTGAGATCCGGGCGCACGCCGTAGAGCTCCTGAGCGCCACCGGGAGCCACCCGAAAGCCCGTGATCACCTCGTCAAACACCAGCAGGCAACCATGCTGGTCGCAGAGTCGCCGCAGGCCGGGGAGGAAGCCGGGCGCAGGGGGCACCACCCCCATGTTGCCGGCCACCGGCTCCACGATCACCGCCGCCACCTCATGCAAGGGGAGCGCGGCCACGGCTTCCAGATCGTTATAAGGAGCGCTCAGGAGATCCGGCCCCCCCATCAGGGGATCGGCGTGGCCGTGATAGGCACCCTCGAACTTGACCAGCCACCGGCGTCTGGTGGCGGCACGGGCAACTCGCACCGCGCTCATCGCCGCCTCGGTGCCAGAGGTGCAGAAGCGAAGGCGCTCGATCGAGGGCATACGCTCCCGCACCAGACGAGCGAGCCTCACCTCCGCCTCGGTGGTGACCCCGAAGGGACCACCGGCGGCCAAGGCATGCTCGGCTGCAGCCACGACCTCAGGGTGGGCATGACCGACCACCAGCGGGCCGAAGGCACCGACCCAGTCCACATACTCCCGCCCCTGGTCGTCCCAGACGTGGCCGCCCAGGCCTCGTACGAGCGTCGGCGGTTGCCCACCCACCGCTCGATAGGCCCGCACCGGGCTGTTGACGCCGCCGGGGAAGAGCTCAAGCGCGGACTCGATCACTGGCCAGGAGCCCCCAGTAGTCGCAGCGCCTCATCGAGGGATCGATGCACGCCGACGAGGATGGGATGGTCGCTGACCGTCCAGCGGCGTCCCTCCGTGGCCCGGAGATCACGCACCAGGCGGCTGAACGCCTCCAGGTCGTCGGTCTCGTAGGCGACGAGGAAGTCCTGGTCGTCCACCCCGAAGGAGTTGGCCAGCAATTGACGCACCTGGGGATACTCGTGCCCGACCCGCATGTGCTCGTTCATGATCCCCTGCCGCGTCTCCCGACCCAGCAGGTACCACTCCGCGCTCTTGGTGAAGGGATAGACGATGAGGTAGCGGGAGCGCTCCCCAACGAACATCGACTGCTCCTGGGGCGTGGGCTTCTTGACGTACTGCGAGCCTTGGACGATGCCAAGCAGGCTCTCTCGGACTCGCATCCAGCGCCCCATGCCTGACCTAAGGGCGATCGCCGCCGCCTCCTCGATCTGGTCAAGTGAGCCGGCCAGGCGCCACAGCAGCAGGTCGACCCCAGGCTGAAGCCCAACCATCGAGTACACGAAGGTGGCCACGCCCGAAGCCTCTCGCACCGCTTGGGCGAACACAGCAGCGTCCTCGGCCCGACAGTGATCCGGCCCCCGTCGCCACTCGGGGTCGAGGCCCAAGGCTAGGGCTTGGACATACCGCCAACCCGACGTCGACTCGCTCATGCTCCCTCCTCAGCCAGCCATGTGGCAGCTTCTCTCGCGAAGTAGGAGATCAGAACATCGGCGCCAGCTCGGGCGATGGCGGTCAAGGTCTCCAGAGCAGCCCCACGGCGATCAATCCACCCCTGCCGAGCCGCCGCCTCGATCATGGCGAACTCCCCGCTGACCTGATAGGCGGCCAACGGCAGATCGAAGCGGCGCCGCGCTTCGACGAGCAGGTCCAGCGAGGTCAGAGCGGGCTTCACCATTAAGATGTCCGCCCCCTCCTCGGCATCCAGGGTCATCTCGTGCAGGGCCTCACGCCGGTTGGCTGGGTCCATCTGATAGGAACGTCGATCGCCGAAGGCAGGAGCAGAGCCCGCCGCCTCGCGGAAGGGACCGTAGAGGAAGGAGGCGTGCTTGGAGGCATAGGCCAGGATGACGGCCTGGAGATGGCCAGCATCATCCAGGGCCTGACGGAGCGCCCGCACCTGTCCGTCCATCATCGCACTGGGGGCGACCACCTCCGCCCCAGCCTCGGCGTAGGCAACCGCTGCCTTCGCCAGCAAGGGCAACGTTCGATCGTTGTCCACCTCCCCCCCGACGAGGACACCACAGTGCCCATGGCTGGTGTACTCGCACAGGCACACGTCCGCCATGCGGACCAGGGGCAGGTCGGCGTCCCGTAGCCGGCGCAGGGTCTCCGGCACCGGTCCTTGCGGGTCAGCAGCCCCCAACCCGGTCTCGTCTTTGGTGTCAGGAACGCCGAACAGCAACACCCCACCAACCCCCAGCCCAGCCAATTGCCGGGCCAACCCCAGAGCGAGATCTGGGCTTACCCGCTCGTGGCCAGGTAGGGAGGGGATGGGCTCCCGCCGGTTCCGGCCTGGGACCACGAACAACGGCGCCACCAGCTGGCGAGGCTGCAGGACGGTCTCCCGAACCAGCCCACGCAGCGCCGCTCTTGCCCGCAGGCGCCGGAGCCGGTGCCTCAGCTCAACTTCCCCGGTTGTCTCAAGCAACGTGGCTCACCACCCTCTCCATCAGCTCTCTGCCGGCCGCTGCCGCGAGCTCGTACGCTTCGGCCTCTCGGGCCTCAGCCTCCAGCCGAACCACGTATCGCTCGCCTCCATCCGGCGCCGCCGCGCCCGCCACCAGCCACAATCGGCCATCTCCCACGCCGGCCAAGGCCCCCACCGGAGCGCGGCAGCCCCCACCCGTCGCCTCAAGCACAAGACGCTCCGTGGTCACGGCCAGTCGCAAGGCAGGGTCGTCGATCCGGACAACGACCTCCAGTACCCGCTGGTCCGAAGCCCGGCACTGGACGGCCAGCGCCCCCTGGGCCGGGGCCGGGGGGACAACCGTGGGATCGAGACGCTGATCGGCACGCTCCCCCAGCCCCAAGCGATCCAGACCGGCTGCCGCCACCACCAGCGCATCCACCTCACCTGCCGACAACCGTCGCAGGCGGTGGTCGACGTTGCCCCTCAGCGGGCGATGGCGGAGGTCTGGTCTCCAGCTGGCAATAAACCCTACCCGTCGCGGACTGTCGGTGCCGAACGTCACACCGGGTGGCAGCGTCTCAAGGCGCGCCCCGCCGCTGGCGGTCACCAGCGCGTCGCGCGGATCGGCCCGTTCGGGGACGGCCGCCACGATCAGGTCCTCCCGGGAGCGTAAGGGAACGTCCTTGGCGCTGTGCACGGCCAGGTCGACACGCCCCTCGACCAAGGCTCGCTCAAGCGCGCTCACGAACATCCCCTCCTGGAAGGACTCCCGGTCGGCAACGGTGATCGCAGGATTCGGGCGGCGGTCACCCTCGGCCAGGATCGTGACCACCTCGACCCGATGTCCCATGGCCCGCAACCGCAGCGCCACACGCTCGCTCTGGAGCAGGGCCAGCCTGGAGCCCCGAGTCCCCAGCCTCAGGTCCACCCCGCCACCCTCACAGGCCGAACAGCCGCCGAGCTGCCTCCCGCTGGCTGCCGTCAGGATCGGAGCGGAGCGCGCACATGGGCTCGTGGAGCAGGTCAGTGACCAGTTGCCGGGTCATCACCTCGACCAGCTCTCGCTCCCGCTCGCCAAGGTTAGGGAGCCTTCGGAACAGGCGCTCGACACGGTTCCTCCGTCGCTCCTCTCCTCGCGTCTTGAGGGCGACCAGCATGTCCACCGAGCGTCGCCCACGCAACCAGCCAAGGTACTCGCGCACCCCCTCCTCGACCGCTGCCTCAGCGGCAGCGATCCAAGCCGCCAGGGTTGGGTCAGCCGCGTCGCCGCGGGCGGCCAGCTCCCACAGCTGGTCGATCCCGAGGAAGTTGCCGCCTAAGGCCTCACGCACCGGCCGAGGGATCGCCGACGGTGCCGAAAGGTCGGCAATGGGGGGCAGGCGGCGAGGGTCCTCCAGCGTCGCCAGGTCTTCCCACTCCCCTCGCAGGCCGACGGCGATCCCGTCCACCTCGGGGGCGAGTGCGGCCGCCTCGGCCAGATCCAAGGCAGCCCGGCCGCGACGACGGCCAGCTACCGTCACCCGGCATCCGCTCGCCGCGGCTGCGGCAGCCAGGGCAGAGCCAATGACACCGGTGCCGACCACCAGCAGGTGCCTTCCCTTCCGCGCCGTTCGATCGGTCTGATTGCCCAGCCAACCGATAGCGCGATGGGCCAGGCTGGCCTGAGGGCGAAGCCCTTGAGCACGCGCCGCTCGGCCAGTCGCTACTGCCGCCTCGAAGAGTCGGGCGAGGCGCTCGTCCACCCCCTTCGCCCGGCCATCGCTGGCTGCACGACGGACTTGTCCAAGCACCTCGCTCTCTCCTGGGACGGCGCTCTCCAACCCGGCCGCGACCCGGAAGAGGTGTCGCACGGCGGCCTCGCCCTCCAGGAACCGCATCTCGGGGCGGTCAGGCCAGGGCCCGAAGCCGTAGAGCTCGATCCGGTGACAGGTGGAGAGCACGACCCACCAGCGGTGGAAGGCAGCTACTTCCTCCACCAGCGCCGCCAGCCGGGCACGCTCCTCGACATCGATCTCTCCTGCCTGAGCGACGAGCGCCCACGGCAATTCAGTGCTCGACAAACCTACTCAAACCTAGCAAAGACGCACCAAACCTGTGGCCTCAGCTCCGGTCCGACAGCGAGCCCAAGGCCACACGCACCGCATCTACCAACCCATCGATCTCGGCCCGCGATGCCTCGGCGAGGACCGTGAATCCCTCCGCCTGCGCCACTGCCGTGGTCGAGGGACCGATGCTTACCGCCGCCAAGCGCCTGGCCTCGGGCGCGAGCTTGACCAATCCGCGTACGGCCGACCCTGAGGCGAAGACAACCACCGCCAGGTCAGGGTCACCCAGGGCAGCCTGCAGCGCCGGCCCCGAAGCCTGAGGACCTTCGAGCGTGTGGTAGACGGCGAGCTCCTCGACCGCCGCCCCCGCCTCTCGGAGTGCCGTCGGCAGGTCCGGTGCAGCCGCATCCGCCCGGGCCAAGAGCACGCGTGCCCCAGCCAGCTGGCCATGCACACGCACGATCTCGTCCGCGATCGCCACCCCGCGGCGCTCCTCGGGCACGGCCAGAGGGGTCACGCCACGCCGTGAGAGCTCGGCAGCGGTACGAGGGCCCACTGCCGCCCACCGCGGACCTCGGATCAGCCGCGCTCGATCAAGCAAGACACGAGCCCCCATGGCGCTGGTAACCACCACCCAGTCGAAGGAGGCGAGGTCAGGTGGAGGGAAGTCCAGGGGCACGAGGGCTAGCGTCGGCACCGCGTGGACACGGCATCCAAGCGCTCGCAGGCGGACCACCAGCGGATCCCGCTCGCCCTCGGGTCGCGTGCTCAAGATGGCGATCCCGCTCATGGTTCAGCTCGATGGAAGGGTGGGCGCATGGCCCATCTCAACCAGCATCCTGCTGCCACCCCTCGATGAAAGCGAGCAGAAGCTTGTCGAACGCTCCCTCTGCATCCATGAGGAGACCGGTGGCCTCTCGGGTATCAAGCCCTCGCCGTCGGGCGGCGTTGGCAAGCTCGGTGATAAAGGGGGCGCGGAATCGGAGAAAGGTCTCCACCGCCTCGCTAAGCGATGCCCCCAGGCGCGCGCACCCAGCGCCATACTCCGCCGCCTGACCGGCGGCCTCGTGCAGGTTGGCCATGGCCGGCCCTGGAGCATCGGCATCAAGATGAGCAAGCAGGCATTCGACCATCCGCCGACCTCGCTCTCGGAAGAGCTGACGTTCACTGGCAGGCAACCCAACCAGGAACGAGCCCGGCCCCCGCTCGGGCAGCCTCAGCTGCCGACGCAGAGCTACCGCCATCCGCTCGCTGGAGGCGCCGAGCTCGGTCAGTTGCGGTCGACGGGCGCGGCCGGAAGGGAGCAGGGCAAGAATGGCAGCGCGAGGGAAACGGCGATGACCACCAGGCGTGGTGAAACTCGCCACTTGGCCCCGGTCTGCCCACCGCCGCAACGTCCCCTGGCTGATGCCGAGCAAGCGGCTGGCTTCCCCCAGACTGAGCCAGACGTCGGGCTCCGAATCCTCGCCGCCCGCCGGCGCCGGACTGGCATCGAACTCATCGAGGTCGCCCAGAATGCCTCAACTCTAGCGCGACCGCTCTGGCGATCAGTCGTTCGACGGAGCTGTGCTTGAACTGGGAGCAGGCCTTGGGGTGGCCGAGGCGGGGCGCGAAGTCGGCCCTACCGTCGAGGCCAACTGCGCATCCACTTCGACACGGTCCTCGTAGCTGGTCCCATTCCAGCGACTGCTCGAGGTCACCAGCGAGAGGCGGGGAGTGCCCGAGCGCTCAAAAAGACCGGGTAGGGAGGCATTGAAGGGGAAACGCGCCAAGCGGTACACCCGGAAGGTGAGCTGATGACCATCGGACAGGTCAACATCCACCTCATCGCCAGCTCGGAGTCTTGGAAGGTTAGCGAAGGCAGCGGGACCAGAACTCCACTCCAAGAATCCGTCCATCACCGCATCACCAGACTCCCCCGGTCGTACCCCTGGCGCATACCAACCAACGTCCTGAGGATCCGTTGGCACACCCATCGTGCCCTGGGCGGTGACCCCAACGCTCTCCACCCTGGCATCGAGGCCGATAGTCGGTATGCGCAACCGGTTTGGCACCGCCTCGGGGGCAGTGAACGTCCTGGGCGATGAGTTCCCGGTCTTCCCTGTATGCGCGAGGAGCGTTCGAGGCAGGACGAATAAACACGTCCCGACAAGAAGCGATAGGAGCACAGCCACGGCCAGGGCGATCCGCAGGCGAGAGAGCCGACGGGATAGAGCTGGGCAGGAAAGACGATCGGGCATGACTTCCTCACTCCGCCTGAGTCCGAAGAGACAGGGGCCGTGGGTCACACACCCCACGGCCCCCCCTTAGCCGTCGACTAGCCGAAGAGCCGCTGACGGAGGCGGCCAACTAGCAAAGCCATCGCGGCCAACGCCATCACGGCACCCGCCAGGCCAGCCGTTATCTCTTGCGTCCGGGCAGCACTTGAGGAGAAACCACCGGTCGCGGGAAGGCCAGGCACCGTCGAGCTGATGCTAGAGGCCCCTCCTCCAGAGGAGCCGCCGTTGGAGCCACCGTTGGAGCCGCCGTTGGAGCCACCGTTGGAGCCGCCGTTGGAGCCGCCGTTGGAGCCGCCGTTGGAGCCGCCGTTGGAGCCGCCGTTGGAGCCACCGTTGGAGCCACCGTTGGAGCCACCGTTGGAGCCGCCGTTGGAGCCACCGTTGGAGCCACCATGATGGCCATGGTGCTCACCGTGGCTCTGCTCGCACTGGACTCCGCCACTGGTGGATTTGCCGACGTTGGCGTTCGGCGCCACCTGCACCGGGGCCACGGCCCCGCTCGCGCTCCCCGAGCCAACGAGCGTCTTCTGCACGGCCTGACCGCACTGCCCCGCCCCACCGGAGCCGGCGTTATTGTGCTCGGCCGTCGTGTCCCCCGTCGACAGGTTGACGTTGACGTTCGGTGCCACCTGCACCGGGGCCACGGCCCCGCTCGCGCTCCCCGAGCCAACGAGCGTCTCCTGCACGGCCTGGTTGTCCTGCCTCACCCCACCCGGTTCGCCTTCGTCGCTCCCAGGGACCAGCGGACCCGAGGCAGCTAGCGGCGAGCTAGAGCCGTGGAGGCTTCCCCCATCCCACGGAGCGCTCCGGCTCAAGCGACCGGCGTCGCCCGCCTGGCTGGCGTTCCGGGAGCTTCCGGCTCCCTGCCCGGACCCGGCCGAGGATGAGGCGCTGGCTGCCTGGAAACGGTCCGAGAGGCTTGAGGAAAAACCAGTGGGGCTCCCTCCTTGCTTGGGACTTGGTTGGGCCGAACCGACAACCTGGGCGTCATCGTCCCCCTCCGGCCCAATCCACCCTGCAGGTGGCGCGACCGAGGGGGGAAGCGCTGGTCCCAACAGGACCAGGCCGGCGAGCGAGGGACCGTCTGAGGCGTGGCCAAGGGCCCCCACGCGGACATCGCTGGCTCCGGTGCGATCTGCACCAGCCTGGGTGGTGGCCAGCGCAGCAGCGGGGCTCAACGCCGTCAGTGCAACGACGCTGGCTCCCACGACGAACATGGCGCGCATGCGATGCAGCTGTCGCACCGCTTGGTGAATCGACTTATTAGTGTGCTCTGCCTCGCCCGCCCCTAGGCAAGCGAACCCACGCAGATCCATGCGGAAACGTACCTCCATGTGAAGACGGACTTCAGATCACCGATCTGGGGTCGGAGTTGGGTTTTGGGGCCATAGGAGCAATCCATGTGTCGGAGCCCCAAAGGCAAGGCCAACGCTCAGCCAGGGCGCTTCATAGGCGATACCCAGGCGAGTGGACGCAGGTGCTCAGGCCGGCTCGGCCACCTCCATGGGCGTGACATCCCTACCGGAAGTGATAGAAAGAGGACAATCCAGGCTGATGATCCAGGTGTGAGGTCGGAAGCCGAGCTTCCATCTGCCGGCGCTCGCCGGATCTCGGCCAAGGGTGGAAGCCAGAGGTCGAGGACACGGGATGAACACCTCAACTTGGACATCGTGGACGCTGAGCACCTGCAGCCCACCATTGCCTCCGATCGTCGGAGCCCTGCCCCTGACGGCCATCCGCCCGATGAAGACTGAAGTGGGGGACTCTCGAAGATCGTCGCCAAGAGGTTGTCTCTCGGCGTCAATGCTCTAGGAGGAGAAGGGACGAAGAAAGCGTCGACACCCAAGACGAGACTCCTGCCCAGAGCCTGCAGCAGGGCGATGACTACCAGATTGGGGATTCGATCCCGGATGCCAGCCAGCGATGTCCCGATGAGACGGGATACGATCCTCAGCGCGAGACTATCGATCGGGTGTGTACCTACAACGAGTTCAGGCGACAAGGAAGGCCAAATTCCGGGACCCCGGTGAGGCTCGAAGATCGAACGGCTTGATTCAAGATCCACGCGTCCCAGCCTCACGGGGAGGACAACCGCATTTGGGCGTTGGGTCTCAACGGCGTATGGCAGTCGACGACTCTTACCCAGCGCAGCTGTCTGCGATAGCCAGCGCGGCGCTGCGAGAGCCGTATGGTCACCAAAAGGCCTGATCGAAAGGTTGGCGTTACCAGCCGCGACCATCTCGATCCATGCAGGACCTCGGTCGGCAGCCGCTTCGGTGCCTGCTGTTCGGGTTGCAGATAATGATCCATCCGCTCTCCATGAGAGCGCTAAACGATTCGATTGAAGGGCAAGGGGCAGTGCAGCCAACTTACCGGACTGCTCAGACACCGATGTCGCCTGAGGCACGGTTACGGCGTCCAGTGAACCTGTGCCCTCTCGGACGTCCACAAGCGCGGAGGTGAGGCCGGACATACCCCCGCTTTGGCAGAACGTGAGTGGCTGCTCGGCCGCAGCGGCATTTATCCCGCCTAGGGCCACGAGTGCACCAACCACGGCCGCCGCTCCCAGCCAGATCTCCAGAGAGGAGCGTAGGGATGCCATCTTCAACGCACGGACACCACCTGCCAGAAGCCACGCCAACAAGGCCCTAGCCGCCACTACTCTCTGGGCCGAGCACCACCCGCGCTGCACGAAGACGATGAGACACCTCCGAATCCGGGGCTCCACCGACCCCGATCCTTCCCGCAACAGCCGCCGCGAACATTAGCGCGTGTGCCCGGTCAGGGTCAAGCAGGTGGACGGCATGGGAACCTGTCCCAGGTTGGCAGGTAGGGGCGGGACCGCGACCAGTGGGTACCCCATGGTGTTCAACCAGGCCGGCCGCCCCAGGTGCCGGAGGGCGACACTGATCCCGTGACCGCTGGTAGTCCCCGGGCAGCCCACCCGCAAGCCTTGCCCATGGGGCGGCCAGGACCTTGTCCACGTTGCCCTCGGCAGCTCCCAGCCCCCGCAGCCGCGGGTCTTCTCCCTCCAGCCGCCATCAATAGTCCTGGAGCCCGTCGCGGTTCTCGAGCAGGTAGCGCTCCACTTGAGCTGCCCGCTGCGCCTGCCGCTCGTCCGCCGCCTCGTCTCGGCCAGCCTCCTGGACCCAGGCCTACACCTCCTCCAGCTCTCCCCGACGCCCTGCTCCATCGGCCTCCTGACCCCGCCCCCAACCCAACACCCGGCGCAACTCCCGAGCCAGGTGGAACCGCCCAGCTGCCAGCTCGCTCCTGGCCAGGAGCCCACCCCTTCCTTCTCCCAGCCCTCACGGGCGAAGACCAACCCCACCTCCAGGTGCTGCGGAACTCGGCGAAAGGCGCCCACCTGGACGTTTGCGCCTCCCCGCCTCCTCGATCCCAGGTGCGGATCCTGCGACGTCGCTCGGTCAGGCGGCGTCGGCGGGTGCCTCGAGCCGGGCCGCCACCAGGGCATCGGGAAGGAAGGGATGCGCTTGCCGCGGTGCCAGGGAGGCGACGGCCAGGAGAGTCGGTCGCCCTGGGTGACCGCGTGCCCGCGCCAGACCAGGGTGGAGGTGAGGAGCGACCTCGCGCTCGCCCGCTCCGGTCCCTGCGGCCCTCAGGGGCTGCGTGCAGCGGCGAGGGGTCCCCTCGATCGCCCACCGAGCGGCGTCGGCGAGCGCCACCTCCTCCGCGGTCGCCGTGGGGTCGGTGGGGAGGAGATGAGTGTCCTGGCCGCGGCCGCGAGGATCGTGCACCGGCACCGGCGCCTCCCGGCACGTGACCCACCAGCCGGGTGAAGGCCGATCGCTCCCCCAGCCGTCCCCGGGCCTCGACCCGGCAGGTGCGCCAGGCCAGGTCGGATCCCCGGGCCGGCTCGGGCGAGCGGGCAGGAGGCCCCGTCCGCCACCACCTCCAGCTCCCGCTCCGGGGACCACTCCCCCGGCTCCCGGAGCATGGCCGCGGCGAGCTCGACCGGGGTCGACCCTTGCCGGCGGTGGGGCCGCACGCCGACGGGCGGCGGGAGCGGCATCCCACCCCAGGGTGGCAGGGCCACGCTGACGAGGGTGAGGCCGTTGACGAAGGCCAGGTCCTGTGGAGGACGGTGTCGGGCCAGCCGCAGCTGGCCCTGGGGACAGCGCCGGGACGACCATGACCGCCGGCCGCCGCCGGAGCGGCTCCAGGCTCCGATCTGCAGGGACCGGTGGTGGGCCTCATGAGCCCGGCGGCCATCCGGCTCGACCAGCGGGGAGAGTCGGGTGATGGGGTGGCGGCCGGGCAGACGACCCAGGCGACGGTCAGCCTCTCGCCGCTGGCGAAGGAGGGGCAGGTGAAGCCGTCGGCGAGGACGAGAAGGATGGTCTTCCAGAAGGTGGCCCCCGGTCGAAGGAGGTGGG
>DATGLL010000143.1:0-2590 GCA_035294145.1 Candidatus Dormiibacterota bacterium | reverse complement strand
CGGTGCTCCAGGCGACTCACCACGGAGGCCTCGGCCAGCTCCCAGGGGCTCAGCCGCAGCTCGGACTCGGGGACCCCCTCCAGCCTCACCACCACCGCCGGCCGGCCGTCCAATCCCCGGTCGACGGAGGCGGTGACGGTGAAGCCGCCCAGGCCGCCCACCTCCAGCGGCCGCCCATCGGCTGAGCCGCGGGCGAGGAGGCCGGCCAGGAGGGCTCGCAGGCGGGCCTCGGCCTCCGATCGCCGGGTGATCGGCTCGCCCTGGACGACCATGGCGAAGGCCTCGCCCCGGGTGTCGAGGCGGCGGGCGAGCGCGGCCTCGGCCTGCGCGAGGAGCCGGCCGGCCTCGGCCATCTCCCGCTCGCTGGCCTGGATCGACCAGCGCAGCTGGACCTGGGCCCGGGCGTGGGCCCGCTCCAGCCGCTCCAGGCGGGTCAGCTCCGCCTCGGCCTCGGCCTGCTCGATCAGCAACGGGTTGCCGGTGGCGATCGCCTTCACCTCCTGGTAGCTGAGGGCGACGTCGCCCACGTCCTCGATCTCGCGCACGTCCAGCCGCCCCTTCATCACCTGGGCGATGAAGCTGGCCTTGCGCTCCACCGTGCCCCAGACGAAGCCGTCGATGGAGCCCTCGGTGACGTAGCGCAGGATGCGGACCTCGGGGTTCTGGTTGCCCTGGCGCAGGATGCGGCCCTCGCGCTGGTGGAGGTCGGCCGGGCGCCAGGGGCAGTCCAGGTGGTGGAGGGCGACGGCCCGGTCCTGGACGTTGGTGCCCACCCCCATGCGCTTGGTGCTGCCCACCAGCTCCGCCACCCGGCCCTCTCGGCAGGCGGCGAACAGCTCCGCCTTCTCCCGGTCGTCGTTGGCCTCGTGGATGAAGCGGACGGACTCTCTGGGCAGCCCCCGGGCCACCAGCTGGGAGCGCAGCTCCTCGTAGACGCTCCACTCCCCGGGCTTGGGTGTGCCCAGGTCGCAGAAGACGATCTGGAGGGCGCCGGGGACGGGATGGGGCGCGCCGTCCGGGCCCCGGTAGACGCGCTCGCGGTGCTCGGCCCAGATGGCGGCGATGCGCTCGGCCGCGACCTCGACCTTGCCCGGCATCTCGGTGCTCCTGCCCACCAGGCGCAGGTCGAGGGCGGCCAGGCGGCCGGCGGTGGCGATGCTGAGCAGGTTGTCCTCGCCCTTCTGGGCCAGGCCACCGCGGATCCGCTCGGCCCGCGCGGCCAGCTCGGCCATGAACCGCTCCAGCTCGGGGCTGGGCGGCACCACCACCGTCTCCGGGGCCCGGCGGCCGTCCTCGGGCCGGGGGACCAGGGGCGGCGCCGGCAGCCGCAGGGCCTCGCCGGTCTTGACGCCGCCGAAGACGTGGAAGATGCGCAGCAGCTCGGGCACGTTGGTGAACCTGGCGAAGCGGGCCTTGAGGCGCAGGCCGCTGCCGTCGGGGCGACCTCGACGGCGGAGACGACCTCGCCGAAGGTGGCCGCCCACTGGTCGAAGTCCTCGATCCCGGCCTCCTCGAGCAGGTCCGGGCGCAGGTAGCGCAGCTCGGTGTAGAGCTCGGCCATGGAGTTGGCCACCGGGGTGGCGGTGGCCCGGGTGCCCCAGCGGGCGGGGTGGCGCTCGCGCAGGTAGCTGAGCTTCATGTGCATGTCGGTGGCCCGCTGCGAGCCCTCGATGCCCACCCCGGGCAGGTTGGAGTGGGTGCGCAGGTTCTTGTCCCGGTGGCCCTCGTCCCGGAAGAGGTAGTCGATCCCGGTCTGCTCGAAGGTGACCCCGGGGTCTTTGGCCGTGTCCAGGAGCCTGCGGATCCGCTCCTTGGCCTGGAGCTTGGCCTGCTCCAACCGCTTGACGGTGAGCCCGCCCTGGGCCCGGGCCCGCACCAGCTGGGCCTCGATCGCCTCCACCTCCCGCTCCAGGTAGCGGCGCTGGGCCTCAGGGGACATGGGCAGGCGCTGGAAGGCGGACTCGGTCATGATCACCGCGTCCCAGTTGCCGGTGGCGCAGCGGGCGACGAAGAGCCGGCGCCGCTCCCGCTCCAGGTCCTCTTTGTGGCAGGCCAGGATGCGGGCCCGGGGGTAGAGCTGCAGGAACTCGCGGCTGAACTGCTCCAGCATGTGGTTGGGGACCACGATCGCGGGCTTGCGCACCAGCCCCAGCCGGCGTAGCTCCATGCAGCCCATGACCATCTCTGCGGTCTTGCCCGCCCCTACCTCGTGGTAGAGGCCCACCGCCGGCTCGGCCACGATCCGGGCCACCGCGGCCAGCTGGTGAGGATGGGGTTAGCAACAGCTGACGTGTCTACACACTACCATTCACTTCCGTCAACTTGAAGCAGTGGGCCGCGAGCAAGCATCCCTCCCGTCACCGCCTCCCGCTGCCTCCCCCCGGGCACGCTTCCCGTCCCGGCCCGGCGAGTCGGTCACCTGATCCTGGGGAACGCCCCGGCGTGACCGCCCGCTCGCGTGTCCGCTGCCGATCAACGCTCCGATCTGGACCGGCAAGTGGCGGGTGGTGCCGCTTGGGCGGCCCAGGAGGGGCTCGCCGTCGGGCGCCTTCTGACCGAGGTTGACTCGGCCCTGAACGGAACGCGTCGG
>DATGLL010000142.1:0-67491 GCA_035294145.1 Candidatus Dormiibacterota bacterium | reverse complement strand
GTTGAGGAAGCGGGCGAGGTCGTGGAGGTCGGTGGCGTAGGCGCGGGCGGTGGCGGGGGTGGCGCGATCGAGGAAGCGCTGGAGGAGGTGGTCGAGGGTGGCCGTGGAGAGGCCGGGGTCGGCGGTCGAGGTGGCGTGCTCTTCCCCCATGAGTCGAGTATGCCCCAAAAAAGCCCTTGACGGAGGCGGGCGGTCCTCATCCGCAGACGACGAGCTCGCGCCGGTATGAGTGGAGCGGGCGGGCGCCGTCCGCCGTCACGACGCAGAGGTCGCCGACCTGCACTCCCAGCCGCTCGTCGGGCGTGACGATGTTGGGCTGCACGACCACGGTCTGGTTCTCGGCGAAGGTCCAAGGGTCCTTGGTCATGGCCCATGGTCGCCGGCGGCTGCGGAGGACGGGGGGCAGCACTCCGACGCCCCAGCCATGGAGGAGCGCGTCCACCATGCTGAAGGAGCGCTGGTCGGCGAGGTCGCCGATCTCCAGGATTTCCTGGGAGGTCACCCCTGGTCGTAACGCCCGCCGCACGGCTTCGAACACCTCCAACGCCAGCTCGTGCATGCGGCTGACCAGCGCGATGGGGCGGCCGAAGGTGAAGGTGCGCAAGGACTGACCGCCGTAGCACCCGAAGGCGATGCTCAGCTCGGTGAGGAAGAGGTCCCCCTCCCTGACCCGACGCGAGGAGGGGAACTGAGCCGGGACGCATCGGTCTGGCGCTCGCATCGAGGTGGAGCCGAGGAAGGCGACCTGGGTCTCGGCCAGGGCGAGTGGAGACGCGGACAGGAGCACCTCGATCAGCTCGTGCTCGCGCATGCCAGGGCGTGCCTCGCGCTCCAGGGCCTCGTGCGCCGCGTCGGTGTACGCTGCGCCTCGCCGAAGCCACTCGAGCTCCTCCTCGCTCTTGGTCACGCGGAGGCTGCGGAATTCGCGGGTCACGTCCCGGAAGGCCGAGGCAGGGGACGTCGCTGCCATCCTCGCATGGGCTTGGTAGGGGACTAGCCCCACCAGCCCCACGGATCGCAGGCCGCGTGCCCGCAGCTGCTCGCCGACCAGGTCCCCGACGTCACTCCACGTGCCCGCCCCACCGCCGGGCTGGACCGGGAGGATGGACAGCTGCCTCGCCTGAGGGACGTGGTTGTGGGTCTGCACGAAGAGGACTGGCTCCCCGCTCAACGGGAACAGGAGGTAGTTCTCCCGGATGCCCGCGAAGTTCGAGAGCCAGTAGATGTCGGCTTGTTGCATCCGGGCCTCGGCGGAAGAGCCGAAGAGCACGAGCGCGTCCAGGCGCAAGGCATCCATCAGCTCCCGCGCCAGACGATGGCGGCGCGCGAACTCGGCGTCCGAGAACCGCGGAGGGAACGCCTCCTGGGTCACTACCCCCTCGTGATGCCCGTCCTCCTGTCGGTCGCCCTGCGCGTACCGTGGCGGTCATCCGACGGGACGTTGGTTTACCGCTCAGTATCGCGCGATCCGTGAGCGCTGTCCATGCACCTGCCGTCGAGGCGGGCCTCCGGTGCCGAGGGGACGGCTGTGTTGAGGAGGGAGTGCGTAAACTGGCCTACGCCAACCGCGAGGTGGAGGGGGGAACGGTTCCCTCACCCGCCGGCGAGCAGCGCTCAGGAGGATCGTGCGATGCCGGAAGCCGTCATCGTCGCTGCCGGGCGTTCGCCCATCGGCCGTGCCTTCAAGGGGCATCTGGTCGATGTGCGCCCTGACGACCTCGCCGCCTATATCGTGCGTCGGGTGCTCGAGAAGGTGCCCGCCCTCGAGCCTGCGATGATCGACGACCTGATCTGTGGCTGCGGCCTTCCCGGAGGCGAACAGGGGTTCAACCTGGGGCGCATCGTCAGCGTCCTGGCCCGGCTTGACTGCCCAGGCTGCACCGTCACCCGCTACTGCTCGTCGTCGCTCCAGACGACCCGCATGGCCTACCACGCGATCAAGGCGGGCGAGGGTGACGTCTTCTTGTCCGTGGGCGTGGAGTGCGTCTCCCGCTACGGCAAGGGGACCTCCGATCAGCAGGAGTGCCGTAACCCTCGGTTGTTGCCCGGCAACCCGGAGGGTTATCCGGACATCTACATTGCCATGGGGGAGACGGCCGAGAACGTGGCCGACCGTTGTGGCGTCACCCGGGAGGAGATGGACCGGTACGCGGTCAAGTCACAGACGGCGGCGGTGAAGGCCCGGGACGAGGGCTTCTTCGATCGGGAGATCATCCCGGTCCCGCTTCCGAATGGGGAGCTGTTCGCCCGCGACGACGGCCCTCGGCCGGGCACCACCATGGAGGTCCTGGCCACTCTCCAGCCCGCCTTCCGGGAGAACGGGAGGGTCACGGCCGGCAACGCCTGCCCGCTCAACGACGGCGCTGCTGCGGTGGTGATCATGTCGGACGCCAAGGCCAAGGAGCTCGGCATCACCCCGTTGGCCCGTGTCGTCTCCACTGGCGTCTCGGCCCTCGAGCCCGAGATCATGGGGTTGGGGCCCATCGAGGCCACCAAGCAGGCCCTGAAACGGGCTCGCATGACCATCGACGACATCGACGTGGTCGAGCTCAACGAGGCCTTTGCGGCCCAAGTCATCCCCAGCGCGCGCGGCATCGGCATCGACCCCTTCAGCGATCGGCTGAACCCTCACGGCGGGGCCATCGCGCTCGGTCACCCCTTCGGCATGACCGGCGCTCGCATCCTCTGCACGCTGATCAACGATCTGCAGACCCTGAACGGCACCTATGGCCTGGAGACCATGTGTGTCGGTGGCGGCCAGGGCATGGCCATGATCATCGAGCGGCTGAGCTGATGGAGGAGGCGGGCTCTGGCCTCCCCGACCTGAGCACGGCCGAGCTGGAGGCGCTGCTGGCACGAGAGGAAGGCATGGTGCTGGTGAGCTTCTGGGCTCCCAGCTGCGAGCCGTGTCGAGGGGTACGGCGAGGGCTGGAGGCCCTACGAGAACGGGCCGAGGGGATCTGCCGGCTGGTGGCCGTGAACGTGGAACAGGAACCGGAGGCCGCCTGGCGTCACGGTGTATGGAAGCTGCCCACCCTGGTCTTCTTCAAAGGCGGGGTCGAGTTGTACCGCATCCGAGCAGGAGCGTTGCCGGCCTCTGTGCGGCGGACGCTGGGGAGGGCAGCCCATGAGGCTTAGGTCCCCGGGGGCGGCCTTCGTCCGTCGGCGTCCGGTGCCCCTTGGCGGGTGGGGAGACAGCACCGACCTGCTCGGCGACGTCGGTGAACGCCGCCTGCCCAGACGCGAGCCCGGTCGCTGAGAACGGTCGTCGCTTCGGCCCCTGACCGTCTCCATGGCCCTCCCTCGCCCCCTTGGGGGAGCTCCCGGCGTGTGGGAGGGCATGGCGAGCGTCTCCGGCCCGCGGGCTGGGTCTTGGGGGCAACCCGGATCGGCGCCTGCTTCGCCCCTGGGACGTTTTGCCCATGGATTTGCCCAGAACCCCAGGCCTCCGGCTCACGTTCCATGGCTTCGGCGGAACGGAGGTAAGGAGACCCTGGTCGCTATCCATGTCCGATCGCCATCGTCGGTGAGCTCTCCCCAGGCTCCAGGACGTGCTCAGGTGGTGGGGGCGGTGAACGTCAGGCTGTCCCGGTCCGAACACACGGGTACCGGCGAAGGATGCCGTCTGGTCGTCGGCCGAGGCGTGAATGCCACGGTGAGCCTGCTTGAGTTCGCCGCCAACGGGGCGGGGAGGATCAGCGCCGGTGGAGCCACGGTAGGATCCGGCGGTGCCGGGCGACCGGCGGCTGCGAGCCAGGGCTTGCCCATGTTCACTGACTCGCAACGGGGAGAGGGATCGGCCAGGTGCCACCTGCTGGCCAGAGGTCCGCTGGTCTCTGGGGCCTCGGCGCGCAGGCACTGGCGAAGGTTGGGGATCGCCCCCCGAGGTCGTGTGGCCTGACCTCACGTCCGGTGTTGAGGGGCGTGAGGTGAGGCAGATCACCTGCGCTGGCGCCGCCAGGGCGATGGCTGCGGCGTCGACCGGGCGCCGCGCCCTCCTTGCCCGGGGACGCGGCCCTCACAGCTGGCGCGTCCGTTGGGCCGAGGGGTGGGGCAGGGCCACAGGATCCGCAACGGTGTGACCACGGCTCCGCTGGATGTCGAGTTCGGTATCCACCCGCCGTGCTGGGTTCGCGTCGCCTGTCGGTGGCGGGACTCCCGCCGCCGGCAGGCCCTCGTCGGGCGGCGTGGGGCTCGGGTGACCCCTCGTCCCTGCCCAGCCTCTTGCAGGGGCTCAGCGGCAATCGTCGATCACGATCAGGGTGCGGCCGTCGTCGAAGACCGAGTGATAGCGGACCACCACCGCTTCCCCCGGCCGGAAAGGGCAGTTGCGGTGGGTGGTGGTGTCGGGGTTGGTGGTGCTGTAGGAGAGGGCGAGGGCGTCCGGGTCCGGGCCCTCCGCGATTGCGCCTCCGAAGCGCACGTAGCCACGCAAGCACCCATGCGTGCCAGGCCTGGCGTCGCCGACCTGCCTCGCCGTCCACCAGAAGCAGCCGGGGGCCACATGGTCGTGGGGAGTGAGCGCCCACAGGCCAGCCACGGCCGCGCCCATCGTGACCACGGCGATCGCGGTGGCGAGCGCTGGCACCGGACGCAGCCGACGCGAAGGCGGGGCGGTGGGGCGAGCTGCGGGTGCCGGTGGGCCGAAAACCTGCCTCAGGCGGCGCTCGCGGTCGTCCTGCACCCGGTCACCTCGCTCACGGTTCCTCTGGTCGCCCAGGCGGGAATGGGTCGAGAATACCGGGGCGACGGCTCATGCACAGTCGGGATCGGACCTTCGAGGCCTGCCCGGGCGATGGCCGCCCGAGTCGTCGTGGTGCCGGGGAGGGACCTGGCCGCAAGCATGCGGAAGCCGGGATCGGAGGCGAGCCAACCGGGACGGCCAGCGGCGCCTCCAAGTCACCGAAGGCGCTCCTAGCTTGCCCCTCGACCGAGATCGCCTGGGCAGGCCCTGCGCGCTTCGTCCGAGCGCGGTCGGGCACCGGTCGACTACAATCCGTCCGCCTGTGCGCGCCGGCCTGGTGTTATTGCTCATCTCGTTCCTGGCGGCCTGCTCCGCGCCGCTGCCCTTGGCCGGGGAGCCCTCCAGCCCGAGCCAGGTCTTCGAGTCCGCGCGGCCCGCGGTCGTGATCGTCGGTGCCTTCTACTCCGTGACCTGGTCAGCACCTCTTCCCACCCTCACCGCCGACGCGGCGCGTCGGCTCCAGCAGCGAGCCGTGGCCGAGGCTCGCTCGTGGGGAGCCCCGACCTCGCTCGGCCAGGCCGAGCTCCAGCTGCTCGCCCAGGACCCGGGGGCCTGGCTCAGCGCCGGCCCTGAGCGACGTCGTCAGACTGACGTGGTGGAGGCGCAGGGGAGCGGGTTCTTCGTGACCCAGGACGGTGACCTGCTCACCAACGATCATGTGGTCGAGATGTCGCGCCAGGAGATGGAGCGGCTCCTGGTCGCTGGCCTTGAGCAGCAGGGCAGCGATCCGCTGGCGATGCGCGCCCTCCAGCAGGAGGTGTCGTCCGCGCTGGGCGTGACCGTGAGCGATGCCCAGGCACGGCAGCTGCTCCAATGGGCCGTGCGTCGGGCCAGCTCCGACCTGCAGATCGTCTCGGTCGCGGCCAGCTATCGGATCGGGTTCGGCTCCCAGACCATGCGCCAGGTGGAATCGAGCGGGGTGCCGGTACGGCTGATCCGCCATGGGGCACCGGCCCCAGGCCGGGACGTGGCCCTGCTCCGTGCGCCGGGAGGGCCGTACCCGACGCTGGCGCTGGCTTCCTCCGCCCCCCCGCAGGGAGCGGCCCTGGACGTGATCGGTTATCCCTGCCGTTGCACGCAGCAGCCGGAGGCGGACCGGACCCTGAGCGCGACCCTCTCCCAAGGCCATCTGGTCGGGGTCCTACCCATGCCCGGAGGGTGGGAGGCGCTGGGCACGGATGCCCAGATCCAGGCCGGGAACAGCGGTGGCCCTGTCCTGGATGACCGCGGTCGCGTGGTTGGCCTGGCCACCTTCACCGATGCCGCCGGCCAAGGGGCCAGGCGTGCATTCGCCGTGCCTGTGGACGTGGCTCGTCAGCTGCTGCGGGCTGCGGGCGTCGATCCATCCCAGGGCCCGATCGGCCGCGAGTACGCGCGGGCGGTGGCGGAGTTCGACCGGCAGCACTACCGGGCGGCGTTGCCGCTCTTCCAGCACCTGGTAGCGGTCGAGGACCACCACGACCCCTACGCCCCCGCCTACCTGGAGCGATCGCGTCAGGCGATCGCGGCAGGGGCGGATCGGACACCGCCACCCTGGGCTGGCGTGGCCTTCGTCCTGCTGCTGGGGCTGGTGGCCGGGGCGGCGGGGGTGACTGTGCTCCTGCTGCTTCGCCGTCGCCGGCGCCCGCACTGGGTGGAGGGGGAGATCGTGGCGGAGCAGCCGGCAGAGGTGCCGCCGGACCGCTCGGCCGCCTTGGAGCGGCCCGTGCTACCTGGGGAGACAGTTGTGGACGCGGAGGCATGGTGGGAGTGACCTGCCCGCCCCCCGTCTCTGCCTCACAGCTTGCCGCTTGAGGTCCGTGGGATCCGTGCCGCACCGGTGGTCTCCCCCACCGGGTAGGCTGCGGCCCGGCCGGGCCCGTCCTCCGCTGGCACTGGTCCTCTCCCTGCTCCTGCTGGCCGTGGCCGAGGCTGGTTGGGTGGCCATATCCCGCCCGGCCCCCGCCGCTCGGTCCGGGTCCATGCATGGCGTCGCCAGCGCGGGCCCGATCGTGCTCTCCACCGCCTGGCTGAGCGCCCATCCGCAGCCCGATCTGCGGATCTTGGCCCAGGCTGCGGTGCTGGTCGACGTCGACCGCCGTGAGGTGCTCTGGTCGCGTGACGCCTCCAGCCGTCGCGCTCCCGCCAGCCTGACCAAGCTGGTCACGGCGATGGTGGCGGCCGATCTGGCGCCGCTCGACGCCGAGGTTCGGGTGACGGCCGCGACCGACCAGGCCGCGGTGCAGAGGATCGAGCCCGAGTCGACGGTCATGGGCCTCGACGCCGGAGAGGTCCTGACCGTGCGAGAGCTCATGTACGGCCTCTTCCTGCGCTCCGGGAACGACGCAGCCGAGACGCTCGGCAGCAACCTCGTACCCCGCGACCGCTTCGTTCAGCTGATGAACCGGAAAGCGGCGGCCTTGGGGATGCGTCACAGCCACTTCACCACCCCCGTGGGGCTGGACGATCCTGACATGTACACCACGGCCGACGACATGGCGGTGGCGGCAAGCGCGATCGTGACCCGCTACCCGCCGTTGCTGGCGATCGCCGGCACCCCTTCGATCCGGATCCCGGCCTCGGCCACCCACAAGGCCTACGACTTGGTCAACTACAACCAGCTGGTTCGGCCCGGCGCTGCCTATGCCTACCCTGGCGCAACGGGGATGAAGACCGCGTTCACCGATGCGGCAGGTCCATGCCTGGTGGCCAGCGCGCAGCGCGGTCGGCGTCGCCTGGTGGCAGTGGTGATGCACTCCTCCAACTTCTTCGCCGACGCCGTCGCGCTCTTGAACTACGGCTTCGGACTGCCGGCGGATGCCTGAGGTGACGATCGGAGGGGGATGGACCAATCCCCGGGGGTCGCTTCCCCTGCGCGCCAGCTGACCTTCGGGTCACGTGAGGACCCGGTCGGCACCTGGGCCCGGATGCGCGTGCCCCGACCCGGGGCCGAGGAGATCTCAAGACGACCACCGAGGAGGCCCGCCCGTTCCTGCATGCCGATGAGTCCCAAGCTCCCGGGCTCGCCAGTTGGGGTGGTCGACACCTCAGCCGGCAGCCCCCGGCCATCGTCCTCGACCGTGAGCGTCACCGTCTCGGGCTCGAAGGCGAGCCGGATCTCCACCCGGGAGGCCTGGGCGTGCCGCTCGGCGTTGCGCAGGCCCTCCTGGGCGATCCGGAAGAGTCCCACCTCGGCGGTCGGGTCGAGCCGCCGGGGCTCCCCCTCCACCGCGAGGGAGGTGCGGAGGGCGGCATGGGCGCTGAGGTCGTTGACGAGCCGTTGAAGTCCCGCGACCAGGCCCAGATCCTCCAGGGAGGCCGGGCGCAGGCCACGGGCCAGCCGACGCAGCTCGACGGCGATGCCCTCGGCGACGTCACGCGCCTGCTCCAGCTCCCGACCGATGGCGTCAGGAGGCGGCGGGGCCGCTGCCAGTCGGTCGAGCAACCGGTACAGGTGGATGACCGACTGGAGCGGGTCGTCGTGGAGCTCCTGGGCGATCCGGGCCCGCTCCTCCTCCTGCGCCTTGACCACGTAGGCCGCGTAGGCATCCTTGATCCCCAGGTGGCGCCGCTCCTCGCTGACGTCAAGGAAGACCACCTGGAGGAGCGAGGATCGTGGACCAGCCCCGGCCTCGGGCTGGGAGCTGATCACCGGGCGGAGGAACCGGCGCACGCCCTCGGCGTCGGTCAGCTCGAAGACCGGTCGCTCGCCGACCGAGATCGCGGCCGCCGCCTCTGCCCCCACCAGATCGGCGAGGTCCGTGTTGGCCAGGTCCGCCCGGGCTCGACCAAAGAGCGCCACGGCGGCAGGGTTGGCACCCCACACGACTCCCCCGCGTACCAGCAGGGTAGGAGCTGGGCTGTTCTCGAACAGGCTGCGCAATCGTCCCTCCGAGGCTCGGAGCTCGCTCCGAGCGGCTTCGGCCTCGGTCCGGGCCAGGACCTCGCGCTCGACCCGCTGACCGACGAAGCCCGCCACACAGGTCAGGAGCGCCACCACGGTCACGATCCCCCATCCGTCACCGTTTCCCTTCGCCACCGCGATCGAGGGGAGGCTCAGCATGGCCACCCAGGCGGCGGTCGCCAGCGAGCCGGCCAGGCCGAAGTTGAGGGCGGCGTAGACGACCGGGACGACAAAGAGCGCCACCGGTTCGAAGGGAGGGAGGTCGAGGGGACGGGCGCTGGCCAGCTCGCTGGTCCAGTTCAGGGCCGCGATCAGGATGACCAGCACCTGGATCAGCCAGAAGCGACGGTCGCGGATGGGCGGGCGGAGCGAGCGGGCCAGGAGTTGGTGGAGTTGGTGCCGGGCTCGGGGCTCGGTCACGGCTCGCCTTCCTCAGGGATGAGGTGGTGGGCGAGGGCGTGGACGACGGCCTCGGTGCGAGAGCCGACGCCAAGCTTGTCGAAGATATGGCGGAGGTGGTTCTCCACGGTGCGCTCGCTGATGCCCAGCCGGCGAGCGATGGTCTTGTTGGGCAGGCCGCGCCCGACGAGGCGCATGACCTCGTCCTCGCGCGGGCTCAGCCGGGGCCCGCGCGAGCGGAGCCTGACCACCTTGGCAGCGAGTGAGGCCTGGAGGACCGTCTCCCCCTCGTGCACGCGACGGACCGCCGCCAGCAGCTCCGCCGAGGGCACCGTCTTGACCAGGTAGCCGGCAGCCCCGGCCTCGAGCGCGGCCGACACGTACTCCTCGTCGTCGAAGGCGCTCAGGATGAGGACCCGGACCGGGAGCTGCGCTCGTCGAACTCCCCGGGCGACCTCGATCCCGGAGAGGCCTGGCAGCCGCAGGTCGACCAGGGCCACGTCTGGGCGCAGCCGTTCCAGCAGCTCCAGCGCCCGGTCGCCACGGTCGGCCTCAGCGACCACGGCGAGCCCGGGGTCCCTGGCCAGGATCTCCCGGGTGCCCTCGCGGACCAGGGTGTGATCCTCGGCGATCAGGACGGTGATCGTGCCCATGCCGGTGTTCTCTCCCAGTGTAGGATGGCCCGAGCGGCGGCCGGGGGCAGGGTCGGGCCGCCCACCAACTCGCTGGCGGGGCACCCCTGTGTCGGGCCAGCCTCATCCGCCGCCCGGAGCCAGGCGGTCCAGCAGCAGGTGATGGAGACGGCGGTGGCGCTCGACCTGGGGTGAGTAGGTGGGCGAGAGGACCTCCCGGAAGAGGTTCAGGTAGTGGGCCGTCCGTCGAGGGACGGTTCCGTCCGATCCCTGGAAGGCGATGGTCCTGCCCCGGTGCAGGGCCCTGCCCAGGACGGCGACGTGATCGAGGGACAGCTCCAGGCCGTCGGCGAGGCGAAGACGCGTCCACCTGCTCTCCTGGGTCACGTGCCAGGTGGTCATGAGGTGCCCGGTGGCCTCATGCCCCTGGCTCGCGAACCGGATCTCGGCCTCGTAGGTGCTGGGCGCCCCTGGCATCTGGGTCAGCGTGCTGATCTCGCGCAGGTCCACGAGCCGGTCGAGGAGGCTCAGCGCGTTGATGCCGGAGTCGATCCAGCTGGAGACGTATGTCCACCGCCGACCAGGCTCCATGGCCGCGTAGGGGTCGGAGAAGAAGCTGAGGAAGTCGACCACCGGGCCATGGTCGTCTCGGTGCTCCTCCCACCAGGCGACGGCCCACAGCACCTCCGGCGCCCATCGGAAGTGGTAGAGGACGTCGAGCGGCTGCTGGCGCTCCTCGGCCCTGGCCAGCACGCGCTCCACCTCGCCCAGCGTGGTCGCCAGGGGCTTCTCCACCAGGATGCGCGGCCGAGCCTTTGCCTCCAGGATCTCCTCGCAGACCTCGACGTGGGTGGGCGTCGGCGTCGCCACGATCACATCGTCGACCTCGTGCCGCTCGAGGAGGGCGGAGATCGAGGAGTACACCGGCCGGGCGTGGCCGTCGAACTCGAGCGACTTCCCCGACGCCGGGTCCACGCCGGCCTCGACGCTGACGTCTCCCCGCCGTTGGAGCGCGTCGAGGTGGGAGCGGGCGATGGTCCCCAGCCCGACCATAGCGATCCTCCGCATCAGCGGTGGCGGCGTCGTGCCAGCACTTCCGCCCACCGTCGGCGTGCCGCCCGGTGACCTCCGAGCCAGTCGGCTCGCGCCTCCCCATCCACCCCTCGCCAAGCGTCGATGATCTCCAGCCAGAACCGGTTGCCGCCCAGCCGAGCGGTTCGCTCGTCAATCTCGCGTTGGGATGCGATCGCGAGGGCCTCATCCCCGGCGAGCAGGCACCGGAACGCCCGAGCGACGAGGGCGAACACGATGCCACCACCATAGCCGATGGTCTCGGCGAGCGAGCGGGCGGCGAGGAACTCCTCCTCCGACTCCTCGCGCGTCGGCGCCGCCACCGCCAGCGCCACCCGCGCCTTCACCTGCTCTACCTTGTTCCCCACCGCCTGGTTCGCCGTTAGCGCGCGCTCCCCCCACTCGCGCGCCGACTCAGGCTGCGCCCAGCAGCGGACCTCGGCCAGGTTGGTCAACGCCTCTCCCTCGAGGGCTGGCGCCCGGGCTGCCTGGGCGACCTCGAGCGCCTCGCGGTAGCGCAGCTCGGCCTCGTCGAACATCGCGTTCACCCGGTAGATGTGCCCTGCTAAGCGGAGCGACTCGCAGCGCAGGAAGGTGTCGTCATCACCCAGCTCGAGGGAGCGGAGCGCCGCCTGAAAACGCCCTTTCAGGTAGTCAATGTCGGCCATCCAGTAGGCGGCCCGCGTGGCTTCGCGACCGTCGCCGTGGGCGAGGCCAGCGTAGACCGCGGCGCCGTCGTCGTAGCGACCCATGATCCGTAGGGCGTCGCCGAGGTTGAGCGAGCACAGGCGGGCCGCCGTCTCGCTGAGGTGGGCGCTGCTCAGCGCCCGGGAGAGCACCTCCTCGGCCTCCCCGAGCACCCCCTGGCGGATGAGCCGCATGCCATGGAGGAGCAGCCGGAAGGCCTGGAGCGAGGACTCGGGCTGCGAGGGCGGGCCCTCAGGATCGAGGACGTCCCATAGGCCGAGCTCGGCGAGATGGGCGGCCATCTCGACCAGCCAGTCCTGGAGCTCGTCAACTGCCCCGGCCAAGCTCAGTCCTTGCAGGTAGCACGCCACCATCCGGTCCCGGTCCCCTGATCGGCGTGCGGCCTCGGCCGACGCCGCCAGCTGGCCCAAGATGCGCCGGCGAGCCTCATCCCATTCACGTGGGGACCAGGCGTCGCGCAGGTCGGCGTCGGCGGAGCGTATCGCCTGGCGCAGGTTGGCGTGGAGCGCGTACGGCCACCCTCGGCCCGGATCGTGCTCGATGAAGGGCGCAGCCAGGAACCGTGCGAGGGTGGCGTCGGAGATGGGGGCTCCCACCCCCCTGGCCACCTCGACGTCGAACCCCTCGAGCAGCGAGAGGCCCCGGAGCAAGCGTCGCTCGTCCTCGCTCAGCTCCCGCATGACGCGTCCGACGATGGCCGGGAACGGCCCCCCGAAATCCTCCACCGACGGTTCCCTCCCCTGGGCAAGCAGGGTCAGGTAGTGACCGACCGAGAGGTCCAGGTAGAGCGGCAAGCCGCCGCTGCCCGCGACGATCCTTTCCCGAATCTCTGAGGGGATGACGGGGTGTCCGTTTGCGGTGAGGGCGTTGGCCAGGTATCGCTCACAATCCTGGGGGGAGAGATAGCCCACGAGATGCTGCCTGGGCTCTTGGTCGTGGTTCTCGAAGCGGAGGTTCGGCCAGCGGTGAGGGCCGACATAGTCCAACTCACCGATGGAGTTCGAGTCTCCCCAGTCCAGGCGCCTGCGCCCGGTCACGACGAAGAGGACGTTGGGCATCAAGTAGATGACTCGCTGGATGAGGCGTTCGAAGTCGCGGGAGGGTCTGTTGACGACGTTCTCGAATGTGTCCAGGAAGATCACCACAAGCGGCGGTGGCTGCATGCGCTCCAGCTGCCAGGCGATCAGCGCCGGCAGGTAGGAGAGACAGTCCGCATCCGCCTCTGCATCGATGAGAGGGGCAAAGAACGGGCAGTCTCTCAGGAGGGCGTGGTGATCGATGGCTTGCTTGACGTACCCGTAGAGCAGATGGGCGACCCTGCCACCCGAGACGATGAGGCTGACGGGGAGGATGGCCGGTGTCGCCAGGGTGGTGAGCAAGTCGGACACGGTGGTGGTCACCTGGTCGATGAGGAAGGTGGGATCGATGAGACGACCGAGCGCCCGGTGCTCCCGGACGAACTCCTGAAGCGGTCGGCCGGGGTGGGCACGCTGCCAGTACACGGTGAACGCCAGGTCGAAGGCCGCCCATCTGTCCTCAAGCCGGGCCAGGCCGGCCCGGATGCGGAGGAGGAGGCTTTCCATGTCGAAGCTGCCCGCCTCGGAGAAGTCCAGGCGAATGGACGCCCGACGGGGAGCGAGGCCAGGTAGCTTCCAATGGGTGAAACGCTCGTCCAAGACCTCCGAAAGTCGAGTCTTGCCGACGCCGCCGACGCCGTAGTAGACGAGCACATTGCACCGTGGCCGGCTCAAGTCGGTAACCAACTGGTCGCCAAGAGAAGAGGAGATCTGGGACAGAGAGCGCTCAAAAGCCTCCAGCTCTGAGACCCGGTTGGTGAACACATCCTGAGCCGACCATCCGGCGCCCACACCAGCGGTGAACAGCCATCGGACGTTGGCTCGGGCCACGCCGCTGATTCTAAGGGTCCCCTGGCGCCTCGGGAAGGAGCCTCGGATGGCCGGAAGAGCGCGATCGGGCCTCAGTCTCATCTGACCGCGCGGATTGGTGCGAGCACGTCATAAGGTCGGTGAGTATTGGTCAAGGCCAGCCGACATCCACGATCCACAGGTCACGCCGAGATACCCGTCGTGAGGCGTCTGTGGAGGTGGGGGAGGGCGACGGTTCAGACGGGGATGGCCCTGGGCCCACATCCGGGCTGCAGTCACCTGGCGCCAGGGCTCGGAGGTGGCCCCGCGTTGAGGTGGCGCCGACGGGCGGCCCCTCAGGGACCAGTCAGGCGCTCGTACACCTCCTTCGGGACCCTGCCCATCAGGTAGAACTCGTCGTTGGGCCGGAGCTGGCTCAGGTGGGCCAGGCGGTTGGAGAGGGCGAAGAGGGCGGTGATGGCGCCGATGTCCCAGATCTCGTCGTCGTCGAAGCCATGGGCGCGGAGTCGCTCAAGGTCCTGCTCGTCCACCTCGGCCGGCTGGGTGGCAAGCTTGACCGCGAAGGCGAGCATGGCCCGCTGGCGGTCGCTCAGGTCGGCGTTGCGCCAGTCCACCGCCACCTGGTCGGCGATCAAGGGGTTCCTGGCCCGGATCCGAGCCAGGGCCCCGTGCGCGACCACGCAGTAGAGGCAGTGGTTGGCGGCGCTGGTGGCCACCACGATGAGCTCACGATCTGCCTTGGAGAGCCCGCCCTCGCGCTCCATCAAGGCGTCGTGGTAGGCGAAGAAGGCTCGCCACTCCTCGGGACGGTGAGCAAGGGCTAAGAAGACGTTGGGGACAAAGCCGGTGCGCTCCCGAACGTCCTCGATGCGAGCCCGGATGTCCGGGGGGAGGTCGTCCAAGGCGGGGATGGGGAATCGGCTGATGGGTCGTGTCTCGCTCATGGCTGCATTGTGGTCGCTGCTGGGTGGGTGGCTCGGCGCACCTCGCCTGGCCCGATGGCTGGCCTGGTGGGCCGGAGGGCGGGCTCAGCTCGCCCGACGCATCAGGAGACCGCCGAGGGCGAAGCGACGGCGAGCCAGCAGGTAGGCGGTAAACCCAAGGCTGGTCGCGACCCCGGTGGTCGCCAGCCGTTGCAGGATGGCGGCGGCGCCGGCGGTCGCCGGGTGCACGCCCAGCACCACCAGCAGCCCTACCAGGCTGGCGTCGCTGGCTCCGGTGCCGCCGGGGAGGAAGCTCACCGCGCCGCCGACATAGGCCACGGCCACCACCAGGGCCGTCTCCCACCACCCGATCGCCCCCGGCTCGAGGCCCTCGACGATCGCCCAAAGGAGGGTGACGCCAACCGCCGCCCGGGCCAGGTCGAGCGCCGACCAGCCTAGCGTGCTGGGACGGTGGAGGAGGGCCACGGTCTGCTCTTGCAGCTCTGCGATCTGATGCCGGAGCCGTCGCACCAGGGGTAACCGGGAGACGACGGTGTGGACCACCCGGAAGAGGGGGGAGACGGTCAGGATGGCGAGCGTCACCACCATGCCCACCACGATCCCGACCAGGGCCCCGGTGCCGACGTGCAGGGCCAGCATGCCTGGGATGCCGATCAGCACCAGCAGCAGGGTGAAGGTCAGCTCCTGCACGGTCACGGTGGCCGCCGAGGTCCCGAACTCGATGCCGGCGGCGTCGGCGGCGAAGACGGCACGGGTCAGGTCGCCGAGCGGGAAGAGGGCGGTGATGGTCTGGCCGGCGATGCTGAGGAGGACGGTGTCGACCAGGCGGAGGGCCGCGCCCACCTGGCACAACAGGAAGTGCCAGCGGACCCCTTGCAGTACGTACCAGGAGACCGATAGCAGGATGACGACCGGGATGACGAACGGATTGAATCGGGACAGTGCCCCGGCCACCGACCTGGGGTTGACCGCCACCACCAGGCCGGCCAAGGCGGCGGCGCCCACCAGGATGGGCAGGACCCGGCGGATTCCCTGGATCGCGCCGGGCACGACGGCTCGCCGCTCGCCCGTCTGCCCCTCCGCCTTGGAAACCACCAACGCCTCTCTCTACTTGTAAGTGATACAGACGCTTTGGTGATTCCTTCGATCCGGACGTCAAGGTTCCGGGAGCTCCCCGGCCAGGCACAGAGCGCGCCGGTGGCCATGGCACGGAAGAGATGGGGCGCGCGTAACGTTCAGGGTAGATGCGGAAGTTGCATGATCGACGTGGTTGAGGAATTCGACGCGACCGTGACCGAAGACGCCGCGGCCGAGGAGCTGGCCCGGCTCCTCCGTGAGGAAGAGCTCGACGACCTCGGCGCGGGCCCCGAGCTTGAGGAGGCGTCGCAAGACGCCAGCCTCGACGATAGCCTGCGCGCCTACTTCCGGGACATCGGGCAGTTCCGGCTGCTCACCGCCGCGGAGGAGGTGGAGATCGCCAAGGAGATCGAGCGCGGCTCGAGCGCGGCCCGGCGGCGGATGATCGAGAGCAACCTGCGCCTGGTCGTCTCGGTGGCCAAGAAGTACCAGGGCCATGGCCTCCCGCTCCTGGACCTCATCCAGGAAGGGAACCTGGGCCTGATGCGGGCGGTCGAGAAGTTCGACTACCGCAAGGGCTTCAAGTTCTCGACCTACGCCACCTGGTGGATCCGCCAGGCGGTTCAGCGAGCGATCGCCGATCGGGGGCGGGCCATCCGAATCCCGGCCCACAACGCCGAGCTGATCGGGAAGCTGGTGCGCGTCAGCGATCGGCTCCGGGTCGAGCTTGGTCGTCAGCCGAGCGAGGAGGAGATCGGCCTGGAGATGGGCCTGGAGCCGGACAAGGTGCGCTGGCTGTTCGAGATCGCCCGCGAGCCGGTCTCGTTGGAGACCCCGATCGGGGACGGGGACTCCGAGCTGGGCGAGCTGCTCAAGGACGAGAACGCGGTCTCCCCCTCGACGGCAGCCGCGGAGGCGTTGATGGGCGCCGAGCTGGACGAGGTGCTGCAGGCCCTAAGCGCCCGGGAGCGGAGGATCATCCAGCTCCGCTTCGGGCTCATCGACGGGCACCCGCGCACCCTGGAGGAGATCGGTGCTCGCCTGGGCATCGGCCGTGAGGTGGTCCGGAGGATCGAGCGCGAGGCCCTCGAGCGATTGCGCCAGCCCGACCTGGCCGAGAAGATGCGGGGCCTGCTCCCAGCGGCCTGAGCCGTCGCTCAACATGCTGAGCCGACCGGTGGCCGCCGATGGCGGCCGCCCGTCGGCTGGCGGGGGAGGCACGCTCAGATGAGGATCGAGGCGGTACGAGGCGACATCACCCGAGAGACGGTCGACGCCATCGTCAACGCCGCCAACCGCTCGCTGCGCGGTGGAGGTGGAGTAGATGGCGCTATCCATCGGGCGGCGGGGCCGGAGCTGCTGGAGGCCTGCCGGCGTCTGGGAGGCTGTGAGACCGGCGATGCCGTGGCCACGCCCGGCTTCAAGTTGCCGGCGCGCTGGGTGATCCACGCTGTCGGGCCGGTCTGGCATGGCGGCGACCGCGGCGAGCCCGAGCTGCTGGCCTCCTGCTATCGCCGCTCGCTTGAGGTCGCGGACCAGCTAGGGGCGCGCTCGGTGGCCTTTCCGGCCATCTCCACGGGAGCCTACGGGTTCCCCAGGGAGCTGGCCGCCCAGATCGCGGTGGAGACCATCCGTTCCACCCCGAGCTCGGTGGAGCTGGTCCGGCTGGTGGCCTTCGACGAGCCGACCTACCGGCTCTACCAGCGTCTCCTCGCCACCTCCCCTTGATCCGGGCCGTTCGCGGTCGTGAGCCCCGGGCGGGGTGAGCCGCATAGACTTCAGCCGTGATCCGCAACGTGGTCCTCATCAAGCTCAAGCCCGGTACCCCACCCGAGGCGGTGGAGGGCCTGCGTCAGGCCCTGGAGAAGGTGAACAGCCCCGGACGGCGTTCCCTCACCATGGGCATGGACGCGGGCTTGCGGGACGGCAACATGGACGTGGCAATCGTGGGCGACTTCGAGGACGAGGACGCCTACCGTGCCTACGACGCCGACCCGGAGCACAACCGCATCCGCCGGGAGCTGCTGGCGCCGATCGCCGAGCGAGTGGAGCGCTGTCAGTACCGGATCTGAACCAGGGGCCAGCGGAGGGGGCCGACCGGCGGCCCCCCTACTCCTCGGGCAGGACGGTCTCGGCGGCCCGCCAGCAGTACCAGGCCAGGGCCGTGCGGTAGGGACGGTACCGCTCGCCCAGCTCAAGCAGCTCGCCCGGCCGCGGCGGCGAGCCCAGACCGTGGATGGTGGCGTAGCCTTGTCGCACCCCGTGGTCGCCGACCGGCCACACGTCCAGGCGACGCAGGGAGAAGATGAGGA
Source organism: Candidatus Dormiibacterota bacterium (assembly GCA_035294145.1). Lineage (GTDB taxonomy): Bacteria > Chloroflexota > Dormibacteria > Dormibacterales > Dormibacteraceae > CADDZO01. The sequence goes on along the minus strand of DATGLL010000142.1, from coordinate 49,835 downwards.
ACATCTCAGCCGTCCAGCGGCCGATGCCCCGGATCCGGCTCAGGCTGGCCACCACCTCCTCGTCGGGGAGCGAAGCCAGGGACTCGAGTGGCAGCTCCCCTCCGGCCACACGGGCGGCCAGCTCACGGATCGAGGCGGCCTTGGCGGCCGAGAGCCCTGCTGCCCGTAGCGCCTCGACCGGCAGCTCGAGGATCCCTTGGGCGGTGACCCCTCCAGGGAGCTGGGCCATGAGGCGGGCGTGGATGGCGGCGGCGGCTCGGCCGGCGAGCTGTTGGAAGGTGATCGCTCGTACGAGGTCAGCGAGCGGGCTCTCCAGAGATGGGCGAAGACGCGGCGGGCCGAGGGCCCGGACCCACCGCCCGAGCGCTCGGTCGCGCCGAGCCAGCTCCTCAGCCGCGCGCTCTAGGTCGTCTATGCGAACTCGGCCATGAGCCGGTCGAACGCCTCCCGACCTGGCCGAAGGTCCTCCTCGCCCAAGGAGAAGAGGGGACGCTCAGGGAGCCGCTCGCGGGTGGCGAAGTCCTCCATGCGCTCGTCCACGTAGAGCAGGCCGGTGAGGAGACGACCGTTGCTGCGGCTCTCCTCGATGAGCCGCAGGGCGGCCAGGCGATCGGTGGGGTCGTGGTCCTCCCTGACCTTCTCAAGCACCAGGTGGGAGCCGTCGTGCAGCACCACCTCGGTGGAGGTGCCAGGCTCGTAGTCGACGTGGATCTCCTCGAAGAAGGGGATGAAGGAGAGGTCGTGGAGCTGCTCCTCGTGCTCCTTGACGTAGGCGTAGCTCTTGGTGGAGCCGTCGTGGTCGTTGAAGGTCACGCAGGGGGAGATCACGTCCAGGACCGCGGTCCCGCGGTGGGCGATGGCGGCCTTGAGCAGCGGCACCAGCTGCTTGCCGTCCCCTGAGAACGAACGGGCGACGAAGCTGCAACCCAAGGTCAGGGCCACGGCGCACGGGTCGATGGGCTGGTAGGTGTTGACCGCTCCTCGCTTCTGGACCGAACCCACGTCGGCCGTGGCCGAGAACTGCCCCTTGGTGAGCCCGTAGGTGCCGTTGTCCTCGATGATGTACGTGCAATCGACGTTGCGCCGGACCAGGTGCATGAACTGGCCCAGGCCGATGGCCACGGTGTCGCCGTCGCCGCTGACGCCGAGCATGACCAGGTGCCGGTTGGCCAGGTGCGCCCCGGTGGCGAGCGAGGGCATACGCCCATGGGTCCCGTTGAACCCGTGCGCGCGCTCGACGAAGTAGGCCGGCGTCTTCGAAGAGCATCCGATGCCGCTCATCTTGGCCAGCCGATGGGGCTCCACCCCCAGCTCGAACAGGGCCTTGATCAGATGGTTGGTGATGGAGTTGTGCCCGCAGCCGGCGCACAGGGTGGTCGCCGCCCCCTTGTAGGCATCGCGGGGAAGCCCGATACGATTCAGCACCGTGCTCATCAGACTGGTACAGCCTCCAGCTCCAGCAGTGGTCGCGTGATGGCCTCGGCTGGGATCGGCCGGCCATCGTAGTGACGAATGGACCGCATCCGCCCGGCCAGCTCGGCGGGGAGGCCTAGCCGCAGGATGTCGTACCCCTGGCCGTCGCGGTTCTGCTCGACCACGTAGACCCGTTCATGGGCGGCCACGAAGTCGGCGACCGAGCGGGCCATGGGCAGAGCACGCAGCCGCAGGTAGTCCACTTTCAACCCCTGCTCGGCCAGAAGGTCGCGCGCCTCGACCACGGCGTGGTGGGTGCTCCCGTAGGCGATGAGCCCGACCGGGGAGGCGGCGCTGGAGTCGACCAGCGGCTCCGGGAGCGCCTCCCGGGCGTTCTCCAGCTTGCGAGCCAGGCGGTCCATGTTGCGCGCGTAGACCTCCGCGTCCTCCGTGTACCTCGCGTTCTCGTCGTGGCCGGAGCCACGGGTGAAGTACCCGGCGGCGGGGTGCTCGGTGCCGGGCAAGGTGCGGTAGGGGATGCCGTCGCCATCGACATCCCGGTATCGACCCCAGCGTCCCTCCAGCCGGGCCAGGTCGTCGGCGGTCAGGACCTTCCCTCGGTCGAAGGGCCGCTCGGGGTAGCTGAAGGGACGGGTCATCCAGAGGTTCATGCCCAGGTCCAGGTCGGAGAGCACGAAGACCGGGGTCTGGAAGCGGTCGGCCAGGTCGAACGCCGCCTGGGCGAACTCATAGCACTCCTCAACCGTTCCCGGCAGCAGGACGAGGTGTCGGGTGTCGCCATGGGAGAGGATGGAGACGAATCCCACGTCCCCCTGCGAGGTGCGGGTGGGGAGCCCGGTCGAGGGGCCGACACGCTGGATGTCGAAGATCACCACCGGGACCTCGGCGTAGTAGGCGAGGCCGGCGGACTCCGCCATCAACGAGATGCCGGGGCCGCTGGTCGAGGTCATGGCTCGAGCCCCTGCCCACCCGGCTCCGATCGCGATCCCCACCGCCGCCAGCTCGTCCTCTGCCTGGACGATCGCCATCTTGCGCTCGCCGGTGACGGGGTCGACGCGGAAGCGGTCCGCGTAGGCCGACAGGCTCTCGCAGAGGCTGGAGGAGGGGGTGATCGGGTACCAGGCCGCCACCGTGCAGCCACCCATGATGCACCCCAGGGCGGCGGCCTGGTTGCCCTCGATCAGCATCAGGCCGTCGGTGGCCCCCTGCATGGGCCGGAGGGCGTACCGGATCTGGCGGTCGGCGAAGTGGGTTCGCCAGTACTCGTAGCCCACCCGAGCCGCGTCCACGTTGGGCTGCCAGGCCTTGGGCTTGGTCTGGAAGACCCGCTGGATACCGTACTCGATCCGGTCGAAGGGGATCTGGAGGAGCCCGGCCACCACTCCCACGTAGATCATGTTGGTCAGCTGTTTGCGCAGGGTCTCGTGGCGAATCTCGCTCCTGGCCAACTTGGCGAAGGGGACCGGGAAGTAGTCGACGTCGTCCCGGGCGTCGGCCGTCGAGTAGCTCTCCTCATACACCACCGCTCCACCTGGGCGCAGCGACCGCAGGTCGGAGGCCCAAGTGGCCGGATTCAGTGCCACCAGCACGTCCGGGTCCCCCTTGCGGGCCTGGTAGCCACGGGCCGAGATCCGCAGCTGGTACCAGGTGGGCAGGCCCTCGATGTTGGACGGGAACACGTTCTTCGGTGCCACCGGGATGCCCATCGAGAAGATGGCGCGGGTCAGCACCAGGTTGGCGGACTGGCTGCCCGAGCCGTTGACGGTGGCGGCCTGGAACGTGAGGTCGTTGATGATCTGCCCGGGTGTCATGGCGAGCTTACAATCTACCCTCTTAGCGTCCTCTGCTTCCGTCGCTGCCGTTCCCCTTGCGCACCCAGAATCGCTGGCGAGGCGGTGGCATTCCGCGGCGGGGGGGCAGGGGGCTCATCTACCATGTGCAGGTACACGTGAGAGTTGCCGTTCCCAAGGAGACTCGCCCCGGCGAGCGGCGCGTGGCGCTGGTGCCGGATGTCGTCCGGAGGCTGAGGGACGCCAGCTTCCAGGTGGGGATCGAGGCCGGCGCCGGAGATGCAGCCGGCTTCGATGACGATGCCTATCGTCAGGCGGGGGTCGAGGTTGTGCCCGATCGGAGGGCCTTGCTATCCGAGGCGGACATCGTGCTCCGGGTGCAGCCGCCCTCGCTCGAGGAGGTGGCATGGTTGAGGGCCGGGAGCGTGGCCATCAGCTTCCTGCAGCCGGCGACCGAGCCCGCCGTGGTCGAGGCCTTGGCGGCCCAGGGCGTGTCCGCCTTCTCGCTCGAGTTCCTCCCTCGGATCAGCCGGGCCCAGAGCATGGACGCGCTCTCCTCGCAGGCCTCGCTGGCTGGCTACAAGGCTGTGCTCATGGCTGCCAACCGGCTCGGCAAGTACTTCCCCATGCTCATGACCGCGGCCGGCACCGTTCCCCCGGCCCGGGTGCTGGTGCTGGGGGCGGGGGTGGCGGGGCTCCAGGCCATCGCCACCGCCCGGCGCCTGGGCGCGGTGGTGGAGGCGTACGACGTCCGCCCGGCGGTCAAGGAGGAGGTCAAGAGCCTCGGCGCCACCTTCCTTGAGCTGGAGCTGGAGAGCCAGGAAGGGGAGGGGGGGTACGCGCGCGAGCAGACAGAGGAGTTCCTGCGCAAGCAGCGCGAGCTGCTGGCCGATCGGGTGGCGGCGGCCGACGTAGTGATCACCACCGCCAACGTGCCTGGTCGTCGGGCCCCGATCCTGGTCACGGCTCCGATGGTGCACGGTATGCGCCCGGGATCGGTGGTGGTGGATCTCGCTGCTGAGACCGGGGGCAACTGTGAGCTGACCGAGCCGGGACAGGTGATCGAGGTCGGCCGGGTCTGGATCGACGGGACCACCAACGTGCCCAGCACGGTGCCGGTACATGCCAGCCAGCTCTATGCGCGCAACGTGGTCAACCTCCTGCTCCACCTCGCCCCCTCGGGGGAGGTCCGCGTCGACATGGAGGACGAGATCACCCGGAGCTGCCTGGTCACCCACGCCGGTCAGGTCGTCAACGAGCGGGCGCGGCAGATGATCGAGGGGGCGAGGGCCTCGACGTGAACGAGTCGCTGCTCACCTTCTTCACCTACTTCGTGCTGGCCGCCTTCGTCGGCTTCGAGGTGATCTCCAAGGTCCCGACCATCCTGCACACCCCACTGATGTCGGGCTCCAACGCCATTCACGGCATCATCCTGGTCGGCGCGCTCCTGATCGCGGCCGGGGCCCACACCCCGCTCTCGATCGCCTTGGGCTTCGTGGCCGTGCTCTTGGCCACCATTAATGTGGTGGGCGGGTTCGTGGTCACGGACCGCATGCTGGAGATGTTCAGGCCTCGCACCCCCGGCGGTGAGAGGGAGCGGGGCCGATGACGATCGCCACTGCCCTCATCTACCTGCTGGCTGCGGTGCTGTTCATCTTTGGCCTGCGCTTCCTCAGCTCGCCCCGTAGTGCTCGTCGGGGGAACTGGGTCGCGGCCGCGGGCATGGCGCTGGCCGTGGGCTGGACGGTGGTCTTGCTCTGGCCCTCCTTCACCGCGGCAGGGGCCACGATCTGCGCCGTGGGCTTCGTGCTCGGCGCCATCATTGGGACGGTCGGGGCACGGATGGTGAAGATGACCGCCATGCCCCAGATGGTGGCGATGTTCAACGGCGTGGGCGGCGGCGCGGCGGCGCTGGTCGCGGTCTCCGAGCTGCTGGGCCTGCACGGTGCCCGGCCCGCGCTTCAGTCGGGGTTCCCAAGCGTGTTCGCGATCGTGGTGGGCGGGGTGTCGTTCGCCGGCAGCGGGATCGCCTTCGCCAAGCTGCAGGAGTTGATGACCGGGACCCCGATCACCTATCCGGGCCAGCAGGCGGTCAACGCCCTGCTCGGGCTGCTCATTCTCGGTCTGTGCGTGCTGGTCCTAGGGGTCACCGGGGCTCCACCGGTCTTCGTCGCCCTCCTGCTGCTCGCCTTGGTCTTCGGGGTCGCGTTCGTCTTGCCCATCGGTGGGGCCGACATGCCGGTCGTGATCTCGCTCCTCAACGCCTGCACCGGGCTCGCCGTCGCCGCCAGCGGGTTCGTGGTGGGCAATTTCGCCCTGGTTGTGGCCGGCACCCTGGTGGGTGCCTCGGGCACCTTGCTCACCAAGCTCATGAGCGACGCCATGGGCCGGTCGTTGGCGAACATCCTCTTCGGGGCTTTCGGGCGACCCCGGGAGGGGGTTGGCCTGGCCGCAGACGGTGACCGGACGGTACGTTCCGGCTCTGCCGAGGACATCGCCACCATGCTCGCCTACTCCCGCCGGGTGATCATCGTCCCCGGCTACGGCCTGGCCGTCGCCCAGGCGCAGCACGTGGTGCGCGAGCTGGCCGACCAGCTCGAGCGACGCGGGGTCGAGGTCCAGTATGCGATCCACCCCGTGGCCGGTCGCATGCCTGGGCACATGAACGTGCTCCTCGCCGAGGCCAACGTCCCTTACGAGCAGCTCAAAGAGATGGACGAGATCAACGACGAGTTCAAGCAGACCGACGTCGCCTTGGTCGTGGGAGCCAACGATGTCGTCAACCCGGCGGCGCGCAACCAGCCCGGCAGCCCCATCTACGGCATGCCCATCCTGAACGTCGACCAGGCCCAGCACATCGTCTTCCTCAAGCGTTCGATGCGCCCTGGCTTCGCTGGCATCGACAACGAGCTGCTCTATGACCCGAAGACGGTCATGCTCTTCGGGGACGCCCGGGAGTCGCTGACCAAGCTGGTGGCGGCCGTCAAGACGGCCTGACCCCTGGACCTTTCGCAGGCCCGGGGCCGGCTGTGCGTGGGGCCTGCCTCGCTGGGGTCCGGGCTTCCCCTCGCCGTGGCGAGAGCGGTGCCCGTGGCCCCTGGTTGGGAGGCCTTCCGCCTAAGGGAGGAGGGGAACGAAGGGGAGAGGGCAACCCAGCTTGCCTCCCTCCCCTGCTGGCTCAACTGGTACCGAGCTGTACCTGAAGGTAGATGTACGCGTTCGGGTTGGACTCGAAGAGCTGATCGAGCTGGTCGCTGTTCGCCCAACAGGAGACGGTCGCCGTCCCGCCGGTATCGGTCTGGGGCAGCGGCGCGGTGCAGCTCGCGTAGACGGTCTGATAGCTCCTGTCGGTGATGTTGAAGGTGACCACCCCATTGCCCAGGCCGCCGGTGTTGCGAAAGGTCCCTCCAGCCTCGCAACCTTGGGAGATGGAGCATTTGCCCCCGTTCAGGATCTGGGCGTTGACCGTGTGCCAGGTCGCCGAGCCCGTGACCGTGGGCGCGACCGAGGGGGCGGGGGTCAAGGGGGTGGCAGGAGAAGGCTGGGTCTGAGCCGGGGCCGTCGTCGGCGGGGCCGGGGCCTGGCTCGGGAGCTGGGTGAATCGGCTTGACTGGCTCCCCGCTGGCGCCGAGGAGGAGCCGCCGAAGACGTGGCCAATGCCGAGGCCGACCAGGAACAACACGAGAAGGCCAGCGACACCCATGGCGAAGCGGCGCATCCAGCTCGAGCTGGAGGGGGGTGCCGCCTGGTGGCCGGGGTAGGTGAGACGCTCGGGGAGGTTCGAGGCGATGGGGCCGCCCGGCACCGGCAGCTCGGCCCCAGGCGTCGGTTGCGGTCCCCCTGCGACGGTGTACGTGGGTGATCCGGCTCCTCCTCCCGAGGACAGCGGGGGCGTCCGGGTCCCGGCGGCCGGTTGGCCGGCGAAGGGAACGAACCGGGGCGGTGGCGGTGGGGGTGGGGGGGGAGGCTCAGTTGGTGCCTGCCAATCCAGGTGACCCTCTGGGTACGGGTAGGGCGGCTCCTCGGAGGCCTGGGGGGCGTACCCAGGCTCCGGGGGCAGCTGGGGCTCTGCCACCGGGGCCGAGGGGGCGTACGACTGCTGGTAGTCCCCTGGTGGCTCTGGCGCGTACCCCTGCTCGTAGGCATGCGGATCCGGCGCGTATGAGCTGGGATCGTAGCCGGGCACGGGCTCTTGCCCATAGGCATCGTAGGTGGGCTGGTAGTGGTGCTGGCCCTCCCCTCCGTAATGCTCCTGCCCCCCCTCCGCGCCAGAGGGTTGGTCGTCCGGGTACCCCTGCTCTGCCTGGTAGTAGGGCTGCTCGCCGGCCTGGGCGTAGCGCTGGTCGTGCTGCTCGTAGTGGGGTTGGTAGTAGGGCTGCGGCTCCGCGACCCCGCCGTAGCCAGGCTCGGTGGCTGGGCCGTACGCCTGCTCGGCCGAGGGTTGATACCCGGGCTCGCTGACCTGGGAGAGGCGTCCCTCCTCCGAGGTCGCTTCTTGGTGCCGGGCCCCGCCCTGGGCCCGGGCTCCGGCGGTGCCACTCGCCTCCACGTTGCGAACGACCATCGAGCGCTGGAGCCGGCCACAGACCGGGCAGTAGATGGTGTCCGGATCCAGCTCCGCCCCACATTTGAAGCAGTAGGGCTTCATCTGGCTCATGGTGTTGCAGCCTACCCGAAAAGGGGAGGGCGGCGACTCGACCTCAGCCGCGGGCCCTCGGGCACAAGGGGCGGTAGGTGCCGAAGAGCCGCACCTCGTGCGTGGTGGCCTCCAGCTCGCACAAGGCGGCTTCCGCCGCCTCGGGGTCCGTGACCTGGAAGTCGAGGAAGAAGCGGTACTCGAACGGCTTGCCCGGGATCGGGCGAGATTCCAAGCGGGTGAGGTTGACGTGTCGGGCCGAGAAGCACTGGAGGGCCGCGACCAGGCTCCCGGGCACATGGGCGGCCACGAAGCACAATGAGCACTTGCTTTGCGACCTCGCCCCGGCCGGTCGGCTCGGCTCCCCTCGCTGGACGACCACGAAGCGCGTCTGGTTGGTGTCGTCGTCCTGGATGCCGGTGGCCAGGACCTCCAGGCCATAGCGCTGGGCGGCGGCCGCGCTGGCGACGGCGGCCAACCCCGGCTCAGGATGCTCGGCCAGGTACCTGGCCGCGCCGGCCGTGTCGTGATAGGGGATGGGTTCGATCGCCCGTGCCTCCAGGTACCGTCGGGTCTGCGCCAGGGCCTGGGGATGCGAGATGGCCCGGCGGACCTTGGCGCCGGGGAAGCCGAGCAGGCAGTGCTGGATGGGGTGCACGTACTCGCCGATCAGACGCAGGCCGCGTCGTTCCCAGAGCAGATCGTTGACCTCCTGGACGATGCCCCCCAAGGTGTTCTCGATCGGCAGCACGTCGAGGTCGACCTCCCCCGAGAGCAACGCGTCGAAGGCCATGGTGAAGCTGCGCCGGCCGACCGGCTCGGCGTTCGGATAGAGGGCGAGCAAGGCCTCCTCCGAGTAGGCCCCCGGCTCGCCCTGGTATCCGACCCGGGGGCGAGCGCCGGCCGGAGCTGTGGCGACGTCGATCACGTCGAGGAGCGCGTCCCGCCTGCGCATCGTGCCCAGCGTGCTCAGTCGTCCTCGCTCCGCGGCTGGAGCCAAGGCATCATCCGGCGCAGCCGCTCGCCGACCACCTCCAGCTCGTGCTTGGCATGCTCCTCGCGCATCCGCAGGAAGTTCTGGCGACCGTGGGCGTTCTCGTCGATCCATCGCTCGGCGAAGCTGCCGTCCTGGATCTCCTTCAAGACCTGCTTCATCGAGGCTCGGACGCGCTCGTCGATGATGCGGGGCCCGGAGACGTAGTCCCCATATTCGGCCGTGTCCGAGACCGAGTAGCGCATGAAGCCGAGGCCGCCCCGGTACATGAGGTCGACGATGAGCTTCATCTCGTGCAGGCACTCGAAGTAGGCCATCTCCGGCGGGTACCCGGCCTCGACCAGGGTCTCGAAGGCGGCCGTGATCAGGGCGCTGATCCCCCCGCAAAGCACCGTCTGCTCGCCGAAGAGGTCGGTCTCGGTCTCGTCCTTGAAGGTGGTCTCCAGGATGCCGGCCTTGCCTGCACCGAGGGCTCTGGCGTAGGCCAGGGCACGCTCCTTCGCCCGCCCGGTGGCGTCGCGGTGGACGGCCAGGAGTGCGGGCGTGCCCGTGCCCTCGACGTAGGTGCTGCGCACCAGGTGGCCCGGCGCCTTGGGCGCGATCATGGTCACGTCCACGTCCCCGGGGGGGTCGATCTGCCCGAAGTGGATCGAGAAGCCGTGGGCGAACATCAGCATCATGCCCGGCCGCAAGCGCGGCTCGATGCACTCCCGGTAGAGTCGGGCCTGACCGACATCGGGGGTCAAGACCATGACCACGTCGGCCTCGCCAACTGCCTCGGGCACGTCGAGCACCCGCAGGCCGTGACGCTCGGCCTTGGCCCGTGACTTGCTGCCCGCGTACAGCCCGACCCGCACGTCGACGCCGCTGTCCCTGAGGTTCTGGGCATGGGCGTGGCCCTGGGAGCCGTAGCCCAGGATCGCGACCTTCTCGCCCAGCTCGGCCGGGCAGTCACGGTCGTAGTAGATGTTCACGGTCATGCGCGCAATGATCCTCCAACTGCCTCATCGCATGCCGGCGCGATCGGGAGCCGATCGGCAGAAAAGGCGGAGCCCTCGCCCAAGGGCGAGGGCTCGCGTCGCGAAGAGGGTGCTTTCCGAGTGACAAGCTTAGTCGCCACGTTGGCGACGCCATAGTGATCTGATCACAAGATCTGAGCCAGGAATTTGTTGGTTGAGGTCAGCGAGCGGACCGTCGCCAGCGCGCCAGCACCCAGATCCCAAGCCCGATCAGGAGGAGGGGGACGATCCGGCCGAAGAAGCCGAAGGGGCGTCCGCTGACGTGGACGATCCCCTCGAAGAAGACGGCCCCGAGCAGGAAGGTGATCAGCCCGGCGGCCATGGTCCGCAGCCCAGCCGACCGCATCGGCGGCGAGCTGGCCACCAGGCCCTGGAGCCACATGCCAGCGCCGACCCCGCCGGGCACCACCAGCGCCCAAGCGTAGGTCCAGGTCTCGAACAGCTCGGCCGGGCTCTGGAAGAGCAGCACGAACCCTGCCATGGACATCGTTGCCCCCGGGATGCAGAGCGGCGCCAAGTCGCGCACTGCCATGCCCACCCCGACCAGGACCAGGCCAGGGACGATGACGAAGATGGGCCAGCCATAGCGGGTCAGGTAGGTCTCAAGGAAGCCGCGAGGGATGTACTCGATCGCGAGGTAGATCAGGCCCACCAGGACGAGGACGATGCCCAGGACGATGGCGGGGCCGTTGGAGGTGCGTTCCATCCGGGCGGCAATCTACCGCATCGGCAGGGGCGAGGCCAGGGTGGGAGCGGCCCGGCCTCGCGCCGGCCGCCCTCGAACGGCCTCAAGCACGCCGGGGGCCGGCGGACGGGCCGGGCTTGGGTCGACCGCAGCGGGCGCGAGGGCTCGGCTACGATACGCGAGTCGCGGTCCCCGTGGACGCCGTCACTGTGAAGGGGGCGGCGTTGTCGCACGCCGCCAGCGTGACCGAGAGGAGGCCCGTTTGCGATGCGCCAGGCCGTGATCCCGTGCCATGGTGGGCGAGGGGGGAGGCTCGCCACCCCAAGGCCAGCTCGCATGGCGTCGTCGCCCCGCCTCGGGGCGCAGGAGCGTGACGACGGCGGCGCTTAGCCGTCGGCTTGCCCGGGCATGACCCGCCTCTTAGATCGCGGAGAGCTGCCGTGACGCGGCTGTCGGACGAGGAGCTGCAACGACTTCGCCTCGAGCCAGAGTCGGAGCTGGTCGAGCGCAAGCCCTCGGGAGGGGATCGCAGCAACATCCGCCGCAACATCTGCGCCTTCGCCAACGACCTGCATGGATACGGGCGTCCAGGGGTGATCCTGATCGGGGTCGAAGACGATGGGAGGTGCGCCCAGCTCGGGGTCGACGACGAGCTCCTGCGCACGTTGGCCCAGATGCGGTCGGACGGGAGCATCTTGCCCCTGCCCTCGATGAGTGTGGAGCGACGGGTGCTCGACGGTTGCCCGGTCGCGGTGATCGTGGTGGAGCCCTCGGCTGATCCTCCGGTGCGCTACCAGGGCCGAACCTGGGTCAGGGTTGGCCCGACCGTGCGCGAGGCGACGCCCGACGAGGAACGCCGTCTGCTGGAGCGACGTCGGGCCGGGAACCTACCCTTCGACATGCGCCCGGCGCAAGGAGCGACCTTGGAGGAGGACCTCGATCTCGACTACCTCGCTCAGCAGTACCTACCTCGAGCCGTGGCGGCTGAGGTTCTGGAGCGCAACGGTCGTCCTCTTGCGGAGCGGCTCTGGTCGCTCCGTCTGGCCCGGGAGCGCACGCCCGTGTTCGGATCGCTCCTCGGCTTTGGACGCGATCCCCAGGCTTGGCTGCCCGGTGCGTACGTCCAGTTCCTCCGCTTCGATGGCCCGGCCCTCACCGATCCCGTTCGAGACCAGAAGCTCCTGACCGGGCGGCTTGAGGACGTGTTGCGGCGGCTGGACGAGTTGCTGGAGCTGAACGTGTCGGTGCGGACCACGATCGCCGGTTCCCCCCGCGAGGTGCGTGCACCGGACTATCCGGTCACGGCGCTGCAGCAGCTGGCCCGCAACGCCATCATGCACCGCACCTACGAGGGCACCAGCGCTCCGGTCCGGCTCCACTGGTATCCAGACCGGATCGAGATCATCAGCCCGGGTGGCCTCTACGGGCAGGTCACCCCTGAGAACTTTGGGCAGGGCGCCACCGATTACCGCAATCCCCTGGTGGCCGAGATCATGCACCACCTGGGCTTTGCCCAGCGCTTCGGGGTCGGCATCCCTCTGGCCCGGCGGGCCCTGGCCGAGAACGGGAACCCCGAGCCCGAGTTCGTGTTCCAGCCCACCTACGTGATCGCGATCCTGAGACCGGCGCGGTGAAGACGATCGCCTTCTTCAACAACAAGGGAGGGGTCGGAAAGACCTCGCTGGTCTATCACCTGGCCTGGATGTATGCCGATCAGGGGATCTCGGTGATCGCCGCCGACCTCGATCCTCAGGCCAACCTGACCAGCATGTTCCTGGAGGAGGACCGTATCGAGGAGCTCTGGCCCGACGCTGGGCCTCGAGGGACGATCTACCAGTCGTTGGTGCCGCTCCTGGACGGGACCGGTGACGTGGCTGACGCCCATGTGGAGGAGGTCAGCCCAGGCCTGGGTCTGGTCCCCGGCGACCTGGCCTTGTCCGCGGCCGAGGACGAGCTCTCCAGCCAGTGGCCGGACTGCCTCGACCGCAAGCCACGCGCGTTCCGGGTGATCAGCGCGGTGTGGCGGGTCTTGGAGCGGGCTGCCCAAGAGCGAGAGGCGCGGCTGGTCCTGATCGACGTGGGGCCAACCCTGGGCGCGCTGAACCGGGCGGTGCTGGTCGCCTCCGAGCACGTGGTGATCCCGCTCGCCCCGGATCTCTTCTCCCTCCAGGGCCTGAAGAACCTGGGCCCGACCCTGAGGCGCTGGCGGGAGGAATGGCACGAACGCCGGCAACGGAACCCGGTAGGGGGCCTCTCGTTGCCAGAGGGAGCGATGCGCCCGGCCGGGTACGTGGTCATGCAGCACGCTGTCCGGCTCGACCGGCCGGTCAAGGCCTACGCCCGCTGGATGGAGCGTATCCCCTATGTCTACCGGGAGGCCGTGCTCGGCGAGGAAGGAGCGGCTGGCGGCGACGACGCCCACCGCCTCGCTGCGCTCAAGCACTACCGCAGCCTCATGCCGTTGGCCCAGGAGGCACGCAAACCCATGTTCTTCCTGACCCCGGCCGATGGGGCGATCGGGGGGCATGCTGCCGCGGTACAACAGTGCTTCCGGGACTTCCGGGAGCTGGCCTGGGCCATCGCCGACCGCTGCGGGCTGGGGCGAGCCTGAGATACCGGACCGCCCCTGCCCGATTCGAATCGGCCATGGCTCGGGCGAGCTGTGCTATCTATGATCCGACCCTCCAACACCGCAATTGATCCGCATGGCTGCATCATCCAAGCGCTCATCTCGCCAACGATTCGCAAGGGTGGCCGTCTGGTCGCTGCTCAGCCTGCTCGTCGCCTGGCCCCATCCCGTCGCCGCCTGTGACGCGAGCCTGTCAGCGTGCCGCGAGCTCCAGCAGGCTCAGCAGCAAGAGAGCACCGCTCAGCAACAGCTGCAGCAGATCGACGCGGCCCGGCTGGACGCGCAGGCCAGGGCCAGCGCCCTGGCTGGCTTGGTCTCCCAGCTCCAGTCCCAGGTCGCCGCTCAGCAGGCAGCCATCGCTGCCACCAAGGGCGCGATCGCTGGTATCGACCAGCAGATCCGGTTCACGCAGGCCGACCTGCTGCGCTCCCAAGCCCACCTCACGGCCCGGCAGGTGCTGCTCCAGCAGCGGGTGCGCGGCCTGGACGAGCAAGGACCTGCCGACTACCTGGAGGTCCTGGTCACCGCCAAGAGTTTCACCCAGCTGGTGGACCGGGCCTTCCTCATCCGGGACGTCGTCCGCTCCGAAGAGCGCCTGATCGGTCAGGTCGAGCAGGCACGCGACCAGGTGCAGGAGGTCGAGCGCCAGCTGGAGGGGGAGCGAGCGCAGAAGGTGGCGCTGTTGGCCCAGCAGGAGGCGCAGGAGCAGCAGCTGGACGCGCAGCTGGCTACCCAGCAGCAGGCCCTCTCAGAGGAGCAGCAGCTCCTGGCCCAGCTGCGTGGGCAGAGCGCCGAGCTCCAAGCCCGCCTCTCCTCGCTGACGGCGCAGGTCCAAGCCCTCTCGGACCGCTACCAGCGTCAGCTGGCCCAAGTGCTGGGAGGGCAGCGGTCGGTCACGGCACAGGCAGGGACGGGGTCGGGAGAGGTCTTGGCGCCCCTTTTCCCCTACGTGCCGCCGGGTGGGTTCCCTGACCCCTTCCCCTTCGGCCAGTGCACGTGGTGGGCGGCCTACAACTACCCGGTGACCTGGGGAGGCAACGCCACCGACTGGTACGGCAACGCTAGGGCGCAGGGGGTGCCGACCTCATCCTCCCCAAGCGTAGGGGCGATCGTGGTCTGGGGAGCCGGGGGCGGTTACAGCGTCTATGGGCATGTGGCGATCGTGATCGCCGTCGGGGCCCAGGGCAGCTTCGAGGTCTCGGAGATGAACTACCAGGGCCTGGGCATCGTCGACCGACGCTGGGTGAGTTCGTACTACGACATCGAGGGCTTCATCCCCTATCGCGGCTGAGCCCCTGGCCTGGCCCAGCCGCGACCGGCCTCGAGTGGGGGAGAATGAGCCTCGGGCATGGTGATCGCCTACCTGGCCTGGTTGGCCCGCTTGACGTGGTGGTGGCTACGTGGTCTGGTCGGCCGCTGGCGTCGGCCGCCGGCCTACCTCGCCTTCTTGATCGAGTCCCCTCCGCCCGAGCCTCCTCCCGCGCCCGCTCCCCGCTGGCAGCGGCTGCTGGGGAGGCCGACGCCATCCCTGGCGGAGTTGCGACGGCGAGCGCGTCGCCTGTGCGCCGACGATCGGGTGGCCGGGATGCTGCTCCACCTGCGCCCGCTACCCCTCTCCGCCGCCCAGGTGGCGTCGCTCCGTGACCTCATCGCGGAGGTGAGGGCGACCGGGCGACGGGTCGTCTGCTGGGCCCCCACCTACCTGGACTCCACCTACCAGGTGGCCTGCGCGGCGGACGAGATCCTCCTGCAGCCGGGTGGCTCCGTCGCCCCCCTGGGGGTGGCCCAGAACTACGTCTTCCTGGCCGAGAGCTTGGAGCGCGTGGGGCTGCAGGCGGACCTGCTCCAGATCTCGCCCTACAAGACCGCCGGGGACGCCCTCACCCGTCGTGGGTTCACCCCCGAGGCCCGCGAGATGGCGGATTGGCTGGCCGATGCGGCCTTCTCGGAGCTGCTGGAGGCCGTCGCTGCTGGCCGTGGCTGCGACCGAGACGCGGCTCGGAGGGTGGTGGACGAATCCCCCTACACGGACCGCCAGGCGCTGAGCGCTGGGGTGGTGGATGCCGTGATCAGCGAGGAGGAGGTGCCGGGACGGCTGGGCGGGGAGCTGCGCTCTTGGGAGTCCGCCGGGCGCCGGGTACGGGGGCTGCGGCCGCCCCGGCCTGGGCACGTGGTCGGTCTGCTTCGAGTCGAGGGGGTCATCGTCGACGGCCGTAGCCGTCGGGCCCCCCTCCGACCCCCGCTGCGTCCCCCGCTCCTGCTGGAGGATCAGTGCGGCGACCTCACGATCGTCGAGCAGGCTCGGGCGCTGGCCGCCAACCGCCGGGTCAGGGCCGTGGTGGTGTGGGTGAACTCCCGGGGTGGGTCGGCCACCGCCTCCGAGTCGATGGCCGCGGCCCTGGCCCGGCTGGCGCGGGAGAAGCCCCTGGTCGTGGCCATGGGCTCGGTGGCCGCCTCGGGCGGGTACTATGTCTCGACTCCGGCCCGGTGCGTGTTCGCCCATCCGGGGACGGTGACGGGATCGATCGGGGTCCTGGGGGGCAAGCTGGTGGCGACCAGCCTCTTCGATCGCCTGCTCCTCCATCGCGAGCTGGTCCAGCGGGGGCGGCACGCGGCCATGGACCGGCCCGACCGGCCCTACACCGAGGCCGAGCGCCAGAAGCTGTGGGAGATGATCGAGCGCTCGTACGAGGTGTTCGTCCAACGCGTGGCCGAGGCCCGAGGGCGGACTGTTGAGGAGATCCTTCCCATCGCCGGAGGCCGGGTGTGGACCGGCCGCCAGGCGATGGAGCGGGGGCTGGTCGATCGGCTCGGGGGGCTGGAGGAGGCGATCGCGGCCGCGCGCGAGCTGGCCGGGCTGCCCGGGGACGCCCCGGTGATCGAGGCCCGAGGCGGGAGGCGAGACCCTGTCGGGCCGCCGAGCACGACCGCTGCCATCGAGCATGCGCTTGAGCTGGTGGCGACCCTCGATCGATCGGTGGTCTGGTGGCTCTGCCCGCTGGTCAGAGAGGAGCCTTAGCCCGTCGTAGCGCCCGCCCCGGCGGGGCCGGGGGTTTTGGGCCCCCTGCGCTCGTTCGGTGGTGATGGCTGCCCGTCGCCGAGCCTCGGTGACCAGATCCACCCCTCACGCCGGACCACCGGGTCGTCCTCGCCTCGAAGCCCCGACAGCTGGTCGCGGTGGGCGTCCATGACCAGCGCCGAGACGACCGCGTCGAAGGCATCCTCGCTCGCTGCCGCACAGGCGGGCCAGCCGCGCCGCTGCAGGTAGGCCAGGCGATCCCCCACCCGGGACTTGACCACTGGCCCGCTGAGCAGGCGAGGGTAGATCTCAACCACCAGCGGAAGGCGGGGGGCGTCGAACGGCCAGATGGCGAAGCCTTCTCGGCGCAGGCGGCGGAGCAGGGGGAGACCTCGGAGCGAGCCGGTCCCAACCGCGCCGGCACCGCCGATCTGGAAGACCGACCGCGGCCTCGGGGTGATGGTCAGCTCGGTGCGTCGATACTGGGGCTCGGGGCCTCGAGGACGGCCGGGCCGGCCCCAGAAGGGCGGCGGACAGTCCCGCAGCCAGCGCTCTGCGATCGGCTCGGGAACGGTGAGGCCGCTCTCCAACCCCTCCCGATCGAGGAACCAGAGCGGGAGGGAGAAGGCAAAGTCCAACCCAACCACCAAGTCCGGATCGGCCATGGCCAGGTCGACCAGGTGATCGCCGGTCCTCTCTCGGTCCCGTCCCCCGCCGAGCTCGATCAGGGTGCCGTGCGCGACCAGCGCCGTCCGGATAGCGCTCGCCGCGCCCTGCAGGCGCCCTGACCAATCGACCGCGACCGTGCGTCCCGTCCAGCTCACGTCCCGACCGGCGGCTGGACGCCCGGGGAGGGGGGCGGCGAGCCGGGCACGATCGGGTAGGGCACCGCTGGCTCCAGCTCGAGCCGACGGAAGGCCAGCGTCCAGTAGGTGGAGAAGTAGGTGCCGACCGCGCCGCCGAGGGGAGGTGTCGCCACCGCCAGCACGAAGAGCAGCACCACGGCCGAGGTCAGGCCAGCTTGAACCCCGAGCCCGGCGAGGCTGCCGATGCTGATCGCGACCAGGATGGCGGTCAAGGCCAGGAGGGCGACGCCCGCGGCCAGCCCGGCCACGATCCCCAACGCCAGCCCAAGCAACCAGACCAGGAGCACCCGCCCGAGGCGGTGGGAAAGGAGCTGAAAGCCGCGACCGAGGGCGCTCAGCGTCCCCCGCTGCTCGAGCACGATCGCGCGCAGGGCCAGCCTCGTGACCAGCTGCCAGGCGATGCCGGCCGGGACCAGCAGGAGTAGCACGCCGAGCAGGAGGGCGAGGACGAGGACCCCGGCCGCCGGCTGGTGAGCGGCGAAGAGGACGATCGTCAGCCCAACCAGCAGCGCCAGGGCGATCAGCACGAGAAGATCGACCAGCACGATCAGCAGCCGCAGGCCCAGCACACGAGGGAACGTCCCGAGCCCGACCTGCCAGGCAAGGCGGAGGTTGAAGGCCCGACCGGCGTCGTGCTCGGCAGCGGCCCTGATCAGGGCCGGGGTCACGATGCAGGAGAGGACGAAGTACGCCAGGAGGTATAGGAGGAGGAGGGCAGCGAGCCCGATCAGCAGCACCACGTGGGTTGAGAGCCAGGTGGTGACCTGGAAGGGCATCGCCGCAAGGGGGAGCGTGCCCAGCAAACCCCTGCCGGGCTGGCCGAGCTGAAGGTTGGGCCCGGGCAGCCCGAAGCCGAGGGGGCTGACGCCTGCCTCCCCGCCCCCTAGCAGCCCCAGCAGCCAGAGGTAGGGATGACGCCAGACGATGGCCCAGGCTCGGCTTACGATCTCGTCGTACCTCATCCTTAGCGTCGTCCTCCACACAGCGAGTAGGCGATGGGCGGGATCGTCTCCGTCCTACCGCCCGAGCGCCCGCCTGGTGTCCGTGCTTGCCCTCAACGGCTCGATCCGTGAGCGCCACTGGTCGACGGGACCAGACCTTGAGCACGATCGATGATGGTGGCGATGATCGCAGGTGCGCGTGGCGGCATGCAGGAGGGGCCGGCTCGCTTCGGGTGCGGCCCTCCGCCATGCGCCCGGGCGGGAGCGGCGGGGCGCTTCCTCTCGGCGCGGGGCGGTGACCTCAAGCCGGTCCTCTGCTGGCGGCGGAAGGGGCTGGAGACCTGAGAGGGATCCCCAGGGATCCGTGCCCTCCTGGGCCAGGAGATTGAGACCTGGGCGGCGACCCATGCGTCCCCAGCCCTCGATCGGGCCGCCTTCGGCCCGTGCCGTGCTCCGGCGGGAGCCCGCAGGACCGCTTGAGATCGCCACGGAGACCTGGCGCCCCCGTGGGAGGCCCGCGTCGGCGAGCGCCCTCAGAGGGAGCGCGGCTGGGCCGACCGAAGGGCCTGGCCAGGCGCGGCGGCGACGGGGCACAAGGTAGCCCTCGGCCTCAGAGGTGCCCAGTCAGGCCGAGGATCGCGAGCAGCAGCACCAGCAGGACCAGGAGCGTGCCGATCGCCCCGAGGCCGAGCGCGCCGATGCCCGCTGCGCGGTTGATCGTCCCCTCCGGGATCGGGTCGCCGACTGACATGGGGGGACCCTCGACGAGCGGGCGCCCCCGTCCCGGCTCGGGTTGGTCGAGGCCCACGCTCGGGTCGCTGCTTGGGGGCGAGGCGCTCGTCCCGGGGTCCTGGCTGACCGGGGGGAGAGGCGTCGCGGATGGGCCCGGCAGCGCCGGCTCCGACCCTCGGCCTGGCGTCGTCTGATCCTCAGGCGATGTACTCATCCTCTTGCTCAATCCTCGAGAGAACCCAGTCGAAACGGCCGCTGGTCACGGCCGCCTTGCAGTACCGACAGGCGCCGATCTGGTTGATCTCCAGCGGCGCCCCGCAGTTGGGGCAGACCTTGTCCAGGATGCTGCGGTCGGTGGTCTGCGTCCCGACCGAGCGCTGGAAGGTCCAGTACTCGGTGAAGCTGGAGGGCGACCGGCTCCCGAACACGATCTCACCGCTCCGGTCGTCGACCTCGTAGTCGGCGCAGGTGGCGGTGATCCGGACGGTAAGGTCGTCGAAGACCCGGCCATGGACGACGCCGACGATCTCCACGTCGTCGATGCGCAGCCCCTCGAGGACGTTCCTTTTGTGCAGCTCGATCATCTGCTTGACCTGGCTGCTCCATCCCAGGTACAGGCCGGGGCTCATGAACGGCCGGCTCGAGGTCAGGTCGCGCTCCTGCCAGGCGGTCTGGAGCGCGTAGAAGGCCTGCTCGACCCGGCGTCGAAAGGTCACCGGGTCGAAGGCCGGGTCGGAGGCTCTGATGACCTCCACCCCTCGGCTGGCGTCGAGCACCAGCGCTCCGAAGGCGTCGCGCGATCGCCCCCCCAGGAATTGGTCGGGGTCCATTCGGACCACGACCCAGTCGTAGGCCCCGCTGGTGATGTCGGCGCCGCAGTGGTCGCAACGACCATCGTCATCGAGCTTCAGCAACGCCCCACAGTGAGGGCAGGTCGAGGCGGTGACCCCGCCGGAGACGACGGTCTTGGCTCCAGCGGCTCGCTGGAAGGTCCAGAGTTCGCCGTAGCGCTCGTCCTCGGCGTCCCCTGGCCGCACCTCCTCCCCCTCGTCCACCACGTACGCCGCCGCCACGTAGTCGAAGTGGACCTGGATGGTGTCACCGGTGACCTCATGGGCGACGAAGGGGACCCGGAGATCACGCACGTTCAGGTTCTCCAGCACCGGCCGCTGGCGGCGCTGGAGCAGCTCCTCCACGCCCATGCTCCAGGAGCGCCAGAGCTCGGGGGCCATGAAGGCGCGGGCGGCGTGCACGTTGCGGTCCTGGTAGGCGCGCTTGACCAGCAGGAACGCCATCTCGGCCCGCTGCAGGAAGGATTCGGGCTCGAAGTCAGGGTCGTCGCGGCGGATCTCCTCGACCGCCTGCAAGACGGTGGGGTCGGGACCGGCGGGCCTGACGTCGAGAGGAGCCGGCACAGGCGTCGCCGAGCCCGATCCCCAGCTGCGAGAGGCATAGCGCATGATCAGCAGCAGGGCCACCACCACGGCGATGGCCACCAACAGGTCTGTGGTCCCGCCGCCACCGCTGATGAAGCCGCCACCGCTGGTGAAGCCGCCGCCCCCGAAGCCCCGGCCGCCCCCGAGGCTCCCGCCTCCCACCCCTCGAGAGACGCCGGAATGGCTCCCGCCACCGCCACGGGCCAGGGCGATCACGGGCGATGCCGACAGGCCGAGCAAGGCCAGCCAGATCGCCGCCAGGTGCCGGCGGGCGCTCCTCAGAGCCCGGCCCAGTCCACGGGAGGGCCCAGCTCTCGAGGTGGAGGCCAGGGCCGTTGGCTCCATTGCTCTCTCCTCAGCTCTCGGCCGACCCCTGCTCCCCTGGGCTGGCCTGGAGGTTGGTGCCGCAGCTGGGGCAGAATCGCGTCCCCGCCGGGCTCTGGGTCCCGCATCGAGGGCAGACCGCAGGCGCGGCGGCCTGCAGGGCCTGACCGCAGTTGGAGCAGAACCTCGCGTCGGCTGGGTTCTGGCGGTTGCACGCTGGGCAGGTGAGCGGTGGGGCCGTCAGGGGTCGACCGCAGCTTGAGCAGAACCTCGCCCCCTCAGGGTTGAGGGCGTTGCAGGCGCCGCAGCGGACCTGGACCTGGCTGGCCGCTGGGGCTGCCTGCCCCGTTGCCTGCTGGCCCAACCCCAAGCCGATGCCCAGGAGCGCCGGCCCGGTGGCGCCGCCGCCTTGAGCCGCCCCCTCGCCCACGCCTTGGAGGGCCTGTCCGACGCTGTACTGCTGGAAGCCACCGGCCAGCCGCGTGTATTGAACGTCGCGCCGGTACTTCTTGAGCGCCTCTTCGTCCGCCTCCTTGATCGAGATCGTGAAGTTGCCCAGGCGCACGATCTGGATGCCATAGCTGCTGACGTAGGCTTGAACCCCGGCCAGCGTCTCCTGCTCGATCTCGGCGGTGTGGGCGGCGATGCCCAGGATGGGCCAACCCTGGGACACGATATGCCGGACCACGTCCGTACGCAGCACCTTCAGCAGCTGCTCACGCATCCAGTCGGTGATCTGGTCGTTGGTCTGGACGTTCTGGGTGCCGACCAGGTTGAGGATGAGCGACTGGGGTTCCACCACCCGGAGCGAGTAGTCGCCGTATACGCGGAGCGCAACGGCGAGCGAGGTCTCAGGGTCGACGACGTTGTCGATCATCCCCCCGAAGGGCAGGTTTGGGAACTCACGGGTGGAGACGAAGTAGATCTCGGTCTTGAACAGGTTGCCGCCTGAGGCCCAGTCAACCAGCATGCCGAGGAACGGGATCTCGGAGCTGTCGAGCGTGCACCGGCCTGGGGTGATGGTGCCCTGCACCCGGCCGTCCCGGAAAAAGACGGCGAGCTCATCCTGCTCTACCGTGAGTTGGGTGAGCTTGCGAATGTTGGTGTCGGGCCATTTGTAAACGATCTGATTCTTCGCCTGGTCGGGCCGGGCGATGAACTCTCGACGGATCTCACCGAAGATTCCCATGGTCGTATGCGTTCTCCCCAGTTGGTTTCACGACGCTCGTGAAGACCAACGCTTGAACCATGGCTTGAGTTCGCTCGATGATCGCTCAAGCCCTTGCGGGCTCATCCTACCCGCTCTCTGTCGTGGTGGCGGGCCAGGTCGCCCTCGCTGCCGACCGGGGAGGGCGCGGCCCATGGCGGGCGGGGGTGGCCCTCCCCCGGCCGGGGGCCGGTGCCGACGATCGTCGGGCGGCCGGGATGAGGCAGACCTCAGCTGAGGTAGCGTTCCAGCGTCAGCACCCGCAGCCCGGTGACAAGAGCGGCGATCGCCAACGCGACCATGAGCAGGGCCATGGCCAGAAAACGCCAGGGGCCGGGCACGAAGACCACGCAGAGCGCGGTCACGAACAGAGGCGGCACCGGCAGGGCGGCGACGCAGTAGGAGGCGCTGCGCGCGTCCTGGGCCAGCAGGGCCATCAGCAGGGAGGCGGCTCCGGCCGCGAACAGGGTGCAGAGGATGAGCAGGAGGACGCCGCCGACGTAGGAGAGGTCGACGCTGGTCAAGGTCATCATGACCACGGCGTCGATCAAGAACATGGGCACGATCATCGCCCCGCCCGCGGCCAGCACCGCCCCCAGCTTGGCGATCAGGATGTCGCCGAGGCGGACGGGCAGCGCCAGCAGCAGGTCTAGCGTTCGGCGTTCCCGCTCGCTGACGATGGTGCTGGTGGCGGTCAGGATGGGGGTGAGCATGGTGGCCAGCACGAAGAGGAGCGGGAAGGTGACGAAGAGCGCGAAGCCGACCGTGTCCCGGAGGTCGCTGAAGCCAGGGAGAGAGGCCTGACGGGGCACGGTCAGCGCCGGCTGGGCTCGGCCAGCGAGCAGGGCCAGGATGGGGGCGAGGACGACCAGCACGGCCGGCAGCAAGAGCACGCTCAGCAGGGCCGCCTGGTTGCGGGTGAGCTGGCGGATCTCTTTCCAGAACAGCAGTCGCACCTGTGGCGTGAACAGCGCTACTCCACCTCCTCCAGGGTGGTGAGCTCCTCCGAGAACAGCTCCTCGGTCGAGGCAGGGATCGCGCTGCACTCGTAGACCTCGATTCCAGCCTCCAGCAGGTGTCGCAGCAGCGCGGGCGCCTCGACCTCGGGGTCGGACACGTCGACCAACACCCCACCATCGGAGGGCTCCACCTTGTGGGCCATGCCCTCCAGCTCGGCCACGAGCGTCTGGAGGTCGCCTCGGGCGGCGATACGAAGACGGGGCCGCGCCCGTCGTCGGAGCTCATCGAGCGTGCCCTCGGCGACCACCCGTCCGGAGCGCATCAGCACCACATGGTCCGTGAGGGCCTCGGCTTCGGCGAGGCTCTGCGTGCAGAGCAGGGCGGTCCGGCCTCGCATCGCCTCGCGCACGTAGTGACGGAGGCCCTGGGCGGTGACGGTGTCCAACCCGTAGGTGGGATCGTCCAGGATGAGCAGATCGGGGTCGGCCACCAGCGCCACCGCCAACGCCAGTCGCCGCTGGAGGCCTGCCGGCAGGAGGAGCATCCTGGCGTGCAGATGCTCGGCCAGGCCCATGGCCTCGATCGCCGCCTGGGGCTGGACCCCGTGCAGGCGGGCGGCCATGGAGATGTACTCCTCGGCGGTCAGGTCGGCGTACATCCCCGTGGTCTGGGGCACCACGCCCACCCGTTGGCGCACGTAGGGGAAGTCCTGGCTCCCAACCACCGCCCCCAGCACGTGGACCGAGCCACCGGTTGGGCGGATGACGCCCTCGATGAGCCGGATCGAGGTGGTCTTGCCCGCACCCTTGGGACCGAGCAGGCAGGCGGCGGTTCCCTCCTCGACCGTCCAGGTTGCGTCGGCGAGGGCCTGGGTCCCATCTCGGTAGCGCTTGCTGACCGTGCGAAAGGCAATCGCCGTTCCCATCTGCGACGAAGCCTAGCGGGGATGCGCGGCCCAGGGGAGGATGTGCCCGCCCCACTACCGGCCGGAGGGGCCCTCTCTGAGCGAGTTGGGCCGTCGACGTCGTGAGATCCGGCTCTCCTGCTGCTAGCATGTGCGCCGCTATGGCATCCGTCACCTACGATCACGTCAGCAAGCGGTACTCAGCAGACGTGATAGCAATCAGAGACCTGAGCCTTCAGGTCCGTGACACCGAGTTCATGGTCCTGGTCGGTCCCTCCGGTTGCGGCAAAACCACCGCACTTCGCATGCTGGCCGGGCTGGAGGAGATCACAGAGGGCGCGATCAGGATTGGGGATCGGGTGGTGAACGACGTCCCAGCCCGGGAACGGGATATCGCCATGGTCTTCCAGTCGTACGCGCTCTACCCGCACATGAGCGTATACGACAACATGGCCTTCGGGCTCAGGATGCGGGGCGTGCCCAAGCGGCAGATCGATGAGAAGGTGAGGTCCACCGCCTCCATGCTGGGCCTGGAGCCCCTCCTGCAGCGGAAGCCGCGGCAGCTCTCCGGCGGTCAGCGGCAGCGGGTGGCACTGGGGCGCGCGATCGTGCGCAGCCCCCAGGTCTTCCTCCTCGACGAGCCCCTCTCGAACCTGGACGCACAGCTCCGAGTCGAGACCCGGATCCACCTGCAGCGCCTGCACCGTGAGCTGGGGGCGACGTTCATCTACGTCACCCACGACCAGGTGGAGGCGATGACCATGGGCGATCGCATCGCCGTGCTCAGGGATGGGATCCTGCAGCAGGTGGCCTCGCCCCGCGACCTCTACGACCATCCGGCCAACATGTACGTAGCCGGGTTCATCGGCAGCCCCAAGATGAACTTCATCCCGGTCACCGTCCACGACCGGACGGCGAGAGCCTCGGGGTTCGAGGTGCGTCTGCCGACCGCTCCAGGCATCGAGAGGGGCATGCTCGGGATCCGGCCCGAGGACCTGACCGTGCAGCTGCGCGAGGACTGGCCCACGGTCGAGATCAAGGTCGAGGTGCTGGAGGTCCTCGGCTCCGACCAGTACCTGTATGGCAAAGTCGGCGCCGACGACTGCACGGCCCGGGTCGATCCCAACCTGAAGGTCTCAGTGGGGGATCGGGTGCGGCTGGCGGTGAACGTCGACCGGTTGCACCTCTTCGATCGGGAGACCGAGCGGGCGGTCATCTGAGCGCGGCGCCCGGCCTCCCTCGCCGCCCTGGCCCTGCTCGCCTCGTGGGGGGGCGGATGAGGTATCGTTGCCCGGACCGTGGTCGGGGGCGGTGCCGGCCCGACCGCGCGCTGCGGGGATACGCATGGCACGGGAGGTGGCTGCGATGGTGGCCGCGCTGGTCCGATGATCGGCCTGGCGATTGCGCTCGCTTGCTCGTCGGCGGTCTTCCATGCGGTCTGGAACCTCCGGCTGAAGGCCGCCGAGGATCCGTTGCGCACGGCGGCCGTGGCCGTGCCGGTGGGGGCGGCCCTGGTCACGCCCCTGGCTGGTGTGCTCTGGCTGCTCTCGGGCCGGCCGGCGCTCAGCCTGGAGTCCTGGGCCATCGCGGTCCTGTCCGGTGGTGTCGAGCTGGCGTACTTCCACACCCTGTCCGAGGCCTATCGGCGCGGGGAGGTCTCGTCTGTCTACCCGGTGGCGCGGGGGACGGCTCCGGTCCTGGCGGCTGCGATCGGGCTCTTCGTGCTCGACGAGCGCATGGTGGCCCTGCAGGCGGCCGGGGTCGCGGTGCTGATCGCCGGCATCTGGATGGCAGGGCCCCCTGTGGGCCGCGGGCCGGCCCTGGTCCATGCCCTCCTGACCGGTGCTCTGATCGCCACCTACCAGTCGATCGACGCCGTGGGCGTCTACCTGGGTCCCTGGTGGCTCTACGCCTGGGAGGTTCTGGTCTGCCGGTCGCTGTGGCTCCTGCCCTGGGCCCGGCGCGGCTCCCTGCGCGATGTGGTGCCGACCGGGCTCTCGACCACCGTCGCCTACTCGATGGTCCTGGCCGCCCTGAGCCTGGCCCCCCTGGCGCTGGTGGCGCCGCTGCGGGAGACGGGTGTGGTGCTGGTCGGCCTCTGGGGGGTGCTGCGCATGGGGGAGCGGCGAGGGGCACCGCTCAAGCTGGGCGGTGCCGTCGCTGTCCTCGCCGGAGCCGCCATTCTGGCCGTGCATTGAGCGGTCGGCCGCCGGAGAGGGAAGGCCGAGCATCGACGATCCCGATCGCCGCCTCCTGCTGCCGAGCGGGCCCCCGTCCCGAGGCTACGCCGAGCGTGCCCGCACTCGGTGCAGGGTGGCGATGTTGTCGAAGAAGGCACAGGCGATGAGGGCGATGTTCCACGGGGTCCAGTCCCCCAACAGCCACGGATGCCCGTTCACCATCCAGAGGATGAACCAGATGATCGTCATCGTCCCGCTCCCCAGGCGCCGGTGGGCGTGCCGGTCAGCGCCCGGCGCCTCGGTGCCATGCTCGACGAGCCGTCCATGTCGTGGTCAGCTTGGGCCCGGGAGGCGGGCCCGGAGAAGGGGCCAGGGTCCCCCTTCCCCAGGGCCAGGCAGCCGGTCCTCCTCGGCCGGTCGGCAGCGCTACGGCGCCGTCCGCGGTCAGGGAGCGGTGATGGCGCCGTCCGCCGCCGATCGGACCTGGGCGGCGTACTTGGCGAACACCCCGGAGCGGAAGCGGGGCTCGGGGGGCGACCAGTCGCGCAGACGAGCCTCCAGATCCACCCCCTCGACGTCGATCCTCCGCTCGGGAACGTCCACCGTGATCACGTCGCCGTCGCGCAGGGCAGCGAGCGGTCCCCCGACCGCCGCCTCCGGCGCCACGTGGCCGATCATGAGCCCCCGGGTGGCGCCGGAGAAGCGGCCGTCGGTGACGAGGCAGACCGAGTCGCCAAGGCCCTGCCCCACCAGCGCCGCCGTCACCTGCAGCATCTCGCGCATGCCGGGGCCGCCCTTTGGCCCCTCGTAGCGGATCACCACCGTGTCGCCGGGCTGGATGCGGTTGGCGAGGACGGCGGCCAGGGCGTCCTCCTCGCGGTTGAAGACCCGGGCCGGCCCTCGGTGGCGGGGCGGGGCGTGGTGAGCCACCTTGATCACCGCTCCCTCGGGAGCCAGGTTGCCGCGGAGGATGACCAGCCCGCCCTCGCGGCTGAAGGGATCGGAGAGCGGCCGCACCACCTCCTGGCCCGGGGTCTCCTGGACCCTGGCGCACTCCTCGGCCAGCGTGCGTCCGGTGATGGTCAGGGCCGAGCCGTCGACGTAGCCCCCCTCGATCAGCCGTTTGGTCAGCAGGGCGATGCCCCCGGCCCGGTGCAGCTCGGGCGCGGCGAACCGACCTCCCGGCTTCAGGTCGCAGAGGAGAGGGGTGCGCCGCGAGATCCGGTCGATGTCGTCCAGGCTCAGGTCGACCCCCACCTCTCGGGCCAGCGCGATCAGATGGAGGACCGCGTTGGTCGAGCCGCCTGAGGCAGCCACGGCCGCCACCGCGTTCTCGAACGCTGTCCGGGTCAGGATCTGTGAGGGTCGGAGGTCGGCCTCCAGCGCCCTCATGACCACCTCCCCGAGCTCCCGGGTGGCCGCCTCCCGGGCCGGGTCCACGGCCGGGATCGAGTTGTAGCCCACCGGCGAGAGCCCGATCACCTCCATGACCATGGACATGGTGTTGGCCGTGTACTGGCCGCCGCAGGCTCCCGGGCCGGGGCAGGCCGCTGTCTCCAGCTCCCGGAGCTCCGACTCGGTCATGCGGCCAGCGGTCACAGCGCCGATGGCCTCGAAGAGGTCGCCCACCGCCACCTCCCGGCCCCGCCAGCGGCCGGCCAGGATGGAGCCGGAGTAGACCAGGACCCCGGGGCGGTCGAGCCGAGCCATGGCCATGGCCATGGCGGGCACGGTCTTGTCGCAGCCGGTGATGCAGAGCAGGGCGTCGAAGTAGTGGCCCCGCGCCACCAGCTCGACTGAGTCGGCGATCAGCTCGCGCGAGACCAAGGATGTCTTCATCCCCTCGGTCCCCATGGAGATGCCGTCGGAGATGGAGATGGTGTTGACCTCCATCGGCGTGGCCCCGGCGGCGCGGATGCCCTCGGCCGCCCAGGCCGCCAGCTGACGGTGGTTGAAATTGCAGGGCATGGTGCCGATCCAGGCGTGGTTGACGCCCACGATTGGACGCTCCAGGTCCTCATGGGTGAAGCCGATGTTGAGCAGGTAGGAGCGTGCCGAGGCGCGCGAGAGACCCTCGTAGAGGGTGCGGCTGTAGCGGCGAAGGTCTTTCATCCAGATCTCCTGAGTTGGGTCGTGGTGCGGTGGCAGTCTGGGGGATGGTCGGGGGCCCCGTCAATCGGGAGAAGAGGGCGGCCTCGACGGCCGAGGCCCCTGGACCAGGGCCCCGGCTGCTGCTCCGCTCAGGCCCGGATGAGGAGGCTCGCCGCGAGGGCGGTGAGCACGCCCAGGAGCGCCACCGATCCGGCGAGCGCGATCGAGACCCGTGGGGGGAACGATCGCCAGACCATGGCCAGCGAGGGCAGGCTGACCGCGGGCAGCGTGATCAGGAGGGCGGCCGGTGCCGCCACCCCAAGCCCGGCCTGGAGCATGCCCTGGAGGATGGGGATCTCGCCCGCGGTCGGGATCACGAAGAGGGTGCCGGCGATGGCGAAGAGGACCACCGCCAGGGGGCCCCAGGCCCTCAGGCCATGGGCCACCGGGAACAGCCAGCCCCGGAACGCCCCCAGCAGGAGCACGATGACGAGGTACTCCGGCAGCAGCGTCAGCGAGAGCCGGCCGAGCGACCTGAGGTAACGGCCGGCGGCGTCTCCCCAGCTGCGGGGGCCGAGGTCGCCGGCATCGCCCCCGACCTCGATCGTCCCGACCTGGGCGGCGGGGGCCAGGCGGGCGACCAGGGTTACGGCCACGAACACCAGCACCAGGCCCGCCGCCAACCGCAGGACCACCCAGGGCCAGGGCAGGACGAAGGCGGCGAATAGGATCACGGCCGGGTTGATGGCCGGGTTCCCCACCCACCAGGCGAGGGCGGGGCTCACCGGGACGCCGGCCCGGCGCAGGCTCACCGCGGCCGGCGCCGAGCAGCAGGTGCACATCATGCAGGGGGCGGCGAGCAGGCCTCCGACCACGGCGCCGAGCCGGCCGTGCCCCGACATCACCCACAACAGCCACCGGCGGGGGAGCAGGGCCTCGATCGCGGCCGCAACCAGAAGGCCGGCGACCAGAGCCGTCCAGATGGCCTGGAAGTAAGCCAGCGCGTAGCTGACAGCGGCGCCGAGCGACGGCTCTGGCGGCGCGGCCCGGGTGCCGGAGCCGGAGAGGATCGAGACCCCCAGCCGATGGGTGGCAGCGACCGTGAAGGCCTTGTGGAGGTAGGGGTCCCATTTGGCCCAGGAGATGCTGGCCACGGCGATGACCAGGAAGGCGATCAGCCCGGCCACCGCCGTTCGCCTCGACGGCCCTACGGTCTCCCTCGATCCCTCCAGCTGCGCAGCGCCCAAGGCTCCATCTCCCCAGTCGTGCTCACGGTGCGGTCGATGAACAGCATAGCCAGCATGAGGTTGAGAAATTCATGCAAAATCTGCATGGATGGATCTCGCCCAGCTGCGCGTCTTCGCCGTCGTCGCCCGCCGCTCCAGCCTGACCACCGCCGGCCGGGAGCTGGGCCTCTCCCAGCCGACCGTCAGCCGCGTCGTGCAGCGCCTGGAACGGGAGGTGGGTGCGCCTCTCCTGGACCGCCGCGGCCGCTCGGTCGCGCTGACCCCGGCTGGGCATCGCTTCCTCCTCTGGGCCGAGAGCACGCTGGAGCGCTACCGGTCGATGCGAGAGGGGCTGATGGCCCCGGCCGAGGAGGTGGTCGGCCGGTTGCGCATCGCCGCCAGCACCACCCCCGGCGAGTTCGTGGTGCCGGGGTTGGTGTCCTCCTTCACCGCCGTGCACCGGGCGGTGGAGGCCGAGGTCGTGATCGTCGACTCGGACGAGGTACGACGCCGGCTCTCCGCCGGGACCTCCGAGGTCGGCTTCGTGGGTTCGCCTGCCGACGACGAGCGCTACCTTCACGAGGCCATCGGCGAGGACGAGGTGGTGCTGGTGGTGCCCGCCGGCCACCGCCTGGCCGGACGGGGAAGGATCGGCCTTCGGGAGCTGGACGGGGAGCGGTTCGTCGCCCGGGAGGCGGGGTCGGGGACACGGGCCACCTTCGAGGCGGCCTTGACCCGCCGGGGGCTGCCCCCACCTCGGTTCACGGTGGCGATGACGCTGAGCAGCACCGAGGCGGTGCTCTCGGCCGTCCAGGACGGCTGCGGAATCGGGCTGGTCAGCTCACTCGCCCTGGTCCGACGCGCCCCAGGTCGGGTGACCATGGCCCGGATCCGCGAGCTGAACCTGCGGCGTCGCCTCTACCTGGTCACAGGACGCGACCGGACGCTCGCTCCGGTGGCGGCCCGCTTCGTGGACTGGGTGCGACGTCAGGCCTGGTGACCCGTTGCCGCTGAGGAAGCGATCGCCCCGTCGGGCGGCACCCCTCTCGGGGTTGCCCGCCGGGTTCCCCGCGGAGGGGCTCCCTACGGGCTTCGTGGGATGCCCGCCTCACCGGATTGATTCGCGGCGTGGCCATCGTGCTGATGGCGCGTCTAACGCTCGGCCCAGCCGATGGCCTGGATGCCGCCACCGCGATGGCACGTTTTGGATCTGGCAAGGCACCGATCGGCCTCCACCGACTGAGGGCCGTACCGAAGACCCCATCGGGACCCGTCCCGATGGCCTTCCCCCAGTCGGTCTGGTCGCGCAACCGTAGCCGGACCTCGGCCAAGGTCGCGTCGGAGAGCCCCGGGTGCCTGGCCTTGGACCGGAAAGCCCCTTCTGGCCCAGCATCCCGGCGTCGAGCCCCTCCCCGGCGATCCGGCCGTGGGTCGTGGCTGGCCTGGTGGTGGAGGCGATGGATCGCGTCCCGCCGGAGGGCGGCGAGGTGGGCCTCGAGCCCGGCCCTCCGCCGCTCCTTTCGCCGCCAGCGGGTCGGCCCCGCCGGCCCCAGCGGACGGACGCGAGCGCCGGCGCAACCGGCCAGGCCCCGTTGCCGCGGGGCCGGGTTGGGTGCCCGCTCGATCATCCCTCCGGTCGGGGGGTGGCCGGCGGGCCTCCAGACCTGCTCTCGGCATGCCGAGGCCGGTGGCCCTGGTTTGCCCGGGGGAGGCGACCGTGACGGGCCCTCCTCGGCGACCTGCTGACAGCCTTCGCCGGGCGCGAGCCCCTCGCTCCGATCGACGTGCGTGAGGGTCGCCATCGCCCTCCAGCTCGCCGTCGGGTTGGCCCCCACCGTCGGGGTGCCGATCTCCGTGCTCTGGGGCACGAACTTGGCAGAGGGCAGGCCGTGCGGGGGAACGAGCCCGCTCTCGGGCGCAGCCTGGCCCGGTCGCGTGGCTGGTCGTGCTCGGCTCAGCTTGCCGGCGCCGACTCGCAAACGCTCATCTCCACCGGCGTCTCGATCACGGCGCAGGCCATCGAGCTGACCCTCAGGAAATGAGCTGCCGGGCGCGCCCTGTCGACCGGCCGCAGCGAGGGGACGGTCTGTCGGGGGGGACCGGCGCCGGGGGGCGCGGCATCCTCTCTCGGGATGCCGCCGGGCCCGGTCAGTGCCGGGCCCGGCGCATCTCGGCCAGTCGCTCGGGGTCGAAGTCCGGCGAGCGCAGCCAGCGGATGAAAGCCTGCTCCCGCTCGATGATGCGGTCGGCGGCGGCGGGCAGCTCGGCTGCGATCTCGTGCGGCACCAGCAGCACCCCGTGCCGGTCGGCGTGGAGCAGATCCCCGGGGCGAACCGTCAGGCCGGCGACGGTCACCGGCTCCCCGACCGACTCCAGGCGTACGTAGGCATGGGAGACGCCCGGCCCCCGGGCGAAGAGGTGGAAGCCCAGAGCCCGGACCTCCTCCAGGTCGCGGACACAACCGTCGGTGACGGTGCCCACGCACCCCAGCGCCCGGAAGATGTTGGCCTGGACCTCACCCCAGAAGGCCCCGTGGGCGGGCGGGTCGTCCAGGTCCTGCATCACCACCACCCGGGGCTCGGGCGACGAACGCACCAGGTCCCAGAGCGGACGGTGGTCCGGCTCCCTCTCTGGCCGTCCCCGGGCCCGGATGGTGGCGGTGACGGCGTAGCCGACCATGACCCCCAGCTCTGGGAACAGGCAGCGGACCTCCAGGCCGGCGAAGCCCTGGTCGCGCGGGCGGACGTCGAAGGTCTCGATGGCGTTGGAGAGGGTCGGGGTGTCGTACCGTCGCAGATCCTGGAGCACCGTCGGCGGCAGGACGGCCACGATCACACGCCCTCGGCTGCGCCGGTTGGGACCTCGCCCTTGAGCGACTGCACCACCGACCGGGTCGCGCCCTGGAGCAGGGCCGCGTCCGAGCCCACGTTGAGCATCTGGAAGCCGTGCTCCCGCCAACGCCGGGCGTCCTCCACGCTGCCGCAGTGGATGCCTGCCACCACCCCGTGACGGCGACAGGCGGCGGCCACGGCCTCGATCAAGCGCTCGTGCTCCGGGTCGTGGGCGGGCGGGGTCAAGCCGAGGCCGACGGCAAGGTCGCTGGGACCGACGTAGACGGCGTCGATGCCGGGGACGGCCAGGATCTCGTCGGCGTGTGCCACCCCCTCCGGCGTCTCGATCATGATCGCCACCACCGTCCGGCGGTTGGCCGAGGCCGGGGTGTAACCGGCCACCCCTAGCGCGGCCCGTATCGGTCCCCAGCTTCGGTACCCGTCCGGCGGGTAGCGGGAGGCCCCGACCGCTTGCCGTGCCTCCTCGGCCGAGTTGACCATGGGGACGATGACGCCCTGCGCCCCGGCGTCGAGCGCCTTCATGATCTCGCCGGGCTCGTTCCAGCGTACGCGCACGAAAGCCGGGGTGCCGGTGATGGCCAGCGCCTGCAGCATCATCGCCATCTGGTCGTACCCGATCAGGCCGTGCTGGGCGTCGATGCAGACCCAGTCGAACCCCGAGCGGCCCATGAGTTCGGCCGAGAAGGGGCTGGGCACCACGCACCACCCGCCCAGTTTGATGGCCTCACGCTCCCACACCTCGCGCAACGTCGTCATCGTCTCCTCGTCACCCCGTTGACCACGTTGAATGGCTCCAACCCCTCGAGGACGCGCCGGAGGTTGGCGCCGCACACCTCCAGTAGCCGGTCCTCCGCCTCCTGGGTAAGGCCGGCGATGTGCGGGGTCAGGAACACGTTCTCCAGGCGGCGGAGCGGGGAGTTGGGGGCGAGCGGTTCCTCCTCGAAGACATCCAGGGCCGCCCCGCCCAGGTGCCCCGTCTCCAGGGCCTGGACCAGCGCGGGCTCGTCCACCACCGGGCCTCGGCTGGCGTTGACCAGGAGCGCCCCGGGGCGCATGCGGCCCAGTCGGTCGCTGTTCAAGAGCCCCCGTGTCCCTTCGTCCAAGGGGACGTGGACGGTGACCACGTCGGCCTCGGCCAGCAGCCGATCGAGGCTTACCGGCTCCGCCCCTGGGAGGCTGCGGGGGATGGGGTCGGCGAAGAGGATGCGGCAGCCGAAGGCCCTGAGCCGGGCGGCGACCGCGCCGCCCGTGTTCCCCAAGCCCACGATCCCGACCGTGAGAGCTCCCAGCTCCCGGCCGCACAGCTCGCTTGGGGGCCACTCCCCGCGCCGCATCCGCCGGTCGGCCTCGGCCCCCCGGCGCACCAGGGTGAGGATGGCCATGATCGTCCAGTCGGCGACCGAGTCCCGGTTGTACCCGGCAGCGTTGGCCACGGGGATCCCCAGCTCGGCCGCCGCCCGGTGATCGATGGTGTCGAACCCCGCTGCCGGCTGTTGGATCAGCCGGCACCTCGACATGATGGCCAGGACCGATCGATCGAGACGGTGCCGGTGGCGCTTGTCGCCCAGGACCAGATCCGCCTCCCGGAGCAGGTCGGGCAAGGCCTCGGGAGCCGGCGGGGGTGGGGCCAAGGCCACCTCGACCTCGTAGGCGCCTCGGAAGAGCGAGCGGACGGTCTCCTCCGAGTACGGGCTCAAACAGGCGACACGGTAGGTCACGTTCGCAGTGTAGGACCGGGGCCGGGCCGGTGGCGGTCGTGACCGCCTCCGTCCGCGGTCAGGCTCGGGGGGCGGCCATCCGGGGGGAGCGGCCAGGGAAGCGGACTGCGGCGACGACGAGGAGGACGCTGATGGCGGCTAGGCCCAGCGCCAGCAGCTGGAGCCGTGGGCCCGCCCCGGGCTGGCCGAACACGGTCCCGAGCAGGCTGGTGGAGAGGATGGCGCCGAGGTAGCGGAAGGTCTGGAACTGTCCCCCCGCCGCCCCGATGGCCTCCGGCGGCGCTGCCTCGTAGAGCGCTGCCTGGAGCCCGAGGTTGTTGAAGCCGGTCGGCAGCCCCAGCACCGCACCCACGCCCAGGAGGACGAGGATGGGGGTGGCCGGTTGCAAGAGGAGCAGCAGCAGGCATCCAAGGGTCAGGGTGGTGGAGCCGATCACCAGCGAGGATCGGGCGCCGGCCCTCCGGATCAGCCCCGCCGCCAGGGGGCTCACCAGCACGGCCAACGCGGTCAAGGGCAGCATGACCAAGCCGGTCTGCCCGGGATCCAGCCTGCGCACCTGCTCGAGCCAGACCGCCAGGCCCAGGAAGATCGAGTAGAAGACCAGGTTCACGGCCGCGAACTGGGCATAGACGCCGATCAGGCGCCGGTGGGCCGCAAGCATGCGGAGGTCCACGAAGGGTTCGGTGGCCTGGAGCTCACGAACGCCGAGCAGGCCGGCGGCGAGCCCGGCGGCAGGCAGCAACGGCCAAACCGGCCGGGTCGATGCTGAGAGCAGGAAGGCGAGCAAGGCCACGAGCAGGCCGGCGAAGAGCGCGACGCCGGGGAGGTCGATCCGCCGCAGCCTTGCCACTACCGCCGAGGCCCGGGACCATCCCCAGGACCGCCCTGCGGGGTGCCCCGAGTCGATACGGAGCCAGGGGTCGGCCGGCAACCAGCGCGCGCTGAGGAGCAGACCGGTCAGGGTGATGGGCACGTTGACGAGGAAGATGGCCCGCCAGCTCCCGGAGCTGACCAGGAGACCGCCGAGGGCTGGCCCCAGCGAGGCGCTGACGTTGGAGGCGACCGAGAGGGCGGCAAGCGCCCCGGCCGGCGTCCGTCCCCCGGCGTCGTTCCGACGGATCAGGGCCAGACCGGCAGGGAAGGCGGCTGAGGTGCCGATCGCCTGGACCACTCGCGCCACGACCAGCCACGCGAAGCTCGGAGCCAACGGAGCCAGGGCGCTGGTGGTGCCACCCAGGGCCAGGCCTGCGCAGAAGATGCGGCGTGGCCCGAACAGGTCGGCCAGGCGCCCGGCCACCGGCTGGCCGACGGCGGCGGCCAGGTAGAAGCCTGAGACCAGCCAAGAAGCGGTGGACAGGTCGACCCGGAAGTCCTGGTGGAGCTGGACCAGGGCCACCGCGATCATCGAGGAGTTGAGGGGGTTGAGCAAGGTGCCGAGCAGCACCGTGCCCACCAGCCGGGGCGCTGGCCCGCTGGGTCGGGGGTTGGCCGTTCCCGTCAGCCCAGCCCCCGTTCCGTGGCCGCCTCGACCGGCACCGCTGCTCGGAGTGCCTCCTGCAGGTCGGCGCAGACCTGCCTGGCCGTCTCCACGAAGGCCTTGGCGGCCGGGGATTGGTAGCGGTCCCGGTGCCAGGCCAGCACGACGATGCGGGGCGAGAGGGGGAGCGAGGGGGGCAGGACCTTGACCCCGGGGTCATCGCGCTCGACCGTGAGGAAGGGGACCACGGCGACGCCGCGACCGGCCGCCACCATGGCCTGCACGATGGCGTTGTCGTCTGAGCGAAAGATGAACGCCGGCTTCACCCCGTGGGCCCGAAGCTGGCCCTCCATGTGCTGGATGATGCGGCAGCGTCGGAACCCGATCAGAGGAAGCTCCTGGAGGTCACGGGCCGAGGGCGGCCTGGAGGCCAGCTCCGAGTTGGCCGGGACCAGGAGCACATACGGGTCTTCGAGCAGCGGGACGGCGGCGAACGGGCCCGGCGGGAGGGGGGAGAAGGCGAAGGTCAGATCCAGCTCTCCCCGCTCCAAGGCCTCCAGTAGCTGGTCGTCCAGCCAGGTCTCGGTGAGCCCGATCTCGACCGTTGGCCAGGCCGTGGCGTACTCGCGAAGCAGCGCCGGCAGGATCTTCGCCCCTGCGCTCTGGTAGATGCCGAGCCGCAGGCGCCCAGCCGCCCCGCTGGAGAAGGCGGCGAAGTCGGCGCGGGCGGCCTCGGCCCGGGCCAGGATCGGCTCGATGTGGTGCAGCAAACGCTGCCCCGCCTCGGTCAGGCCGGCCGGCCGCCGCCCCCGCGTGCGCTCCACCAGGCGCTCGCCCACGATGCGCTCCAGGGTGGCGATCCGCTGGCTGACGGTGGACTGGCTGCAGTCGAGCAGGTCGGCTGCTGCCCAGAACGAGCCCTCCCGCGCCACCGCCTGGAGCGCGAGCAGGTGGCGCAGCTGGAGGTCGGCCCAGCGATCGAGCATCCCGATTGGATTATGAGGAACGATGCGTTGCTCGCATCGGTGGGGGGCGCTCATCATCGCCAGGTGATGACCGTCGCCGTGCTGCTCTTCCTCCTGCTCGTGGGCCCGCTCGCCCTCGTCCTCGGCGCCGACTCGCGCCTGCTCGACGACCGCGACCGTCGTGGTTGGTGGCCGGCCAGCTGGGCGCGCGCAAGCGGCGTCCCGGCTCGCCCGCGGTCGGCCCGGGTTGCCGCCAGGAGGGAGGGCCTGGCGCCCGAGCGCGGCCCCCGCTTCGGGGGCCGGTGGCTCAAGGCTCCTCGCCCTGTCCTCGGGGCCGGTGCCCGTGCGCTCCGGTCCTGGGCCCGCCCACGGCCGCGGTCGGTCTCAGCCCTCCTCCGCAGCGCTCAGTCCAGCGGCGTCGACCGGGCTGGAGCCTCGACCGCGGAGATGGCGCGCTGGGACGAGATCCAGCCCTGGATGGCAGGCAAGAGGCCTTGGGGCAGGAAGAGCATGATCAGGACCAGCACCAGGCCGTAGACGGCGTAGGAGAGGATGGCCGGGAGCTGGAGCGGGAGGCCAGGCCCGGTGCCGAGGCTCTGCAGGAGCTGGACCAGGAGGTAGACGACGGTGGCGCCGACCGTCGACCCCCAGATGGAACCGAGACCTCCGACCACGGCCATGATCAGGAACTGGACCGACAGCAGCACCGGGAACGAGCCCGGCGCGATGTAGCTCACGAAGAAGGCGTAGATCCCGCCGGCGAGTCCGGCGTACGCAGCCGAGAGGGCGAAGACCTGGAGCTTGTAGCGGACGACCGGCACCCCGGCCGCCAGCGCCCCTGCCTCGCTGGTCGCGAGCGCCCGTAGCCCCCGGCCTGGTCGCGAGCGCACCAGGTTCCGGTTGAGGAGCATCACCGCCGCCACCAATACCCAGGTGACGTAGGCATAGATGAAGGTCCGGTACTGACCTTGAATGGCAAGGGGCCCGATGGAGAGGGTGGGGATGCCCGGCATGCCGGTGTCGCCCCCAGTCAAGCCCCGGAACTCCCCGATCGCCGAGAGGACGATGAGTTGGAAGGCCAGGGTGGCGAAGGCCAGGTAGTGACCGCGTAACCGGAGGAGCGGCAGCCCCACCACCATGGCCACGGCGCCGGTGAAGGCGGTGGCGATGGCCAGGGAGAGCAGCGTGGGCACGTTCAGCATCCGGGTGAGGATGGCCGCGGTGTAGGCGCCGATGGCGTAGAAGGCGGCCTGCCCGAGCGAGACCTGCCCCGCGAATCCCATGAGC
The DNA here is from genome assembly GCA_035294145.1 of Candidatus Dormiibacterota bacterium. Taxonomy (GTDB): domain Bacteria; phylum Chloroflexota; class Dormibacteria; order Dormibacterales; family Dormibacteraceae; genus CADDZO01. The sequence continues at coordinate 12,463 of DATGLL010000142.1, read as the reverse complement.
AAGGAGAGACCCGCCACCACGATCGCCGAGAGGCCGATGAACACGTACACCGTCAGCTGGGAGTCGTCGAGGGCGATGGGTGTGAGCAGGGAGGCCACGGCCGCGGCCAGGCCAGCCCAGAAAGCCAGGGAGCGGCGTCGGAGGACGTTCACACCATCTCCTCCTCGACCGCGGGCGAGCGCCGGCTGGCCTGCCAGACCATGAGCCCGAGCATGACCACCAGGGCGACGCCGCTCTCGAAGGAAGCGCGGTAGTAGCCGGCCACCAGGGCCTCGGCCACCCCCAGCACCAGGGCCCCGACCAGGGCCGTGCCCGGGCGCAGGAGGCCGCCGAAGATCGCGGCCGCGAAGCCGTTGATGGCGATGCCCACGTCGGAATCGAAGGAGACCGGCTGGAGGGGGGTGATGAGCACCCCGGCCAGCCCTCCCAGCGCGCCTCCGAGGGTGAAGGCCAGCAGCCCCATGCGGTGGACGTCGATGCCCACCAACCGTGCCGCGTATGGGTTGCTGGAGCAGGCGGTGAGCCCCTTGCCGAGGTAGGTGTGGTCGAAGAACAGGCTCAGCAGACCGAAAGTGATGGCGGTGACCACCACCACCAGCAGGAACTGGTACTGGATGCTCACCCCGCCGGCTCGGGCCAGGCCCGGCAGGCCGGTGAACGAGACCGGCTGGTCACCCCAGGCCATGATGATCGCGGCGTAGGAGCCGATGCCCAAGCCGAGGGTGATGATCAGGGAGGCGAGCGGAGGCGTCCCCCGACGCCCAAGGGCGATGATGCCCACCACCAGCCCTACCAGGGCGGCGAGGACCACGGCCAGGGCCTCAGCCAGGCCGTGAGGCACGCCTCGGGAGAGCAAGGAGGAGGTGGCCATGCCGGCGATCACGGCGAAGATGCCTTGGGCGAAGTTGACCACCCGTGACACGCGATAGATCACGACGAAGCCGGTGGCCACCAGCGCGAACGTGCAGCCGGTGGCGACCCCGCTGAGCGCGTACTGGAGGAACAAGGTCATGGCGCCGGCCGACCCCGATCTCGTCCGATCATGGCTGGTTCGGCGACCCCACGATCTCGTCCGCCGCACCGCCCAGGTAGGCGGCCCGCACCGCCGCCGTCCGGCTGAGCTCCTCGGAGGTGCCACTGACGGCGATTCGGCCCGCCTCCAGCACGTAGGCTCGAGGGCAGAGCTCGAGGGCGAGGCGAGCGTTCTGCTCAACCAGCAAGATGGCCATGCCTGTCTCCCGATTGAGCTGGACCAGGTGCTCCGCCAGCGTGTCCACCACCCGGGGCGCCAGGCCCAGCGAGAGTTCGTCCACGGCCAGCAGGTCGGGCTGGGCCATCAAGGCCCGACCCACGGCCACCATCTGTTGCTCACCCCCGGACAGCGTCCCGGCCAGCCGGTGGCGGAGCCCCCCGAGCTGCGGGAAGAGGTCGTAGATGCGACGACAGTCCCGATCTCGAACCCGCCAAGCGCCCAGCCGCAGGTTGTCCTCGACCGTCATGTTGGCGAAGAGCTGCCGGCCCTCCGGCACCTGGGCCAGCCTGCCCGTCACTCGGTAGCTCCCCTCCGCCGGCGTGATCAACCCTGAGATCGTGTTGAGCAGCGTGGACTTGCCGGCTCCGTTGGGGCCGACCAGGGCCACCATCTCGCCCCGCTCGACCCGCAGGCTGACGCCGTCCAGGGCGGTGGCCTGCCCGTAACGGACGACCAGGTTATCGACCTCAAGCACCGTTGGCACGCTCCCGAGTTCGGCCCAGGTAGGCGGTGATCACCGCGGGGTCGTCGCGGATCTGCTCCGCCGGCCCCTCGGCGATCACGCGACCATGGTCCAACACGGTGATCCGGTTGGCCAGGCCGGTCACGAAGGCCACGTCATGCTCCACGAGCAGCATGGACAGCCCCTCCTGCTCGAGTCCCCGCAGGAGCTCCGCCAGCCGCTCTCGCTCCCCGGCCCGCAGCCCCGAGGCCGGCTCGTCGAGGAGCAGGAGACGAGGGTTGGCGCAGAGGGCGCGGGCGATCTGCACCGTGCGCTGTTGGCCGAGGGGAAGCGACTCGGCCAGACGGCCGGCCGTCTCCTCAAGGCCGGTCCGGGCGAGCGCCCGCTCGGCCGAGGCCCGGATCTCCCGCTCCTCACGCCGGTGCCGAGGCAGCCGTAGGAACGCCTCCCAGAAGCCGTGGTGGGTCCAGGCGTGCGCCCCCACCATGACGTTCTCCAGCACGGTCATGCCCCGGAAGAGGCGCACCGCCTGAAAGGCGATGGCGATGCCGAGCCGGGCCCGTCGTTCCGGGGGCTGCCGGGTGATGTCCTGCCCGACCCATGAGATCCGACCGCGGTGAGGTCGGAGGTGGCCGGCGATCAGGTGGAAGAGCGTGGACTTGCCGGCTCCGTTGGGACCGATGACGCCGGCGAGCTCGCCGGCCCCGACCCGGACCGAGACGTCGTCCACCGCCACCACCCCGCCGAACCGACGGGTCAGGCCCTGCGCCTCCAGCACCGCTTCCCCGCTCGCCGCCCCTGCGTTAGGGCGCATCGCTCCGGCTCGATGGGGCGGATGCCCCAGCCTTGGGCGGGACCGCTTGGCCAGGGTCGCGAACGAAGGCGCCGGCGACGACGAACGGCATGGATCGCTTCGCCACGTGGCTTCTCCGCTTCACGGCCTCCCCTCCTGTGAACCTCCCCGGGCTGACGTTCTTGAGCTCCCTGGGCCTTGCTCCCCCGGCGCTCGGGCCATCCTGGCGAGGTGGCCTGATTCTAGAGGGATCCTGGCCTTTGGGCCGCCTCTGATCTGGGTGGGCGGTCCTGCTCGGGACGGTGGGGAATGGGCGTCTCGCCTCCCGCGGCGGAGGCGCGCCGGGCGGCGAAGGCGGCCTCGAGCGCCAAGGCCACCTGCACCAGCCTCCCCTCTTCCCCGAAGTGGCCGACCACCTGCACGCCCACCGGCAGCCCGGCGTCGTCTGGGAGCGGGGCGGGAAGCGCGATCACCGGCTGCCCGGTGGTGTTGAAGGGCCGGGTGGTGTCGGAGAGCAAGCCACGATCGTGGGCAGCTCCGATCCGGGGCGCAGGCCCACGGGTCGCGGGGAGCAGCAGGGCGTCCCAGTCCTGCATGGCGGCCTCCACCTCAAGCCGTAGACGCGACTGCTCGAGCAGCGCCGCCCGGTACTCTTCCCGGCTCACCTGCTGAGCCTGTCGGAGCAGGGCCAGGACGTCGGCCCCGAACCCCTCGGCGTGGCGCTCCAGCCGACGGCGATGGAAGGCCGCCGCCTCCGCGAACAGGATCGTACGGCCGCAGTCGACCAGGCGCCCTCGCTCCGGCAGAGGGATCCGGGGCAGCCCCTCGCTTGCCGCCCGCCAGGCCAGCTCGATCTCCGGTCGGAGATCGTCGTCCCAGCCCTCGGGCACGGCGATCCGCAATCGCTCTCGTGGTGGGATCCGCTCCGGGACCAGGCCGGTCAACTCGGACATCATCTCCAAGGCCCGGGCCGCGCCCCGGACGTCAGGGGCCAGAGGCCCCAGCGTGTCCAGGGTGCGGCTCAGCGGGACGACTCCCTCGGTGTCGACGGTGCCCACGGTGGGTTTGAAGCCGACCACGCCGCAGAGGGCCGCGGGAACCCGGATCGAGCCGCCGGTGTCGGTGCCCAGCGCCCAGTCGCAGAGGCCAGCTGCCACCGCCGCCGCCGACCCACCCGAGGAGCCGCCCGCGACCCGGCTCGGGTCGAGGGGGTTGCGAACGGGGCCGTAGTGGGGGTTCTCGCTGGTGAGCCCGAACGCCCACTCGTGGAGGTTGGTCTTTCCGATCACGACGCAGCCGAACTGCCGCATGCGCGCGATCACCGGCGCGTCGTCCTCGGCGGGCACGGCGGGCAGGAGCCGGGAGCCGGCGGTGGTCACCGTGCCCCGGACGTCGACCAGGTCCTTCACCGCCACCACCGGCCCCTGGCCGTCCTCGTCGGTGAGGGAGATGAAGGCGTTCAGACCCGACCGCTGTCGGATGCGCACCCTCGCCTCGGCAGGGGTCATCGTCCAGCCCTCGGACGGGACTCGGCCTCCGGCGATGGCGTGTGGCTGCCGGCCGTCGGCGGCCGCCGCCCCCGGGCAGACCGCCCGGCCGGCTCCGTCAGCAGTTCAGAACGGGCCAGTGTCACCAGCTCCTGAATATACTGACGGCGCGCTACGTGACAGCGGACGGTGGGACTTCCCAGTGAGCGGTGGGACTTCTAAGGTGATGTCACGGGTGATGTTGTCTCCGGCTCCGACACGGCAACGTGCCCTGCCGGTCATCTCTCGGCGGTCTTGAATCCTGGAGGAGCTGCATGAAGCACAGGGTCTCCGTCGTCATCAACGGCAAGCAGCGGGAGGACGAGGTCGAGCCAAGGCTCCTGCTGGTCCACTACATCCGAGACGTGGCGGGCCTGACCGGGACGCACATCGGGTGCGACACGAGCCAGTGCGGGGCCTGCACGGTCCTGCTCGACGGCAAGGCCATCAAGTCTTGCACCATGTTCGCGGTCCAGGCCGACGGCCACGAGATCCGGACCATCGAGGGCCTGGCCGCCCCGGATGGGACCCTGCACCCCATCCAGCAGGCCTTCTGGGACGAGCACGGGCTGCAATGCGGCTACTGCACGCCTGGCTTCATCATGGCCGCGGCCTACCTCCTCGATCAGAACCCGAACCCGACCGAGGAGGAGATCCGCAAGGGCCTGGAGGGCAACCTCTGCCGCTGCACCGGGTACGTGAACATCGTCAAGGCGGTCCAGAGCGCCGCCCGCAAGATGGCGGGAGCGACCGCTGTCGGGGCGGCTGGAGAGTAGGACATGGCGATCACCACCATGGTCGGCGCTCGCATCCATCGACGGGAGGACCCCCGTCTGGTGCGAGGCCAGGGACGCTACACGGACGACTTCGTGCGGCCCCACACCGCCCACATGGCGGTGGTGCGGAGCCCCTACGCGCACGCCCGCATCCGCTCCATCGACGTCTCCGCCGCCCGCCAGGCCCCCGGCGTGGTGGCCGTGCTCACGGCGACGGACTTCAAGCCGGTCATCGCCGGCGTCATGCCGGTCGCCCCGGCCTTCGTGCCCGAGAAGAAGCAGGCCCCCGAGCGCTTCCCGATCGTGGAGCGCGAGGCCTGCTTCCAGGGCGAGCCGGTGGCGGTCGTGATCGCCGAGGACCGCTACCAGGCCGCCGACGCGGCCCAGCTGGTCCAGGTCGACTGGGAGCCGCTGCCCGCGGTGATGGACATCGAGCGGGCGATGCAGCCGGGAAGCCCCACCGTCCACGAGGGGGGGCCGGACAACATCGGCTGGGACCTCACCTTCAGCCCGGACGCCGACGCCGCCTTCGCCGAGGCGGAGGTGGTGGTCGAGCAGCGCATCTACCAGCAGCGGTTGGCCCCCACCCCCATGGAGCCACGGGCCATCCTGGCCGAGTGGCACCCCGGGGACGAGACCATGACGGTCTGGATGTCCAGCCAGAGCCCTCACTTCATCCGGCTTTTCGTGGGCGGTGCCCTGGGCATCCCCGAGAGCCGCTTCCGGGTCATCGCCCCCGACGTCGGCGGGGGCTTCGGCAGCAAGATCAGCCCCTACCCCGAGGACTACCTGGTCCCGGCGGCGGCCAAGCTGCTGGGCCGGCCCGTCAAGTGGACCGAGAGCCGGACCGAGAACCTTCAGAACGCCACCCACGGTCGAGGGCAGTACTACGACGTGGCCATCGCCGGCAACCGTGACGGCAAGCTGCTCGGCCTCAGGATCACGCAGTACCTGGACATCGGCGCCTACGTCGGCACCTTCGGCGCCTTCCAGGCCTGCGCCTGTCTGCTGCCCGGCGCCTATGTGTGGAAGCAGGTGGCGTCCCGCACCGTCGGGGTGCTCACCAACAAGGTGCCCACGGACCCCTACCGGGGCGCGGGGCGGCCGGAGGCCACCCACCTGGTCGAGCGGATGGTCGACCGCTTCGCCCGGGAGATTGGGATGGACCCGGCCGAGGTCCGGCGCAAGAACTTCATCACCGAGTTCCCGCACACCAACCCGTTCGGCCTGGTCTACGACTCCGGCAACTACGCCGGGGCGCTGGACAAAGCCCTGCAGATCGCCGGCTACGAGCAGTTCCGGCGCGAGCAGGAGGCGGGCCGAGCCCAGGGTCGGCTGCTGGGTGTCGGGCTCTCGACCTGGATCGAGATCTGCGGCTTCGGCCCCAGCGCCGCCACCGCCCCGGCCACCGGTGGCATGGCGCTGACCGAGTCGGCCCAGGTTCGGGTCTTCCCGACCGGCTCGGTGACCTGCTACGTGGGCACCCACTCCCACGGCCAGGGTCATGACACCACCTTCGCCCAGATCGTGGCCGACACCCTGGGCATCCCCTACGATCAGGTCGAGATCCGGCACGGGGACACCGCCGAGGGTCCCTCGTTCGGGTACGGCACCTATGGCAGCCGCTCGCTGGCGGTCGGGGGCATGGCGCTCCTGACCGCGGCCAAGCGGGTGCGCGACAAGGCGAGGAGGATCGCCGCCCACGTTTTGGAGGCGGCCGAGGAGGACGTGGTCTTCGACCAGGGCCACTTCTACGTCAAGGGCAGCCCTGAGCGGCGCAAGTCGATTCAGGAGATCGCCTTCGCGGCCTACGGGGCGGGGCTGCCGGAGGGGATGGAGCTCGGCCTGGAGGCGGTGGCGTACTACGATCCCTCCAACTTCGTGTGGCCGTTCGGTGCTCACGTCTGCATGGTCGAGGTCGACCGGGAGACCGGAGACGTGAAGATCCTGCGCTACGTGGCCGTGGACGATTGCGGCAACGTGATCAACCCCATGATCGTGGAGGGGCAGATCCACGGAGGGGTCGCCCAGGGCATCGCCCAGGCGCTCTACGAGGAGGTGGTGTACGCCGAGGACGGCACCCTGAGGACGGGGACCATGCTCGACTACGCGGTGCCGACGGCGAACGAGATGCCGCCCATGACGCTGGACCGGACCGTCACCCCGTCGCCCACCAACGAGCTGGGGGTGAAGGGGATCGGCGAGGCGGGGACGATCGCCGCCAGCGCGGCGGTCATCAACGCCATCTGCGATGCCCTGGCCCCGCTCGGCATCGCGCACGTGGACATGCCGGCCAGCCCGGACCGGATCTGGAAGTTGATGCAGGAGGCCAAGGCATGATCCCTGCTGCGTTCGAGTACGCTCGCGCCACGACCGTCCAGGAGGCGGGCGAGCTGCTGCGACGGTACGGCGAGGACGCCAAGGTCCTGGCCGGTGGTCACAGCCTGATCCCCCTCATGCGCCTGCGCCTGGCCCAGCCCTCGGCCCTGGTGGACATCAACGGGGTGCGCGAGCTGGACTACGTCGTGCTCGAGAACGGACGCTTGCGCATCGGGGCCTTAACCCGCCACGTTGAGATCCAACGGAACCAGACCATCCGGGAAAACCTGCCCCTCCTGGCCGAGGTCGCCGACGAGGTCGGGGACAACCAGGTGCGAAACCTGGGCACCATCGGTGGGGTGATCGCCCACGCCGACTCGGCCGGCGACTACCCGACCATCGCCGTCATGCTGGACGCCGAGGTGGTCACCGACCGTCGACGCTTCGCCGCCCGGGACTTCTTCCAGGGCCTCTTCACGACTCCGCTTGAGCCCGACGAGATCGTCTGCGAGGTGGTGTTCCCGGTGGCCAGGGGCCCCCATCGGTATGTCAAGTTCCGCCGGCGCCTCTTCGACTGGGCCATCGTCGCCGCCGGTGCCCAGCGCATGGACGACGGCAGCTGGCGGGTCGGCCTGACCAACTGTGGGCCCACGGCCGTGCGCTGCCACGCCGTGGAGCAGGCGCTGGCCCAAGGAGCGTCACCCGAGGAGGCGGCCGAGCACGCCTCCGATGGCCTCGAGCCCAGCGGTGACCTGAGGGCCTCGCCGGAGTACAAGAAGCACCTGGCCCGCGTGCTCACAAAGCGGGCCATCCTCCAGGCCCAGTAGCCCTGGCGAGGGAGGCCCGACCTCAGCCGGGCCTCCCTTTGCCCCGGCCCCGACTCCGGGCCGATGAGGGGGTACCCTTACCATCGAGTTGTCCAACGTTCCCACCAGCATCGAGGCGGTCATCGCTCGCCTGGGCGAGCATCGCTACATCAGCGATCGGCCGCTGGCCACCGCCATCTTCCTGGCGCTCAAGCTCGGCAAGCCCCTGCTCATCGAGGGAGAGGCAGGGGTTGGGAAGACCGAGGCAGCAAAGGTCATGGCCGAGGTCCTCGGCGCCCGGCTGATCCGGCTCCAGTGCTACGAGGGCATCGACGTGGCCCACGCGGTCTACGAGTGGAACTATCCTCGACAGTTGCTCCACATCCGGCTCCTCCACGAGGGCGACGACCGTCACCAGGCCGAGCGGGAGATCTTCAGCCGCGAGTTCCTGCTTCGCCGGCCGCTCCTCGACGCCATCGACAACGATGACCAGGTCCCGCCCGTGCTGTTGATCGACGAGATCGATCGCTCGGACGAGGAGTTCGAGGCCTTCCTCCTCGAGCTGCTGAGCGACTTCCAGATCACGATCCCCGAGCTAGGGACGATCCGGGCTCGGCAGGTGCCCTTCGTGGTCATCACCTCCAACCGAACCCGTGAGGTCCACGACGCCCTCAAACGTCGCTGTCTCTACCATTGGATCGACTATCCCACCCTGGAGAAGGAGGTGGCGATCGTGCGGGCCCGGGCTCCGGAGGCGAGTGAGCAGCTTGCCCGCGAGGTCACGGCCTTGGTCCACGGGCTGCGCGACTTGGACCTCTACAAGGTCCCCGGGGTGGCCGAGACGCTCGACTGGGCAAGGTCGCTGGCAGCCTTGGGGGCGACCAAGATCGACGCCGCGCTGGTGGACGCCACCCTGGGCGCGGCGCTCAAGTATCAGGAGGACCTGGAGCGGGCGCGGCGGGCGGTGCCGGAACTGGTCGAGCGGGCCCAGGCCGGGGCCTGACGGCCGGTCGTAGGCTTGGAGTCGGTTGTGGCGAGCGAACCGGACCTCCTGCCCCGCCTCGCGGCGTTCGCACGTCTCTTGCATGATGCTGGGCTCGACGCCGGCCCGGGGCGACTGGCCACCGCCACCCAGGCCCTGAGCCTGCTCGACATCCGCGATCGGGCCGCCTTCCGCGATGCCCTCCGTGCCTGCTTCGTCAGCCGTCGGGGGGAGCTGCCCATCTTCGAGGCCGCCTTCGATATCTTCTGGACCCCGCCCGACCCCCGTGTCCGGGCAGGGGCGTTGCCGGGCCGCACGCGTTCCCTGCCGCTCTCTCCCGAGCGCGCTCGGGCCTGGCTGCAAGCGCTGGGGATGAACCAGGCCCAGCTCCCACGGGAATCGGAGCAGGACGGGGTCCCCGCCAGCAGCTTCGGCTATACCCCTGAGGAGCTGCTCCGCCAAAAGGACTTCGAAGATCTCACCTGGGAGGAGGCGGAGCAGGTGAAGCGGTTGCTCCAGCAGGCGCCCTGGCGGGTGGCAGAGCGTCGCACGCGCCGCCTACGGCCGGCACGACGAGGCCAAGTCGACCTGCGGCGCACGGTCCGGCAGTCGATCCGCTCCAGTGGGGAGCTGGTGCGTCTCCTGCATCGCCGGCCCCGCCTGCGGCGCCGTCCGCTGGTGCTGCTCTGCGACGTCAGCGGCTCCATGGAGCACTACACGCGCCTCCTCCTGATCTTCGCCCATGCCGTGGCTCGTCGTGAGCAGGTGGAGACCTTCGTCTTCTCCACCCGGCTCACCCGGATCACGCGCATGCTGCGCCGGCGCGACATCGACCAGGCCCTGGACGAGGTGGGGAAGAAGGTCCACGACTTCAGTGGAGGCACCAGGATCGGCCAGGCGCTGGCCGAGTTCAACCGGCGCTGGGCCCGTCGGGTGCTGGGCCACGGGGCGGTCGTCATTGTCATCAGCGATGGCTGGGACCGGGGTGATCCCGAGCTCCTCTCCACGGAGCTGGCCCGGCTGCGCCGTATGGCCCACCGCCTGATCTGGCTGAACCCTCTGCTCGGCTCGGAGGGCTACCAGCCGATCACCCGTGGCATGCAGGCTGCTCTGCCCCATACCGACGACTTCCTGGCCGCGCACAACGTGGAGGCGCTGGACGACCTCGGCCGACTTTTGGCCAACCTGGACCGGAGGGCGCCGACGAGGAGGTGAACCAGGGATGAGAGACGTGCTCCAGGAGTATCGCGCCTGGCGGGCTGAGGGCGAGCGGGTGGCCCTGGCCGCGGTGGTGGAGACATGGGGCTCGAGCCCGAGGCCGCTCGGCTCCCGGATGTTGGTGAGCGACTCCGGCCGAATGGCAGGCTCGGTGTCCAACGGGTGCATCGAGGGGGCGGTCTTCGAGGTGGCGCAGGAGGTGCTGAAGACGAACCGTCCCCGCTTGGTCGAGTACGGCGTGGCCGACGACGTGGCCTTCGAGGTCGGGCTGGCCTGCGGAGGTCACATCGAGGTCTTCGTGCAGCCGGCCGGGGAGGCGCACGACCGAGCCGCGGACCTGCTCGCTCAGGAGCGGCCGTTCCTGCTCCGCACCGACCTCGAGACCGGAGAGGCGGAGGTGGTCGAGCGCTCGCCCGACTTCGAGCTGCCCCGACGCGAGGGCCGCTGGTTCGAGGAGCCGTTCGGCCGACCGCCTCACCTGGTCGTGATCGGGGCCATCCACATCGCCATCCCCTTGCACCGGCTGGCCAAGGTGATGGGATACCGGGTGACGGTGGTCGACGCTCGGGCGAAGTTCGCCACCAGGGAGCGATTCCCGGAGGCGGATGAGATCCTGGTCGCGTGGCCGGACGAGGCGTTGAAGGGCATGACCATCGACCGCTCGACCGCGATCGTGGTCCTCACCCACGATCCCAAGTTCGACATGCCTGCTCTACGAACCGCCCTCTCCACCGACGCCGGCTACATCGGCGCCATCGGCTCCCGCAGGACCAACCAGAACCGCTTCGACGCCCTGCGGGAGGAGGGCTTCACCCAGCAGCAGATCCTCCGCGTCCACGGGCCGATCGGGCTCGACCTGGGTGGCCGAGGGGCCGAGGAGACCGCGCTCGGGATCATGGCCGAGATCACGGCCGTGCGCTTCAGCGGCTCGGCCCGCCACATGCGCGAGGCGAAGGCGGCGGTCTAGGCGCGGGGCGCCGGCCAGCGACGACGGGGATCCTCGGGTCGAGGCGAGCGCGGCCGGGGTGATGGCCGGCCGGCGCCCGTGGCTGGTCACCCCCTGCCTCGGTCCTGCTCATGGGTCGCCTCGGCAGGGATCGTCCTCCGACGCTCGCATCAGTACGGCTCCCACCGCCAGCCGTTGTTGTTCACGCATTCGATGGGCTCTCCGTTGGCGGCCACCCCGGTGGTGTTGTAATCGGAGGCGCGGCAGAACTCGCCCGGCATGTAGCACCTTCCCGAGTTGCTGAGCGGGTGGCAGCTGGCCGAGGTGGTGGCGGGCTGGGCAGGCATTGCGGGCGCGGGAGGCGGTGGCGCGGCGGGTACCGGGGTGGACGCGGGAGGTGGGGGCGGCGGTGTCGCAGGAAGGGGCGTGGGCGTCGGAGTCGGCGGCGGGGAGGCCGGGGTGGGGGTTGGCGTGGTCGCCACGGTGGGCGTCGTGGATGGGACGGGGGTGGGGGAGCTGCCGTTCCGGGTTGACACGGCGGTGTGGCTGACCTGGGGGGCGTTGGGGTGGCTCGCCGCCTGGGCGATGCCCCAGATCGTCACCGGGGCCACGACGGTGTACAAGGCCAGCACGGCGGCGAAGGCCACCGCGGGCTGAGAGCCGGACAGCCCAGGCAATCGTCGCCAGCCCGACCACCTCCGGAGGTTGGACCGGCCGAGGGTGATGATGACGAGGACCGCGCCTGCGATCGCCACCAACCATCCGATCTGGGTGGCGATGGTGATCGCGATCGCGACGACGAGGAGGGAGCCAAGCACTGACCCTGCCGAGATCCGCCTACGGGGCGGCGACGGCGATGGGCCGCTCGATGGCTGGGGCCTGCCCTCGATGGGCTGCCAGGCTTGCCCATCCCATCGCCACCGGCCGTCGTCGGAGATCCACTGACCGTTGACCTGCCTGGGCATGCTGTCCCTCTCCTTTCCCGCTTCCCGATCACTTCCATGCTCTGCGGACGAGTGTCGCCGATGGTAGCACTCGATGACGCAGCTGTGCGCGTCTGACGCGACGGGCTCAGCCGGGTCAAGACGATGGCCGGCCTCAGGCGTACGTCGAGGTCGATCCCCTCATCGCCGTCCGGCGGCGGGCGGTCTCCGCCTCTTGTCGGGCCAGCCGGCCGCGACGGCCAGGCTTGGTCCAGCGGATCCCACCAGGGTGTCGCGACCTCCGGACGTCGTTCAGGCGGACACGTTCCGCCGCAGCTCGGCCACCGGACCCCAGAGGTTGACGGTGCGGGGGTCGACCGCCCAAATGCGGGGCCGATACTCGGCTCGGTCGTCGTAGAAGCGCTCCATCTCGGCGGAGAGCTCGACGTGGTTGCCCTC